>WFUT01000055.1 GCA_015484845.1 Desulfobulbaceae bacterium
CAATTTTCGGATACAGACGGTTTTCTGGCCGGTGCGTTAAAAAACTCGCTTGTTTGAGGCGATAGCCGAGTTCGCGAGTTTTAGCGCCGGCCAGAAAACCGTCCCGAAAATGTCGGTCTTAGCCGGAAGGGAGACTTTTTACGAGTCCATCATGGTAATGGCAAACGAAGATTTCCGGGCCGGGAGGATGCCGTCTGCCCCGGGCCATGGTGGCCGGCCGCTCATGCCTGCCGGGCCGGAGGGTATTCCCGGACCATGTGGACCAGCAGGGCGCCGCTGCTGATGAAAAGGCCGGTCAGGACCAGGCCCTGGCCGAAGGCGCCGCGGTCGGCCATGCGGGTGACCAGGGCCGGGACCATGCCGCCGCCGATGACAAAGGCCAGCGGCACGGTCAGCGAGACCACCACGTTGCGGATCATGGGCGGGCCGATCCCGGCCAGCAGGGAGAAGGCGGCGGGAAAGAAGCAGACGGCCAGCAGCGGCTGCAGCCAGACCCAGGTTCGCACGGAGCCGGTCGGGGCAAGGCCGAGCAGGAGGGTGGCGATGCCGGTGAGCAGGAGGACCATGGCCATGGTCCGGCGGCTGCCGAAGCGGTCGGCAAGCCAGCCGCCCAGGAGGGCGGAGAGAAGGGTCGAGGTTCTGGACAGGCCGACCAGGACACCGGCGTCCTGCTCGGAGAGGTGATGCACCGAGACCAGGAAGGTGGGCAGGACGCTGTAGACGCCCAGGGTCCCGGAGATTCCCATGGCAAAGAGAAGCACCATCAGCCAGAACGAGGACAGCCGGAGCAGAAGCCCGCAGTGGGCCGGGTTGGGCGGTGCGCCCCGCATCCGTGCACCCTGGCCGAAGAGAGCGTAGAACAGGGCAGCGGCCAGGGTGGCGGCGCCGGGATAGAGGAGCGCGTACTGCCAGGGCAACCGGGGCAGCAGGAGGGCGGCCAGCAGGGGCGCGGTGAGAAACGCCAGGTTGGGAGCCAGCTCGTGCACGCCGTAGGCCCGGCCCCACCTGGCAGGGGTGAAGAGTTCCGAGATGGTGGCGATGCCCGAGGGGAGATAGATGCCGGCAGCCATGCCGAGCAGGGCAAAACCCGCCCTGAGCACGGCAAGGGAGGGCGCCAGCGACATCAGCAGCAGGCAGGCGCTTATGGCCAGCATGGAGAGCAGGATGGTCCGCTTGTGGCCCAGGGTGGAGGAGATGAAACCGGATCCCGCCTGGGCGGCAAAGTAGCCGCAGCTCAGGATCAGGAAAAACGAACCGGCCTGGCCGTGCGAGAGCCCGAGATCCTCTTCCATGGCCGGCAGCAGGGGAGCGAAGATGATGCGCGAGAAAAAATTGAGATAGAAGATGGCGGCCAAAAGGAGCAGCGACATCAGGGCCTGCTTGTGTGGCGGTCTGGGAGGAGGCAAGTGGACTGACCGGGGCAGAGGTGGCAGGGGAGGCCGGCTCGGGAACCGGGGATTTGGGGGACAGTCGAGGACGGTGGGTCAGGGAAGATCGTGGTCGCTGTCGATCTCGTTGGCTTCTTCCGGGGAGATCTCCGGGGTGGTCTTTTCTTCCTGGGCCCGCACGGCCTTGGGGATCTTGGACTCGGGAACGACAAACTCCCTGATCTTCTCGATCTCCTCGGGCAGATCAGGGTCCTGCTGGCAGATTTCGCAGTTCCTGGTATGCTTGTCGACAAACTGCATCATGCGGACAGGCGCCATGGTCTCCTGCTTGACGCAGACATACCATTCCTTGATAAGGCGTACCAGTTTTTTACATTCCATGGAAGGTCCGGGACGGAAACATCCTCTCCTGAGTGGGTTGGCATACCGAGGGGGAAAGAGCAGTCCCCGCCGCTGCCGCGGCCCGTGTCTCTTCTCTTTCCCGTGGTGGATTATTATAATAAAAAGTTGTTTTTCAGGTCAATAAATATTAAATAGTTCTCTGTGGCGCGGAAGTGGAAAGGGCACTGGTGGCCCTCCCGGACTTCAAATCCGGTGTGCCGGGTGAACAGCCTGGCAGGTGGGTTCGATTCCCATGCACTTCCGCCATTTTTTTCTGTTCTCAGGCCTGCTGCCGCCGAAGCAGCGGATAGCCCATCTCCTGCCGCTGGTGCACGTACTGCCGCGCCACCTGCCGGGCGATGTTGCGGATGCGGCCGATGTACCGGGTCCGTTCGGCAACGCTGATCGCCTTGCGGGCATCGAGCAGGTTGAAGGTGTGCGAACACTTGAGACAGTAGTCGTAGGCGGGCCGGATCAACCCCTGCTCGACGAGCTTGAGCGCCTCACGTTCAAAATTATCGAACGAGGTGACCAGGTCGGCCACGTTGGCGGCCTCGAAGTTGAACGCGGAAAATTCCTTCTCGGCCTGGTGGAAGATCTGGCCGTAGGTGATGTCACGGTTCCAGGCGATGTCGTAGACCGAGTTCACCTTCTGCAGGTACATGGCGATCCGTTCCAGGCCATAGGTGATCTCCACGGTCACGGGCCTGAGGTCGATGGAGCCGGCCTGCTGAAAGTAGGTGAACTGGGTGATCTCCATGCCGTCCAGCCAGACCTCCCAGCCCAGGCCCCACGCCCCCAGTGTCGGGGACTCCCAGTCGTCCTCCACGAACCGGATGTCGTGCTGCAGCAGGTTGAGGCCGAACCGCTCCAGGCTGCCCAGGTACATGTCCTGGACCTCTTTTGGCGAGGGCTTGAGCACCACCTGGTACTGGTAGTAGTGCTGGAGCCGGTTCGGGTTTTCGCCGTAGCGGCCGTCCGTGGGCCGGCGCGAAGGCTGGACATAGGCGGCCTTCCACGGTTCCGGGCCCAGGGCGTGCAGCAGGGTGGCCGGGTGGAAGGTACCGGCGCCCACCTCCATGTCATAGGGCTGCAGAACAACACAGCCGGCCGAGGCCCAGTAACTGTTCAGGGCCGCAATAATATCCTGAAAATACATGGTAGCAGAAAGCATATTCCGTGGTAATTGTAGCGGTGGCATCGGTCCCCGGTCCCGCGGGGCGGCCGCTCCGGGTCCGTGCTTCTGTCCCCGCCCTGACCGATGCAGAAGTATACCAATCTACCACACCACCATATGGCGGTAAATGATTTTGTCAAGTCGCAGAAAAAGGAGTGTCGTTTCATGGTAGTACAGTTGGCCCCGGTGGCGGCCATCCAGGAGGTCTTTGCCGGTATCGGCGCCATTGCCGTGGTCGGCCTGTCCCCGAAACCGGCGCGGCCCAGCAACCAGGTGGCCCGCTACCTGCAGGCGGCCGGCATGCGGATCATTCCTGTCAATCCCGGCCAGGACGAGATCCTGGGCGAGCGCTGTTACCCGAGCCTGCGGGCCATCCCGGAACGGGTCGACGTGGTGGATATCTTCCGCCGTTCCGACCAGGTGGTGCCCGTTGTCCGCGATGCCATCGCCATCGGCGCCCGGGTCGTCTGGATGCAGGAGGGGATCGTCAGCGAGGAGGCGGCGCGCCTGGCCGGCGAGGCGGGCCTGCTGGTGATCATGGACCGCTGCATCAAGGATGACCACGCCCGCTACGTGGTCCGGGGATCCTGAAGCAGATGGAACCGCAATACCTGCGCATCCGCGGTGCCCGGATGCACAACCTGAAGAACATCTCCGTGGACCTGCCGCGCAACAGGCTGATCGTCTTCACCGGCCTGTCCGGCTCCGGCAAGTCGACCCTTGCCTTTGACACCCTCTATGCCGAGGGCCAGCGCCGCTACGTGGAGTCGCTCTCCACCTATGCCCGCCAGTTCCTCGGCCAGATGGACAAACCGGACGTGGACCTGCTGGAAGGGCTGTCGCCGGCCGTTTCCATCGAGCAGAAGACCACCAGCAAAAATCCCCGTTCCACCGTGGGTACGGTGACCGAGATCTACGATCACCTGCGCCTGCTCTTTGCCAGGGCCGGCCAGCCCCACTGCCCGCAGTGCGGCCAGGCCATCCGCTCCCAGTCTGTCGAGGACATGGTGGACAACCTGCTGGCGCGGCCGGAAGGCGAAAAGGTGATCCTGCTCGCGCCCCTGGTCACGGCCAGGAAGGGACAGCACGGGCAGGTCCTTGACCGGCTGCGCAAGGAGGGGTTTGTCCGGGCGCGGGTGGATGGCGAGATCGTGTCGCTTGCCGACGGGATCAACCTGGAGAAGAACCGGCGTCACACCATCGAGGCGGTGGTGGACCGGCTGGTCCTGAAGCCCTCCATCCGCAGGCGCCTGGACGAGTCGGTCTCCACGGCGGTGCGGTTGGGCGAGGGGACCATGCTGGCCTGGTTTCCCGGGCAGGACGAGGAGGTTTTGTTCAGTGAATCCGCTGCCTGCCACCGCTGCGGCATCTCGGTGCCCGAGCTGACCACCCAGCTCTTCTCCTTCAACAACCCCCAGGGCGCCTGTCCCGAGTGCAGCGGCCTGGGCGTGCACCAGTATATCGACGAGCAGCTCGTCGTGCCGGATCCGTCGCTTTCCCTGGCCGGGGGCGCCATCGCCCCCTGGAACCGGCGCAAGCTCTCCACCCATGCCCACCAGTGGATCGAGGCCCTGGCCGGCCATTACGGGTTTGATCCCGGCACGCCCTGGCAGGATCTTGCCGGGGAGGTGCGGCAGGCGGTGCTCCATGGCACGGGCAGGCAGCGGATCGAGTTTCACCACGTGCGCGGCCGGCGGCAACTGATCTCGAGTATCCCGTTTGAGGGGATCATACCGCGGCTGCAGCGCCTCTTCCGGGAGACCTCGTCGCCGCGGGTACGCGAGGAGGTGGCCCGGTTCATGAACGAGCAGCCCTGCCCGCGCTGCCGGGGCGCGCGCCTGAAACCCGAGGCCCTGGCGGTCCGGGTCGGGCCCTGGTCCATTGTCGACCTGGTGCGGATGCCCATTGACCGGCTGATCCCGGAACTGGGCCAACTGACGTTCGCCAGCCGGCAGGAGGTGATCGCCGCGCCGATCCTCAAGGAGGTCCTGGAGCGGCTCTCCTTCCTGCAGGGGGTGGGCCTGGGGTACCTCTCCCTGGAGCGCAAGGCCGGGACCCTGTCCGGCGGCGAGGCCCAGCGCATCCGGCTGGCCTCCCAGATCGGCTCCGGCCTGGCCGGCGTGCTCTACATCCTGGACGAGCCCTCCATCGGCCTGCACCAGCGCGACAACAACAAGCTGATCAAGACCCTGCTCAACTTGCGCGACCTGGGCAACACCGTGATCGTGGTCGAGCATGACACCGACACCATTGCCACCGCCGACCATGTCCTCGATATCGGGCCCGGCGCCGGGATCCATGGCGGCGAGATCCTCTATTCCGGGCCGGTGCCCGGGCTGCTCGACTGCGAGCGTTCGCTCACCGGCGCCTATCTCTCCGGCCGCAGGCAGATCCCGGTGCCGAAAAAACGGCGGCGGATCAGGAAGGGAAAGAAGTTCTGGCTCACGGTGCAGGGGGCGAGCGTCAACAATCTCAAGAACATCACGGTCCGCTTCCCCCTGGGCGCCATGATCTGCGTCACCGGGGTGTCGGGGTCGGGCAAGAGTTCGCTGGTCATCGAGACCCTGTTTGCCGAGGCACGCCGCTATTTCCAGGAACGGGGCCGCGTGGCCCGGACGCCGACCACGATCCAGGGCCTGCAATACATCGACAAGGTGATCGATATCGACCAGAGCCCCATCGGCAGGACACCACGCTCCAACCCGGCCACCTATACCGGGGTGCTGACCCCGATCCGGGAGCTGCTCGCCCGCCTGCCCGAGTCCCGGGCCCGGGGCTACCGGCCGGGCCGGTTCAGCTTCAACCTCAAGGGCGGCCGCTGCGAGACCTGCGAGGGTGACGGCGTGATCCGGATCGCCATGCATTTCCTGCCCGATATCTACGTCACCTGCGAGCGGTGCCAGGGCAGGCGCTACAACCGGGAGACCCTGGAGATCCGGTACCGGGGAAAGAATATCGCCGATATCCTGGCCATGACCGTGGAGGAGGCCCTGGAGTTTTTTCAGAATATTCCGCCGATCAAGAACAGGCTGCAGACCGTCAATGATGTCGGGCTGGGCTATATCACCCTGGGCCAGTCCTCGGTGACCCTGTCCGGCGGCGAGGCGCAGCGGGTCAAGCTGGCCAGGGAACTGTCCCGGCGCTCCACCGGCAGGACCCTCTACATCCTCGACGAGCCGACCACCGGCCTGCACCCGGCCGATATCCAGCACCTGCTCAACGTGCTGGAACGGTTCGTGGACATGGGCAACACGGTGGTGGTGATCGAGCATAACCTGGATGTGATCAAGACCGCTGATTACATCATCGACATCGGGCTGGAGGGCGGCGAGGCTGGTGGCGAAATCGTGGCCTGCGGCACGCCCGAGGAGATCGCGCAGGTGGACCACTCCTATACCGGGATGTTCCTGAAGCAGGCCCTGGGGCAGTGAGAAAAACCCTGGCCAGGGTTGAGTGTTGTGTCGAATCCATGGTATAGAGCAGATTACCTGCATCCTGCCGTGGGCAAGTTCGCCGCAGATGCGGGGCAGCAAGGGGGCGGCCGTATTTCACATGCCCCGTGGGCAGGAGAATCCCTGGAGATACGTGTTTTCCCTGAATCCTGCACTTCGAAAATGAAGAAAAAATTTTCGAAACCGAGGGAAGCGCAACCGTTTAATCCCAACCGCTGATACGCAAAGGAAGAAGAGATGAGTGAACAGAACACAGACCAGGCCGACGTGC
The DNA here is from genome assembly GCA_015484845.1 of Desulfobulbaceae bacterium. Classification (GTDB taxonomy): domain Bacteria; phylum Desulfobacterota; class Desulfobulbia; order Desulfobulbales; family Desulfobulbaceae; genus DRKI01. The sequence continues at coordinate 6,670 of WFUT01000055.1, forward strand.
CGGTTTTCCGGATGCAGAAGATGTACATCAAGGATCTTTCCTTTGAAAGCCCCAATGCGCCGCAGATCTTCCTGGCGCGCAACCAGGAGCCCAAGGTTGATTTCAACCTGCAGCTGAACAACCAGAAGATGGATGATGACCACTGGGAGGTGACCATCACCATTACCGCCAAGGTCATGGACAAGAATGCCGACGATGCGGTGATGTTCGTGGTCGAGATCGAGCACGGCGCGGTCTTCCTGATGAAGAACATCCCTGCCGAGCATATTCCGCGGGTCCTGGCCGTGGACTGTCCGCTCATGCTCTTTCCCTTTACCCGCCAGATCGTGAGCCAGGTATCGGTGGATGGTGGTTTCATGCCCTTTCTCATGGAGCCGATCAACTTTGTCGCCCTGTACGAGAACGCGCAGCGGGAGAACAAGGACTCCTGAGCAGCCCTGCAGCAGGCAGGGTAAAACCTCGATCCTGCAATTGCCCCTCCTGAAGGGCAGGATTGAGGTAAAAGAAAGGGCCGGTCACTGGAAGTGACCGGCCCTTTTGCGTCTGTGGCAGCCCTGGCAGGGTTAGAGCATGGCCTGGCTGACGAAGTTCTGGACCAGGGTGTCCACGGCCTTTTCCGTGGCTGCCTCGAACAGGGCATCATACTGCTGGTCGGCGAGCACCGACTCCGGAGAGACCTTGACATCGACCCGGTTGGTCCAGACCACCTCGCCGGTGTAGGCGTCCTGGACCCAGATCCGCAGCTGCACCACGGCCTGGGGAATCTGGCCGCTCCTCTGGGCCAGTTTGCCGAGGCTGCTGCCGACAGCGCCCCAGATCAGGGTATTGCCGGTGCGGCCGCCGGAGACACCGAAGATGGTCTGGTCGGCTTTACCCGGATCATAGGGCCAGTGAACGCCGGATCCGATCAGGCCGCCCCAGGCGGCGCCGGCCACCATGTTGGCCCACTTGTCGTAGGTGTCGGCGCTGGCCGTACCAAAGGCGATGCGGCTGGAGGCGCCGGAGACAAAGGAGAGGACGCCCTTCTTCCACGGTGCCCAGGAGGGATCCTGGCGGGTCTTGTACTCGATGATCCGGCCGCGCAGGATGTAGTCGGCGCCGAAGTGGCGGCCGATCTTGACGATCTCCTGCTGGGTCAGGCCATGGGTACCGGGGCTCTCCAGCACGTCCTTGTTATTATTGCTGCGTTTTTTGCTCAGATCGACGTAGTGTTGCAGTTCCTCCTGCATGGCCACGGACCAGTCTCCGCTTGCGATCTCGTCTTCCAGGATGGAGGTATTGGTCTTTTTGTAACCAACGATCTTGATGATCTTTTGGTTCACCAGGTACCTGAAGACGTCTTCCTGCACCGGCAGGTGGAAGGAGTTGCTGACCAGCTGGTCGGTCAGGTTCTCGTTGATCAACAGGCTGCGGCGGAAGGCGGTTTCCAGGTCGTCAGCATAGGAGTAGTCGGCAAAGGGCAGGATGACCACGGTCTTGTCCGCCCCTGCGGTGCTCTTTTTCACCACCGGCTGCTTGAGCGACTCCTTGACGGTCTGCCCGCAGCCGCTGACAACAAGCGCCAGTACTCCGATAAGCAGGTAGCGACAGTACTTCATTCTTTTTCTCCTGTTCTGACGGAATGTTCCTGAATCTTTCATGAGTTGGATATAATCTTCGGGGTGAGGAGGATAACGAGCTCTCGTTTTTCCATCCGTTTTTCCTCGTAACCGAAGAGGTACTTGATAAGGGGAATATCGCCAACTATGGGGGCAAACTTGCCCTGCTTGCCCTGCACCTTGTCGATGAGGCCGCCGATGATCAGCATCTCTCCGTTGTGGACCTCGACCATGGTCGACATCTCACGGATCCCGACCTTGGGCAGGCCGACCTCCAGGCCATCCCCGAACTGGCGGTACTCGATCTTGTCGTCGATCAGGTCGGTGGTGACCGGGGTCAGGTGGAGAATGACCGAGTTGTCATCCACGATGGAGGCCATTACGCCAAGCGCGATACCCTCGACCACGTTGTCCACGTCGGCGGTGTAGGTGATGGAAGAGCTGTTGTTGGTGCCCGAGTCGATATTCTTGGTCACGGTCTTGATGTAGGCGATGTCCTTGCCCACGCTGATGATGGCGGGCTGGCCATTGAGCACCGTGATCTTGGGATTGGAAAGAACATGGGCGTCCCCCTGTTCGTTGAGGGCGTTGAGCATGACACTGAAGTTGGCCGGGTTCAGCGCCACCTTGGTGATGAAACGGGTATAGGGGTCGCCGGTGGCAGGGTTGATGGCAGAGTTCCAGGGATAAATCTGGCCACTGCTGGGGTTGTTCGGGTCGCCGCCAAAGGTGGCTGTACCCGTGATGTTGAAGTTTTTCAGCACTGCGCTCCAGTCGAGGCCGATCTTGGAGTTGTCCTGCAGGTAGACCTCGATGATCTTGGCCTCGATCATCACCTGGCGGTAGAGTTCCTTCTTCAGGTTCTTGAGGTAATAATCAATCTTCTTCAGGACGGGCCTGGGGGCGGTCACGGTGATCAGGCCGATGGACCGGTCAATGGTATAGTACGAATGTCCCTGGGCGATACGGCGGGTGGCCCGGGGTGTTGCTGTGTCGTTCTGCTGCTGGCTGTTTGCCTGGCTGGCGCCGCTGCTGCTGTTGGTACCGCTGGCGCTGGCACCACCAGTGGTCCCGCCGGACGTTGCCGCCTCGGCGGCAGGGGTCGTCTCCCTGGTGGCCCATTGCTGCATGATGGTGTCCAGATTGTCCTGGATATTCTGCCACACGTCAAAGGCATTGTCATCGCTGGTGATCTTCACCGTGCCCTCGGTGCCGTTGGCGGCATCCCGGTTGGTCAGGTAGTTGCCGCCAACCGTGGTGGTGTAGGATCCCTTCATGTAGGGAACCGAGATATAGAATTTTCTGGTCTCCTTGTACTTGACGACAATGGTGTTGCCCTGGACCTCGTGGAAGTAATCCACTTGCCGCAACAGGTTGTCGATGGCCTTGAAGAAGTCGTCATCGGCACTGATATTCACGTCCACCAGCACGTTGGGGTCCACGTCACTGGCCCAGCTCACACTCATCCCCTTGAGCCTGGCCAGCCGCTTCAGGATATCCCACAGGGGCTGTGGCCCACGGGTGGAGCTGATGTTGGCCCCCACTTTGAGGGTGTACTCCTCGCCGTTTTCTCCCAGGGAGGAACCGGCACTCTCACTCGGAGCGATGTAGGTGGGTTTCTGGTAGCGGATCGGGAGCTGAACCGGTTTCCTGGCCTGCCGGGCCTGTACCTGTTTCTCAAGGGAGGTCGGTGCGGCTTTCTCCTCCGCGGTCTGGGTCTGCTTTTTGTTTCCGCATCCTGCGACGGTGAAGAGCAGCAGGGTGGCGAGGCAGGATGCCAGTATGGCTCTGTTGAATCTCATGTGATTTTTCCTCTGTCAAGCGGTTCAACGCCCATCTACATGGACTGGCTGAGGGCGATACGGCCCTGGATGTATTTGCTCAGGTCGGGCGGAATACGGTATCCGGAGAGGAGGATGGCCTTGTACTTCTCCGTGGCTTTTGCATGTTGGCCAAGTTTGTCAAGCAACCTGGCTGCGGAAACCATGGAGTCCAGGTTCTCGCCATAGAGCGCATCATGCTTTTTCAGCAGCTTGAGGGCCCCGGTATAGTTGTTCCGGTCTTCGCTGAAGACCGCATAGCTGAGCAGTGCCTCGCTGCTCGGCTTCTCTCGGCTCACACACTGGTCGAAATACTGCTGGGCCTTCTTGTATTCTTCCATGTTGGCGAGACCGATGGCGGCGTTGAGAGCGGCGGCCGTGTTTTTCGGGTCGAGCTTCAATGCCTTTTTGGCATAGAAAACCGCCTTGGCGTTCTGGTGGAGACGGACCAGGTAGATGGAGGCGATCCGGTTCGCCAGGCGGGCATTGTCCGGCCACAGATCCAGGGCCTTTTCGTAGAGTGCGATGGCCTTCTCGTAATCCTCTCTCTTTTCCAGCTTCCTGGCCTGGCCGATGAGCTGCTTGGCCTTGATCATCTCCTTGGACATGCTCTCGCGCTGCTGGATAACAATGGCCTCCTGGGCAGTCACCTTGGTATCCGGCTCGAAACTCAGGTTGTCCTCGGCCCGTTGCGGCCAGTTGAACGCCTTGTCCTTGGGCAGGATGACAAGGGTGTTGAACCGCTCCACCTTGCGGAGATCCTTGAGGTTGAGGATGATATCCAGGGCAAAGTCCCAGGGAACATTATCCAGGGCCAGGGTCAGGGATCCCTTCACATCCTCGTCGACCACGATATTGACACCGCTGACCTCGCGCAGGAGGCGAAAGACATTGTGCAGGTCGATCTTGTAGAAATCGACCGAGATCCGCTTCTTGTTGTAGCCGGAAAAACTGAAGGCATCTTTCATTGCCGCGGCCACGTCCTGTCCCTTGCCTGGTTTTTCTTCGGCCTTGGCGGTTACCTGCAGGGGGTTGACCTTGGGCAGCTGGCTCTCGATCTTTTCCTTTTCGCTGATCAGGGCGGCGAGCCGGTCGTCCTTGCCCTGTTGCTCGCGGATGTGGACCTCCAGGCCCTTGTCCGTCCTGTTGACGGTAAAGGGGAACAGGGTGTCCGAGGCAGAGTCAAAGACGACCCTGAGACCGTTACCCCGCTTTGCCACCCTGATTCGATCAAGCGCGGTTCCCACTTTCTGTTCCCTGGGCAGGTCGGTACCGGAAACATTGTTGATGTCGATATAGAGACGGGGTGGTGTCGCGCCCTTCCCGGGCAGGACGTCGTACTTGAAATCCTCGACAGGACCGTTGGCCAGGAGCTGGACCACTGTCTCGCCCGGTGGTGTCGTGACCTTGATATCCTCTATCCTGGTGCCCGTGTCGGCAGCCGTCTCTTTTGTTGCCGCCTGACCGACATCCTTGATGGTCAGGACGATATCCTTGTTGTCCTCGCTAACGGCAAAGGGAAGGGAACCGGGCAGGGTAAAGGAAAACCGTGTCAGGGCCGGGGAGACATCGGTGATCGCCTTGCTCTGCAGGGTGATGCCGCCTGCCTTGCTCAGCTGGAGCTGGGCCCCTGGTGCAAGTTCTGCCTGGGCGACATCAACCACGATTCGGGATGGATTGAAAAGTTCATACACCGTGTAGGTAGGCTTGGCGGATCCCTTGATCCGGATGGTCAGGGTGGAACCCTGCAGCGTACCGGTAACGGCTGAAATGATGTTCTTCCCAGGAACGGTGGCATCCTTGGCGGCCAAGGTGGTGGTGGCCATGATGCATGCCCCCAGCAGGAGCAGGGTGCCACACAGCAGGGGGAAACTCGTCTTTTTGCACATTGCCCGGAAAAGATGACACATGTTCGTTATTCTCCCTCTTTGTTCAGCCGCATGACAACGGTATTCACGAGTTCTTTACCGGCCCGGGTCCGGGCTGTCTCGGTGATGATGACCTGCTCGGGCAGGATCTCACTGACCACGCCACGCCTGCCGATGGGCATGCCGACACGAAGTATGTAGCCCTTGCCGGTGACGTCCTCGACCATGGCGATCCTCTGTTTGCCGCTTTGCAAAACCGCAACGAGCTTCAACTGGCCCGGTTCGAACTGGCGCATACCGGTGAGCTTGACATTTTCGTCAACGATCTCGTCAGGGTTGAGTTGCGGCTTTGTGGTAGCGGCCTTGGGGGTGATGAAAGGTACAAACGGGTCGGGCCTGCCTTCGAGAACATACTTGAAGGTATCCTTTTTTTGTGGCAGATCAAGGGTGACTGCCGGCTCGGAAATAACAGTGTCTTGCACCGTTGCCCGAGACTGGCCCGTGTTCCAGCACATCACTGCCAGGCAGAGCAGGATGAGGCTGACCATGTATATTCGTCCATTCTGCATCGCAGAACAATCCCTGGTTTATTTTTTCTTGCGCTTCTTCTTTTTGGAAGCGGCTTTCTTCCCTTCCATGTTGGTGAAGCGGTAGGTCACCAATCGGCAGGTCGAATTGAGCAGCATCTCACCGTCTTCCTGCTTCGGGGAACCCATTTTGATGTTGTTGACGGTCACGATCCGGTCAAGTTTGCTGACCTGATCAAGGAAGAAGCCCATGTTGTGGTATGGGCCACGTATTGAAATGTCCACAGGTATTTCGGAGTAGAAGTCCCTGGGTATCTCCTTGCCCGGCTTGAAAGAGAGAAAGTCAAGGCCTGCCCCCTTGCCCAGATCAGAGATATTGCGCAGCAGGGCAGGGATCTCCTTGTCCCGGGGCAGCAGGATGGACGTGGCCTCGAACCTCTCCCTCGTCTCTGCCATCTCCTTTTTGTAGCGGGGCAGGTCCTTGGCAGCTATTTTGGCCCGCTGCAGCTCCTTTTTCATGGAGGCGACCTGCCTGTTCAGGGCCTCGATCCGGCTGTTGGCGGGCTGATAGACCAGGAAATAGAACAGGGCAATCGGCACCAGGACAGCGGCAATTGCGATGAGCACCTTGATCTTGGTGTCAAGAGGAAGGTACTTTTCTTCAATGAAGGTGTCGAATTTTGCTGTTGAAGCGCCTGATGCCATGGATGCGTCGAAGTTAGGGTTATCAGGTTATCGGGTACTGCCAGGCCTGAGATCCGGGGCAACCTTCTCTGTGGTGCCGGCTCGTTGGGCAAAATCCGTCAGGACCCTCCAGGCTGCATGGATGCCCGGGTGAAACAGTGAACCATTTTCGGCCGGCGGTTATCCTTTTGCGGTATTTTTCTTTCTTTTCTCCGCCGGCATGCCAATTGTGCAGGTGAGAGAAAATGACTTCAGGTTGCGGCCTGCATAGCTTTTCAATGAGGAACTTGTCAGGCTGACACTCTTGATGTAGGGAGATTTTTTTAAATCTTCCATGTACTTGGCGATGGTCCTGTTGTCGAGGGCCATCCCTGTCAGCTGGAGGTTGTTGCCTGTCTGGGAAAGCGAGGTGAGCCACATCCGCTTGGTCGGCGTGATGTTGGCGATTTCGTCAAGGATGTGGACTGTGAGGGACGATGACTTCTTCAGTTGCCTGATTATGGCGATCCTTTTTTCGAGCAGGGCCTTGTCCTGTTCCAGTTTCTTTATTTTTGAAAGGATCTTGTTGTATTTCCGCTTTTCTTTTTTTAGCTGCGTAAGCTCGTTGCGTAATTGATCCGCCTTGGAGGACTGGAGGTATGCGACGCCTCCCAGGGCGACGAACAGGCAGAGCAGGCCGATGAAGAAATTGATGATCTGCCTGCGGGCCTGGAGCCGGCGCTTGATCTCGCGGACCGGTAACAGGTTGATATGTACCATAAGTCTCTACTCAGAAGTCCGCCGGTCGAATGGCAAGGCCTGCGGCAATGGCCATCTCCGGGGCGATGGCATTGAGATAGGCCCGGTCGATCTTTTTCTCGTTGACCTTCATGTCCTGAAAGGGGTTGAAAGAGATGACCTCCAGGCCCGTTTCAGAGGCGATGAAGTCCTTAAGTCCCGCCACCTTGGACCCTCCACCGCTCAGGACGAGTCGCTGCAGCGGCTGGTCGGGATTGTTGGCCACGTAGAGATCAATGGCCTTCTTGATCTCGAGAACCCACTGGGTGCAGGTCTGGGTGAAGATCTCCTCGAGCTCTTCCCTGTTCTCTTCGACAGGTACCAGGCCGAGCTTAATCTTTTCCGCCTCCTCGTATTCGACCCCGAGGCTGCTTGCGATCTGCTCGGTGAGCTGGTCGCTGCCGACCACGATGTCCCGGGCCAGGACAGACGCCCCGTCGGCAATGATGTTGATGTTCATCTTTGAGGCGCCGATGTCCACCAGGGCCACGTTCTCCAACTGCTGCGAGGTTGTCTCCCAGATGTTTTCCAGGGCAAAGCCGTCCACGTCCACCAGGACCGGCTTCAGCTTCTGTTCCTGGAGCATCTCGAGGTAATCGTCGATGACGTCTTTCTTTGCAGCCACCAGCATGACATCGGTCCGGTCGTCCTCGTCGGTGGCGGTATGGAGGTCCTCGAAGTCGAGGTATACCTCATCGATATCAAAGGGGATATACTGCTCGGCCTCGCTGGTGATGTATTCGTGCAGTTCCTCTTCGCTCATCACCTCGAGGTTGATTTTTTTCACAATGACCGAATAGCCGGAGATGGAGATGCCTACCCGGTTATTCTTGATCTTGAGGTTCTTGAACAGTGCCGCAACTATCTGCCCGACCTCTTCCGGATCCTGCAGAACGCCGTCTTCAACAGAGCCGGGCGGCAGGGCGGCGCTGCCCAGGGCAAGCAGGCTGTAGCCCTTGCCGGTCTTCTGGAGTTGGCATACCTTCACGGCATGGGAACCGATATCCACGCCGGTGATCAGGGTCTCTTTTTTTGCCATGGAGCTCTCTGCCAGTCCTGGACAGGTATCCAGCAAGCTGAATTAACGATTGAAATAGACAGGAAAATCGGGTGACCTGTTAGTATTTAGGTCATAAAAAAAAAGCTTTGTCAAGCAAAGCGTACAATTTTTTATATTTTTCTTTCTTAAAAAACAGGGAGATAGGGGG
>WFUT01000056.1 GCA_015484845.1 Desulfobulbaceae bacterium
CTGGAGGCTCCTGTCGGCTGTCATCACAAGAATAATTTCTATTTGCTTTCAGTATAAGTACCACGATGTGTTAGTGTCAAGAAAAAAAATCCCGGCAATGATCTTTTTTGCTGCCTGCACCTGCACCGGTGGAGGGTTGCAGGCAGTAACAGGGGGAAGCACCCGCAGCAGCGGGCGGCCCTGTCAACGGAGCGGACAGGGCCCGGACGATCTCAGCCGGCCTGGCAGCCGGCGGAATCACTGTTCGAGATCAAACTCGTAGGGAAGGGAGGAGCGGTCGAAATGCTTGAGGATCTTCCTGAGGCCATAGAGATCGGCCACGGTGAAGTTGATCTCCCAGGCGGGCTCGGAGACCGGGCGGCCGCTCAGGGAGATGATCTCGCCCACCTTCATCTCCTCAGGGGCCACGGACAGGAGCATGAACAGGCGGTGGCGCGAGGCGGCCATGACCACGATCTTCTGCGGCTTGACCACCCTGGTCTCGCGCAGCCGCCAGCGTACCTCCACGGCGTCCTCGCGCTGAAACTTGAGCTTCTGCAGGCGGGGACAGTCCATGCGGTGCAGGGAGAGGCCGCGTTCACTGAGCAGGCCGATGACCCCCCTGTTCAGCGGCTTGGGCTTGCAGCAGGCCGACGACTTGACCACCACCGGGTCCACGGTGGACAGCTCGATCCGGTTGAAGACACCGGTGGGAAGCTGCAGGGTCTCCCGGCCCACGAAGAGCCCGCTGCGGATCTCGTAGATGAGCTCCCGCAGGCGCACCCGCCCCTCGCCCACCTGCAGGTAGAGCTCCTCCATGGAATCGATGCCGAAATAGGCCAGGATATCGGCCATGCCCTGCTTCTCCAGGACCTCCACCGGCAGGCCGTAGCGGCGCAGCTCCTGGTGGAGCACCGACCGGCCCACCCGCCGGGAGACCTCCTGGCGCCGGACACGGAAGGCCTTGGCCAGCTCGGAGCGGGCCTTGGGGGTCTGGCAGAGACGCTGGATGGCCTGGTCAAACTTGACCGGTGTATCCTGCTTGATGATCCTGACCACGTCACCATCCTTCAGCACGTGATCCGGCTCGACCCGGTTCCGGCCCACGATGGCGGCCACGCAGCCGTGGCCGATGTCGGTATGGACCCGGAAGGCGAAATCAAGGACCAGGGAGTTGACCGGCAGGCAGATCAGGTCGCCCTGCGGGGTATAGGTGTAGATCTCCTTGCGGCCGCCGGCGGCGATCATGTCGCGGTACGACACCGAGTCGTCGCTGCCCAGGATATCGAACATCTCCTGGATCTCCCTGACAAAACGGCTCCGGTTCCTGCCGGTGGAGGTCCAGTCCCGCACCAGGCCCCGCTGGGCGCGGCGGGACATCTCCTCGGTCCGGATCTTGAACAGGTACTTGCGGCCGCTGATATTGGCGCGGGCATGCAGGCCCTGGTAACCGGTCGGCTTGGGGTTGGCGATGAAATCCCGGATGGTCCGGGGAATGGGCGGATAGGCCCGGTTGAGCACGCCCAGGGCCTGGTAGCAGTCGGCCCGGGTGGCGGCGGTGATGAGGATCTCCTGCGGACTCTCGATCTCCTTGATCAGGATGCGGTTCTTGACATCATAGTACCCCCACAGCCCCTTGGTCCGCAGGGTGGCCGTGGCCTCGATGTTCTCCTGGTCCAGTATCTCCTGCACGTGCTCGACGATCCTGCGGATCTCCGGGTCCTGGCGGAGCCTGTTGAGGTGGAGCTGCAGCCTGTTGCCCTGGCGCGGGAACTTGTAGGCCAGGGCCAGGTTGTAGAGCTCACGCTTGATGGCGAACAGGCCGAGGATTGTGGCCAGGGGGGCATAGATGTCCAGGGTCTCGTCGGCGATCTTCTGCCGTTTGTGCCGCGGCATGGAAGAGAGGGTGCGCAGGTTGTGAAGACGGTCGGCCAGCTTGACCACCATGACCTCGGGCTTGGCCGCGGCGCCGCTGAAGATCTTGCGGTGGACCAGCTTCTTGAAGGTCTGCTTGTCGCCGGTATAGTGGGTGACCTTGGTGCACCCCTCGACAATGGCCTCGACGTTGTGGCCGAACCGTTTACGGATGACCTCTGCGGTCACCTCCTCCACGTCCTCCACCGTGTCATGGAGCAGGGCAGCGGCCAGGATCTCGGCATTCTGGATATCGAGTTCCTCGGCCAGGATGCGGGCCACGCTGCAGGGATGCATGATATAGGGGTCGCCGGAACGGCGCCACTGGTCGCCGTGCGCCGCAAAGGCGAAATCCAGGGCGTCCCAGAAGACCCGGGTCTCGGGGCCGTTACCGATAAACCCCTGCATCACCTTTTCATAGGCCTGACGATCAAACTTGCGATACTGCATAAACTCTCGGTTTTTTCCCTGTTCCGTCCGCACCGGCCGGCCCGCCCCCGGGCGTCCGAACGTGCCCGGACCGGCGCGGCCGGACCGGGCGGCAAGGTTTTTTCTTTCTTTAGCTGTCAGATGGTGTACAATGGGTGTCTCGGGAGACGCCGGTCCGCACTGTAGCAGATCGCCCTTCCGGAACAAAGAAAAATCGCGACACCCCAGAGCAGGTCCCGACACGGAAGACCGCCCGCCTCCAGCGCCGCACAGGTCACGTCATTCTGGCACACGATATCCGCCATCCGTCCCGGCCGTCACCGTCGGCTGTTTTCCTCAGGCGCCACCCCCGCCGCCAGGTGCCTGGAGGCCCGGTCCCGGCCTGGCCGGGAGCAGAGTCCGTACCGCTCTTTTTCCGGAACTATCCTTTTATAACAATAACTCTTATAAACAAAAAAGCAATATCCATATGACAACAAAAGCAAAACGCCGGCGCAGGGTTGGCAAGAAGGACACGACTGATCGCTACCATGCCTGGGCCAGGCATACCAGGTCCTCGCAGCCGCCGGCCACCCAGGTCCTGGACTTTCTCGGCAGGCAGGAACGTCCCCTGTCCATCTCGGCCATTGCCAAGGGCATGGGCCTGCCCCACACGGCCCGGGGCCAGGTCAGGGAACTGCTGGGCGAGATGGTCCGCGACGGCAAGGTCAGGGAACGGAAGAACCGCTTCCAGGCTACCGGCACAGCGGACGAGCTGGAGGCCACCCTGGATCTGACCGCCAGGGGATTCGGCTTTGCCATTCCCACCGATCCCGAGGCCACGGGCAAGGATATCTTCATCGCGCCCCACAACCTGGGCACCGCCAGCCAGGGCGACGCGGTCCTGGTCCAGGTAACGGGCAGGTCGCGGGGCCGCCGCGAGGGCCGGGTGGTCAAGGTGCTCAACCGGGCGATCAGCAGGCTCTGCGGCATCTATACCCGGGGCGGCAGGGGCGGCTTTGTCACCCCGGACAACGACCGCCTCCCCTATACCGTGCTCATCCGCCGGAAAAACGCCATGAACGCCGAGGACGGCGTCGCGGTGCTGGTGGAGATCACCGACTACGGCACGGAACAAAAGGGGCCGGAAGGCCGGATCATCGAGATCCTGGGAGATCCCTACAGCGTCAATGTCCAGATCCGGATGGCCATCGAACAGTTCGACCTGCAGCGGACCTTTCCGCCACAGGTGGAGCAGGAGGTTGCCCGCCTGGAGCCCCTGGTCGAATGCACGGGCGACCGGGCCGACCTGCGCGACGTCCTCCATGTCACCATCGACGGCGAGACAGCGCGCGACTTTGATGATGCCATCTGCGTGGAGCCGACCCGCAGGGGCGGCTATCGCCTCTATGTCTCCATCGCCGACGTCAGCCACTATGTCCGGCCCGACTCTGCCATCGACCGGGAGGCCTACAGCCGCGGCACATCGGTCTACCTGCCCGACCTGGTCCTGCCCATGCTGCCGGAGCGGCTCTCCAACGACCTCTGCAGCCTGGTACCCGACCAGGACCGTCCCGCCTTCAGCGCCATCCTCGAGTTCGACGCAAAGGGACGCCGCATCGGCCAGAGCTACACGCGGAGCATGATCCGGAGCCGGCAGCGCTTTACCTACAACACCGTGCACAGAACCGTCTACCTGGAGGAGAAAGAGGAGCAGCGCCGCCACGCCCGGCTGCTGCCCATGCTGCGCTCGGCCCGCAGGCTGGCCGATCTCCTGCACAAACGCCGCATGCAGCGCGGCAGCCTGGGCTTCACCATCCCCGAGGCCTTCATCACCCTGGACGGCGACCGGATCGCCTCCATCGGCCGCGCCGAGCGCAACGAGGCCCACCAGATGATCGAGGAGTTCATGCTGGCGGCCAACGAGGCCGTGGCAGAGACCCTGGAAGAGGCCGGCGAGCCGGTGCTCTACAGGATCCACGAGTACCCGGACCCCCTCAAGGTGGACGCGTTCACCGACGCGGCCAAGGCCCTGGGCCTGCAACTGCCGCCCACCGAGATCACCCCGGCCTGGTTCGCCCGCGTCCTGGACGAGGCCCGCGGCACGCCGGCCGAGTACGTGGTCAACAACCTGCTCCTGCGCACCATGCAGCAGGCCCGCTATGCCCCGGAAAACGTGGGCCACTTCGGCCTGGCCGCCAGCCACTACCTCCACTTCACCTCGCCCATCAGGCGCTACCCGGACCTGGTGGCGCACCGGGTCCTGCACAACCTCCTGCTCAGGCAGGCCGGCGCCGACAGTGCCCGCCCCGTCCTGCCGGCAGACACCACCCTGGCCGAGGCCGGGGTGCACCTTTCCAAACGGGAGCGGATCGCCATTGACACGGAACGGAATGTCCAGGCCCGCCTGTCGGCGCTCTTCCTGCTCGACCGCATCGACGAGGAGTTCGATGCCATTATCTCCGGGGTGACCTCGTTTGGCCTCTTCGTGGAACTGTTCGAGTACTTTATCAGCGGCGCCATCCCGATCCGCACCATGAAGGACGACTACTATCTCTTTGATTCCAACGCCCACCGCCTCATCGGCGAGCGGAGCAACAGGATCTACCAGCTGGGCGGCCAGGTGCGGGTCCGGCTCGATCATGTTGACATGCGGAGCAAACGTATTACCTTCTCCCTGGTCAACAATGACCCGGGCAACCGCCGCCGCAACTGACAGGCCGCAGGCCGGCCATGGCCGGCCAGGATCCCATGCCGGAACATACCCACCCCCATGGAGCCGACGACCAGGCCAGGGTCGTCATCGAGATGGAGCACGTCTCCTTTGCCTACAACGCCGTGCCGGTGCTCGAGGACGTGAACCTGAAGGTGGTCGAGCGGGAGTTCATCGGCATCATCGGCCCCAACGGCGGCGGCAAGACCACCCTCCTGCGCCTGATCCTGGGGCTCCTGCAGCCGGGCACCGGCCGGATCCTGGTCTTTGGCCGGCCGCCGGCCCGGGCCGCGTCCATGCTCGGCTACGTGCCCCAGCACATGCAGTTTGACCGCGACTTTCCGGTCTCGGTCCTGGACGTGGTCCTCATGAGCCTGGCCGGACGCGCCGGGCTCGGACCGTACAGGCGCCGCCACCTGCGGGCGGCCGAGGAGGCCCTGGACACGGTGGAGCTGCTGCACTACCGGGACCGTCCCTTTGCCGGCCTCTCCGGAGGCCAGCGGCAGCGGGTCCTCATCGCCCGGGCCCTGGCCGCGGACCCGCGGATGCTGCTCTTTGACGAGCCCACCGCCAACGTCGACACCTCGGCCGGTGAAAAGCTCTACCAGATCCTGGCCCGCCTGAACCGGAAGATGACCATCCTGGTGGTGTCCCACGACATCGGCTTCGTGCACCAGTACATCACCAGCGTGGTCTGCGTCAACCGCAGGGTGCGGATCCACCCGACCAGCGCCCTGGACGGCCGCAACATCACCGAACTCTATGGCGAGGACATGTCGCTCATCCGTCACGACCACCGCTGCAGCCGCGAGGGGCACACGTGCTTGAATTCCTGACCGATCTCCACCAGTTCCGCTTCCTGCAGTACGCCCTGCTGGCCGGTATCATGGCCTCGGTGGCCTGCGGCATCATCGGCTCCTATGTCACGGTCCGCCGCATCACCTATATCGCCGGCGCCATCGCCCACTGCACCCTGGGCGGCATGGGCGCGGCCCGCTACCTGCAGCAGCAGTACGGTCTTCCCTTCCTGACCCCGCTCTTCGGCGCCACCATCGCCGCCCTGGTCGCGGCCCTGATCATCTCCTTTCTGCAGGAACACTCCTCCCTGCGCCAGGACACGGTGCTGAGCGCGGTCTGGTCCGTGGGCATGGGAATCGGCATCCTCTTCATCAGCAGGACCAGCGGTTACAACGAGGACCTGATGAGTTATCTCTTTGGCGACATCCTCATGGTCTCCGGCCACGACCTGTTCCTGATCGGCCTGCTGGACCTGACCCTGCTCCTCCTGGTCGCCCTGTTCTACAACCGGCTGCTGGCCATCAGCTTTGACGCGGAATTCGCCCGCATCTCCGGCATTGCCGTGGACCGCTGCAACACCATCTTTCTCTGCCTGGTGGCCCTGACCGTGGTCCTGCTTGTCCAGGTGGTGGGCATCATCCTGGTGGTCGCCCTGCTGGCCTTGCCCGCTGCCGCGGCCGGCCGCCTCACCACCAGGCTGCCGGCCATGATGCTGGTCAGCACCTTCTTCTGCCTCCTCGCCACCAGTGGCGGCCTGGTGCTCAGCTACCACCCCGATCTGCCGGCGGGCCCCACCATCATCCTCCTGGCGGCGGCCCTTTATGCACTTGTTGGTATCTACTCGAAAATACGAAGTATATACCATGAGTCCCAACTGAAGAGGCCATTAGTTTCCCTTGACGAACCCGGGAATATCAAATAAATAATGGGCAACTTGCCAGCACAAAGCGCCTGGTGATGTGGTCCACCGCAGGGCGCTGCCCATTTTTTTCCGCTGGTTGTACCCGCTGCGCGGGCATGGGTGGGAACCGCCATCCTGCCTGCCGGCAAGCAACACTGAATCCGTCGCCGGGAATGCGGCCGAGCCGCCCCTCCCGCCAACGTACCATCCAATATTCTTTCCGTTGGTACCGCCCGGCCCGACAAGACCGGCAGGGCCAGCATACCTGTAGAGGTGTCCCATGCAAGATACAAGCTGGATAGCAAATATCCTGTCCAACCCCTTTCTCCGCGGCCTGATCATCGGCCTCCTGGTTGCCCTGGTGCTCTGGATCCGGGCCCTGTTCAAGATGCGGCAGCTGTCGGCGGATATCAAGAAGCTGCGCGAACACCTGCATACCAAGCTCGAGATCGACTCCGAGGAAAACGAGCGCCGCAAGGCGGCCCTGGACAAGATCAAGCAGGAGCGGGACAACCTGCGCAACATGGTCCAGGTCCTGAACCAGAAACCGGGCCGCCAGGAACTGCGGCAGGCGCAGATCTACCAGAAGGCGGTGGAGATCATGTTCGAGAAATCGCCCGGTTTCGCGCCTGCCTGGCAGATCACCCTCAAGGAGGCCGAGGAGGAGATGCGCAAGGCCGAGTCCGGTATCATCCCCTTTATCAAGCGCATGACCACCACCGCCGGCAGCTCGACCGGCAGCGGCGAGGACTCCCGCAAGAAGACCCTGGAGCTCGAGGAACCGACCGGCAACTGAACCATTTCGGCGCCCCTGTCATTTCCCAGCCGCGGCATGCCGCCGCACCCGTGCCGGTTCCGCCCGGGTGCGGTGCGCTTTCCTGACACGTCCCCATGCCACACGATCTTCCCCTGCCGGTGCAGCCCCAGGAAACAGCCATCATCCTGGTCGGCCCCCGCTACCCCGAGAATATCGGGGCATCTGCCCGCATTGCCTGTAATTTCGGCATATCCCGCCTGATCGTGGTCACGGACCAGGAGCCTGACCAGGAACGGATGCTGAAGATGGCCACCCACAAGGCCGCCCACCTGATCCACGGGCTTACGATATTCAGGAGCACGGCCGAGGCCGTGGCGCCCTTTCACTTCGTGGTCGGCACCACGGCACGGCAGGGCAGGCAGCGTCCCCGCGAGCAGGCGCCGCGACAGGTGATGGAGGAGGTGGCCGCCGTGGCCGCCGGCAGCAGGATCGCCCTCATGTTCGGGCCCGAAAACACCGGCCTGACCAACCAGGACCTCGACTTCTGCCAGTTCACCTCCACCATCCCCACGGTGAACTTCTCCTCCCTCAACCTGGCCCAGGCCGTGGCCATCCATGGCTACGAACTCCACCTGGCCCTGCAGCGGCCCAGGTTCCATGCCACGCCCGAGGCCGAGTATGCCAATTCCTTTGACCTGGAGGGCATGTACGAACATATCGAGCAGGTCCTGGCACGGGTCACCTTTCTCCATGATACCAACCGCACCTACTGGATGCGCAACATCCGCCAGTTCCTGGGCAGGGTCCGGCTCCGGAAGAAGGAGGCCAGCATGATCCGCGGCATCTGCCGCAAGTTTCTCTGGCACAGCGGAGAGGAGGGCAAGGAGGGGGAAAACGGAAAGGACGGGGCCGGCGGCCCCTGATCAGAGGCCCCGCAGGGGGCAGCGGTCGCAGCGCGGTGCCGACTTGCGGCAGTACTCCTTGCCGGTACGGACCAGCAGGGCGTGGTACTCGTTGAAGAGGGCGACATCCTCCGCCAGGTTATCGGTGAAGAGTTCCTGGATCTCCTGGTAGCCATAGTCCTCGGCAATGAGGTCGTGCCGGCTCAGGATGCGGTGCGTGTAGGCGTCGACCACGAAGACCGGCTTTTGCGCGGCATACAGGATCATGGAGTCCGCCGTCTCGGGGCCGATCCCCCGTATGGAGAGAAGCTCCTCGCGCAGGACCGCCGCGTCCTGGCCAAGGAAGGCGTCAAGGTCACCGCCATGGGCCTGGTTGATGTGGGCGAGCAGGTTGCGCAGGCGGCCGGCCTTGATGTTGTAATAACCCGAGGGCCGGATGTAGCCGGCCAGCAGGTCCGGAGGCAACTCGCTCATCTTCTCCAGGTCCAGGACACCGGCATCGCGCAGGTTGGCAATGGCCTTTTCCACGTTCTGCCAGTTGGCGTTCTGGGTCAGGATCGCGCCGACCAGGACCTCGAAGGGTGTCTCGCCCGGCCACCAGTGCTGGGGGCCGAAATGATCATACAGCCGCTGGTAGATCTGCCGCAGCATCTCGCCACTTCCCATCCTCTCTCCTTCTGCGTCGGTGATGGTGACCAGGCATTTCCTGGTCTCAGTCGCCCAGGCAGATGCCGATCTCGCGGGCCGTCATCACCTTGTCGCTTGCGAGGTCCACCTTTTTTCTGCTCTTGATGGCCTCGGCCAGGGGCACGGACACCATGTTTGGCGGCGCCGAGGCGACCATGTGGTCAAAGATCTGGTCTTCGGCCATGCGCACCGCGGCGGCACCGAAACGAAGCGCGAGCAGGCGGTCATAGGTGGTGGGCGAGCCACCCCGCTGCAGGTGGCCCAGGACCAGGGACCGGGTATCCTTGCCCAGGCGCCTGCGGATCTCGCCAGACACCCACTCGCCGATGCCGCCGAGCACCGCCTCCTGGCGACCCACCTCGCCGCTGCCCTTGGTGATCACGTGACCGTCCTCGGCCTCTGCGCCCTCGGCCACGACCACGATGGAGTAGTGCTTGTCATGGAGTTCGTTGTCACTGATCTTCTCGCAGACCGAGTCGATGCAGAAGGGAATCTCGGGGATGAGGATGGCGTCGGCATTGCCGGCAATGCCGGAATAGAGCGCGATCCATCCCGACTCGCGGCCCATGACCTCCACCACCATCACCCGGTCGTGGGACTTGGCCGTGGAATGGAGCTTGTCCAGGGCCTCGGTGGCCGTGGAGACCGCGGTGTCAAAACCAAAGGTCCGGTCGGTGGCCTCGAGATCATTGTCAATGGTCTTGGGCACGCCGATCACCGGCATCCCCTTTTCCGCGAACTTGTGGGCGATGTCCAGGCTGCCGTCGCCACCCACCGCGATATGGCAGTAGAATCCCATGCGCTGGAAATTTCGCAACACCCGGTCCGAGACATCAACGATCTTGATCTCGCCGGCCAGGTTCTCGATGGGCATGGCAAAGGGATTGCCCTTGTTGGTGGAGCCGAGAATGGTGCCGCCGATGGGGGTGATTCCTTCCACATCCTCCGGGGTCAGGCGGACCAGGTCATCGAGATCCAGCAGCCCCTTGTAGCCCGAACGGCTGCCGTAGACCTCCCAGCCGCGCCGGGTGGCCGAATTGACCACCGCGAAGATGACCGCGTTGAGACCCGGCGCATCGCCGCCACCGGTGGAAATCACTATCTTGCGCATACCATCCCCTCATCCCTTCCTGGTTGGCAACAAACCGGCCCTTTTGAAACACAGGGGACCGGCACAGGCCCGACGGCCATGGCTCCATCTCCGATTGTAGATAACAACACGTACTTTAGCAACTTTTTTCGCAGCACCCTTCCACGGCCCAACAGCCCCTGGAGCGGATTCCTTTCAGGAATGAATATCAAATGTTGTATTCCTGCATTGACTTCTCCGCAAAACTACCTTACCATTACGGTAAGACACTGCATCCGGAGGCCGGCGCCACGCGGGCCGGTGCCGGGGCGGGGTCCTGGAGAAAACCCCTTTGGTTTCCAATCATTCCACAGTGGGATGTTCAGTTTTTTATGAACAATCAGGAGGAAAAAATGCTTGAAGTGACAGGATCCGCTGTCGAGAACCTGAAAAACTATCTCGCGCAGAACAACATCGACTCTGCCGTCCGCATCGCCCTGATGCAGGGTGGCTGAGCCGGCCCCTCCCTGGGGCTGGCTCTGGATGAGCCAAAAGAAAACGACAGGACCTTTGAGGAAGACAACCTGACCTTTCTCGTGGAAGAGGGACTCCTCTCCACCTGCGGCAGTATCAAGGTCGACTTCATCGAGGCCGGCTACCGTTCCGGCTTCTCCATCACCTCGGCCAACCCGGTGGGTGGTGGAGGATGCAGCTCGGGCTCCTGCAGCTCGGGTTCCTGCGGTGGCTGATACATACCGCACAAGGCAAAGCCAAAAGCCCCTGTCTCCGGACAGGGGCTTTTTTTATCCGAAAATGGTTGTCCACAGCGCCTGGCGGGGTGTTGCACCGCAGAGCGATGCAGCAACCACCCTCCTGGTTCCAGCTCACACTCCGGGCGCCTCCTCAGTCTCGTGACACTGCCCGGCGATGTCACGTACCGGCTGCCAGCTGGAGGCCACGGTCCCTCTCCATCCCTGTTTTACCCGCAGAGCAGGCAAGGCCGGCTCTCCAAATGTTTCCTCCTCTTCCCCGGCCGGACCGCGGCTGTCCCTTCCCCTGAAGTGATCGGCGCAGCCAGTGCACCCATCCGTGTCCCGTTGCGGTAAACAGACGCCAACACCTTGACATCAGGAGAAACATCCTTACCTTTTCCCCTGCAAATAACACAACAATATCCCGATACGCAGAAATATCCGTGGCCGGGCATCGGCCACGATAAAAAACGAAAACAGGAATCAATATTACGGTGAAACCATGCACCTGCACCACGGAACGGGATAAAGAGAGTGATCAGCCCTCTTCACCCGCGCCGCAGGCGTGACCGGTCTGGTTTCTGTTTTCCGATCAAGGAGAGAAGAAAATGCAGATGGATAAATTCACCCTGAAATCACAGGAGGCGATCCAGAGCGCCCATTCCCTTGCCCAGAACAAGGGCAACCAGGAACTGCAGCCCGAGCACCTGCTCAAGGCCATCCTCGAACAGCCCGAGGGCGTAGTGGTTCCTGTGCTCCAGAAGATGGGCGTCGAACCGAGCGTGGTGCTCAGCGAGACCAACCAGCTCATCGACAAGCTGCCCCAGGTCTCCGGGGCAGGGGCCGGCCAGACCTATGCCTCGCAGTCCTTCCGGAACCTGCTCGACCAGGCATTCAAGATCGCCACCAACATGCAGGACGAGTACGTGAGCCAGGAACACCTGTTCATGGCCATGCTCGCCGACTCCGGCCTCACGGTCACGGCCATGCTGAACCGGCTCGGCATCACCGAGCAGGCCTTTCTCCAGGCCCTGACCACGGTGCGCGGCAACCAGCGGGTCACGGACCCCTATCCGGAGGAAAAATACCAGGCCCTGGAGAAGTATGCCCGCAACCTGACCGACATGGCCCGCCAGGGCAAGCTCGACCCGGTCATCGGCCGGGACGAGGAGATCCGGAGGATTATCCAGGTCCTGTCGCGGCGGACCAAGAACAACCCGGTACTCATCGGCGAGCCCGGCGTGGGCAAGACCGCCATTGTCGAGGGACTGGCGCAGCGGATCGTCAACGGCGACATCCCCGCCACCCTGGAGGGCAAGCAGGTCATTGCCCTGGACCTGGGCGCCCTGGTGGCCGGCGCCAAGTACCGCGGCGAGTTCGAGGACCGGCTCAAGGCCGTGCTCAAGGAGGTGGAGAAACGCGCCGGCGAGATCATCCTCTTCATCGACGAGATCCACACCCTGGTGGGTGCGGGCGCGGCCGAAGGCTCCATGGATGCCTCCAACATGCTCAAGCCGGCCCTGGCCAGGGGCGAACTCCACTGCGTGGGCGCCACCACCCTGGACGAGTACCGCAAGTACATCGAGAAGGACGCGGCCCTGGAGCGCCGTTTCCAGCCCATCCTGGTGCAGGAGCCCAGCGAGGAGGACACCATCGCCATCCTGCGCGGCATCAAGGAGAAGTACGAGGTGCACCACGGTGTCCGCATCCAGGACTCGGCCACGGTGGCCGCGGTCACCCTCTCCAGCCGCTACATTACCGACCGGTTCCTGCCGGACAAGGCCATCGACCTGATCGACGAGGCCGCCTCCAGGCTGCGCATCGAGATCGACTCCATGCCCACGGAGATCGATGAACTCGACCGCAAGCGCATCAAGATGGAGATCGAGATGGAGGCGCTCAAGAAGGAGAAGGACGAGGCCTCCAGGGAGCGGCTTGAAAAGCTGAAAAAGGAGCTGGCCGATCTCAACGACCGGCTCAATGCCATGAAGGGGCAGTGGCAACTTGAAAAGGACGTGATCCAGCGGATCCGCCAGATCAAGACCCAGATCGACGAGGCGCACATCGAGGAACAGCAGGCTGAACGTGCCGGCGATCTCAGCAAGGTGGCCGAGATCCGCTACGGCAAGATCGTCCAGCTGGAGAAAGAGCTGGAAGAGGAAAACAAGAAGCTGGAGGAGATCCAGAAAAACAGCCACATGCTCAAGGAGGAGGTCTCGGCCGAGGACGTGGCCGCCGTGGTGGCCAAGTGGACCGGTATCCCGGTGGACAAGCTGCTCGAAGGCGAGAAGGAGAAGCTGGTCCATGCCGAGGAGGAGCTCTCCAAGCGCGTGGTCGGCCAGAAGGAGGCCATCCGCTCGGTGGCCAACGCGGTGCGCCGGGCCCGGGCCGGGCTCCAGGACCCCGACCGGCCCCTGGGTTCGTTCATCTTCCTTGGCCCCACCGGCGTGGGCAAGACCGAGCTGGCACGGAGCCTGGCCGAATTCCTGTTCGACTCCGAGCACGCCATGATCCGGATCGACATGTCCGAGTACATGGAGAAGCACTCGGTGGCCCGGCTCATCGGTGCGCCTCCCGGTTACGTCGGCTACGACGAGGGCGGCATGCTGACCGAGGCGGTGCGCAGGCGCCCCTACTCGGTCATCCTGCTCGACGAGATCGAGAAGGCCCACCCGGACGTGTTCAACGTCCTGCTCCAGGTGCTGGATGACGGCCGCATGACCGACGGCAAGGGCAGGACCGTGGACTTCAAGAACACGATCCTGATCATGACCTCCAACCTGGGCAGCCATATCATCATGGAGCTGGGCCAGACCGATCCGGAGGAGATGCACCGGCAGATCGACGAACTGCTGCACCGGCAGTTCAAGCCCGAGTTCCTCAACCGGGTGGACGAGATCATCACCTTCCACGGCCTGACCAGGGAAGACCTGATGCAGATCGTCGACATCCAGATCGGCCGGATGCAGAAACGGCTCAAGGAACGGAAGTTCACCATCGAGCTGACCCAGGCGGCCAAGGAGTTCCTGGTCGAGACCGGCTATGATCCCAATTTCGGCGCCCGGCCGCTCAAGCGGGCCATCCAGCGCTACATCGAGGATCCGCTGGCCCTGGAGATCCTGGAAGGCAACTTCAAGGAAGGCGACCATATCGTGGTCGACAAGGGGTTGGACAACCGGCTGGTCTTCAGGAAAAAATAATCCCTCCCCTCAAAAAGCCCCCTTCCGGCATCGCCGGAAGGGGGCTTTTTTTATACCCGAAAATGGCGCAGAGCGCCTGGTGCGGTGGTGCACCGCAGAGCGGTGCAAAGACCAACCACCACCGACTTTCCACCTCACACACCGGCTTTCCACCTCACACTCCGGGTGCCACCTCACACCACGGCCACCACCTCACATACTCCGGGCGCCGCTTTAACATCTCAACCTCGTGACACCGCTCTGCGGTGTCACGTACCGCCGGCTACTGCCTGTCTTCACTGTTGGTTATGCCCTGAAAACCC
>WFUT01000057.1 GCA_015484845.1 Desulfobulbaceae bacterium
CTCCAGGGCCGCCTGGCCCAGGGTATTGACCTTTTCCGACGAGCTTTTGGCGATGCCCACCGCCTCGCCGGTGATCCGGTTGGCCTTGTCCGTGGAGGCCGAGATCTCCCGTACCGCCGAGGTCATCTCCTCAACGGCGGTGGCGACGACGTTGACATTGGCCGCCGCCTGCTCGCTGGCCATGGAGACCGTGCCCATGTTGGCGCTCATCTCCTCGGTGGCCGCGGCCACGGCCGTGGCCCGTTCCGCCGACTGTTCGGCATTCTGGGCCATCTCGCCGGCCGCCGTGCCCAGGTCGTCCGAGGTGTCGGCCATGCGCCTGCTCTCTTCGATGAGCCGGCCGATGAGCTGCTGCAGGCTCTTGACCATGGTGCGCAGGCCGCCCAGCAGGCTGTCTTCGCGGCACCTGGAGCCGGAAAAGTCGATGGCCAGGTCGCCGCGGGCGATGCGGTGGGTCATCTCGACCATCTCCGACGGCTCGCCGCCGAGCTGGCCGAGAATGGAGCGGGCATTGAGCAGGAGGATGGCCAGGATCACCGTTATGCAGACCAGGCCGCCGGTAAAGAGGATGATCCTGGTCCTGGTGGCCAGGCGGCGGGTCGCCTCGGCAAGGCTGTCGCCGGTCTTCCGGACCAGGGTGCTGTTCTCTTTCTTGATGGAGTCGATGGTGGTGTTGAGGGCAGTGAGGATGGCGGCGGACTCGCTGCCGAGGATGGACTCGATCCGGTCCTCGTTGGAGTCGATCAGCTCGTCAAAGGTATCGTTGATCTCCCGCGCCTGCGCCCGGGCAGCGGTCATGTCCAGGGCAAGGTAGACCGAGCCGATGGGGTCGCCGTCAGAGGTGATCTCCTGCCTGAGGACCAGGACGTCGGGGTCGTCCTGGCCGGCCTTGATGATCTTGCCGATATCGGGTCGTCCCTTGGCGGGCAGAAAGGACTTGAGTTTCTTGTTTTTCCGGTTCAGGTACCGGGTCAGCGGCCTGTCCCGGGTGTCCAGGTAAAAGGCAAAGACCACGGCCGGGTTCTTGTGGGCGCTGCGCACGTAGCTGTTCAGGGCGCTGAAGTCACGGGAGATGACCGCGGATTCGGCGACCCGGGCCAGGAGGCGGACCAGGCTTTCCCCGCTCTGGTGGCGCAGGGTGCGCAGGCTTTTCTGGATCAGGGCGCTGGTGTGGTCAAGGGCCTTGGTGGAGGAGCGGGTCAGGGTATCGGTGACTGTCTCGGTCATGTCGGCGAACTTGGTCTTGAGCTCTGCCGAGAGCGAGCCCAGGTCCTTTTCCATGTTCCTGCCCATGGCCTGGAAGGCGCGGGTGATCGTGGCGTTGAGTTCGCTGCCGTTTTTGTTCTGTGCATAGACGATGAAGGCCACGGCGCCGCTGATCGAGACCAGCAGGGCTATGGCGACCGGCAGGATCAGCTTTGCGCGAAAGTTGTTCTGCAGGAAGGACTGTACCATGATCGTGCTCCGGGTATCAGAAACAGTTAATTAAGCTTTAAAAGAATTTTATCATTTCGTATCAGGGGAGTAAAATTTTTTTCTTGGGATCGTGCCGTTCTGCAGCGGAGATCGGCCTCTTTTTGCCACTGGTCGGCGAGATACGTCGGTCACACAGAGTAGGAGGAGAAGGTGATGGAAAAGATACGCCTGGCCCTGATCGCCGGGGGAACATCGGGTGAGCGGGAGGTGTCGTTGAAGGGGGCGGCCGAGGTGGAGCAGGCCCTGGACAGGGAGAAATACGAGGTGAGCCGCTATGATCCGGCCACCGATCTTGCCCGGCTGGCCAGTGATGCCCCCGGCCTGGACGTGGCCTTTATCCTGCTGCATGGCCTGCACGGCGAGGACGGCACCATGCAGGGGTTTCTCGATCTCCTGGGGCTTCCCTACCAGGGGGCTGGGGTGCTGGGCAGCGCCCTGGCCATGGACAAGAACCTGGCCAAGACCCTGTACCGGCTGCATGGCCTGCCGGTGGCCGCCTGGGAGATGGCCCGGCCGGAAGACCGGCGGGATCCGGCCCGGATCCTGGACCGGTTACGCCTGCCCCTGGTCATCAAGCCGGTGCGGCAGGGCTCGTCCATCGGCATGTCCATTGTCCGGGAACCGCGGCAGCTGGCGCCGGCCCTGGAGACCGCCTTTCGCCACGACAGCGAGGTGATGGTGGAGGAGTACATCCAGGGCCGCGAGATCACGGTGGGCGTGCTCGGCAACAGGGAGCTGGAGCCCCTGCCCGTGGTGGAGATCATCCCGGACAGGAGGTTCGAGTTTTTCGATTACGACGCCAAGTACCAGCCGGGCGCCAGCCGGGAGATCTGTCCGGCCGAAATAGAGCCGCGGCTTCGCGACACGGCCTGGCAGTATGCGCTCACCGCGCACCGGGCCCTGCAGCTGCGCGGCTACAGCCGCACCGACATGATCATTGCCGACGACGGGATCTACCTGCTGGAGACCAACACCATTCCCGGCATGACGCCGACCAGCCTTCTGCCGCAGGCCGCGGCCGAGGCGGGATACACCTTTGCCGCCCTCCTGGACCGTCTCATCGGGCTGGCCCTGGAGCAGCGACAGGAGGATGCACGGGCGGCCGGCTCCTAGAACCGCTTTTCAAAGTAGGGTTTCAGGACCTCCGGCAGCCGGACCGTGCCGTCTTCCTGCTGGTAGTTCTCCAGGATCGCCAGCAGGGTGCGGCCCACGGCCAGGCCGGAGCCGTTCAGGGTATGGACCAGGCGGCTCTTCTTTTCCCCCTCCGGCCGGTACCTGATCCCGGCCCGCCGGGCCTGGAAATCGAGAAAGTTGGAACAGGAGGAGATCTCGCGGTAGGTATCCTGGCCGGGCAGCCAGACCTCGATGTCATAGGTCTTGGTGGCGGAGAAGCCGAGGTCGCCGGAGCAGAGGGTGACAACGCGGTAGGGCAGCTCCAGGAGCTGCAGGACCTCCTCGGCATCGGCGAGCAGGCTCTCCAGCTCCTGGTCCGATGTCTCGGGGGTGGTGAACTTGACCAGCTCCACCTTGTCGAACTGGTGCTGCCTGATGAGACCGCGGGTGTCCTTGCCGTACGAGCCGGCCTCGGACCGGAAACAGGGGGTGTAGGCGGTATACTTGATGGGCAGCTCGGACTCGGCCAGGGTCTGGCCGGCATGGATGTTGGTCACCGGCACCTCGGCGGTGGGAATCAGCCACAGGTCCCAGCCCTCGATCCTGAACAGGTCTTCCTTGAACTTGGGCAGCTGGCCTGTACCGGTCATGGCCGCGGAATTGACCATGAAGGGTGGCAGGACCTCGGTGTAGCCGTGACGCTGGGTGTGGAGGTCGAGGAAAAAGTTGATCAGGGCCCGCTCCAGCCTGGAACCGAAGCCCTTGAGCAGGGAGAAGCGCGCCCCGGCCAGGCGGGCCGCGGTCTCGAAATCAAGGATACCGAGCTTCTCGCCGATCTCCCAGTGGGGCAGGGGCTGAAAGGAGAACTCGGGGATGCGGCCCCATCGCCTGATCTCCACGTTGTCGGTATCGTCGCGGCCGGCCGGGACCGTGTCGTGGCAGAGGTTGGGAATGGAGAGCACGATCTCGTCCAGTTCCTCCTGCACCCGGGCCAGCTCGCTGTCCAGTTCCCTGATCCTGGCCGAGACCTTGCGCATCTCGGCGATCAGCGGCTCGGCGCTCTCGTGGTCCCCCTGCTTCTTGTGGCCGGCGATGGTGGCCGAGACCCTGTTGCGCCTGTTTTTCAGGGATTCCGCCTCGCCGAGCAGGGCCCGGCGGCGGCTGTCGACCTCGGCGAAGCGGTCGATGATTGCCGTATCCATGCCGCGGTGGCGGCATTTTTCCCGGACCAGGTCGATGTTTTCCCTGATAAAGCGTAGTTCAAGCATGGCATGGGCTGTCGGTGGTGGTTGATGATGGAGTGGAGCGCCGGCCCGGACCAGAGCCGGCGCTCTTGTCTGCGCGTCTGTTTAGCATGGCATCGGCGGAAAGGCAATGGCTAATCAGGGAGTGTCCGCCAGGGCACGATACAGCCTGCCGTGGCTGTTAAACAACGCTGTCCCGCGGTCTTGAACAGAAAGCCCGGGGCGGCGTCCCTCCGGCCGGCCAGGGCCCGGGCGATGTGGCCGGGGATTCAGGAATTGCTTTTAGGGCCGCGGTTTGCTACCTTCTGAGCCGTCACCGCATAGACCACTGAACAGGAGCCCAGGTGGAACTGCACAACAACCTTATTCTCTTTCTGTCCGAGCTGCGCCGGTCGGCCCGCGTGCTGGCCATCAGCCTGCTGGCGTTGACGGTGCTCCTCTTTTTCCTGTCCTCCGGCCTGCTCTCGGCCTTCCAGGGCCATATGCAGCAGAAGCTCTATTTCTTTTCCGTGGCCGGACCGTTCCTGGCCCACGTCAAGCTCGCCTTTTTCGGCGCCCTCTACATCCTGATGCCATTGCTGATGTATGTGCTCTGGAAGGCCCTGGGCAGGCCCTTCGGGGTGACCGGCGCCAGGTTGTTCTGGTTCGTCACCGCCACCTGCCTGCTCTTCTACGCCGGCACCATCTTCTGTTACCTGGTGACCCTGCCCTTTGGCATCAGGTTCCTGCTCAGCTACCAGTCCACGGAGATGAAGGCGGTGATCTCCATCGGCCGCTTCGTGAACTTCGTCACCATCTTCATCCTCGCCTTCGGCCTGATCTTCGAGCTGCCGGTGTTCATGATCTTCAGCGCCCAGGTGGGCCTGGTCCGTCGGGCCACCTTTGAGCGGAACCGGCGGTACGCCGTGCTCATCATCGCCATCCTGGCCGCTGTCCTGACGCCGACCCCGGACGTGTTCAACATGGCGCTGATGGGAGTGCCCCTCTACGGACTTTACGAGGCGGGCATCCTGGTGATTCGTCTGCTGCGGATCGAGGAGCACCGACAGGCCGACGCCGGCGCCGTGCCCGGGGACAGGGCAGGGAGTGGTGACGGATGAGGCGGGGGCGGTTCAGAATTCCAGGCAGCGGATGTTATTCTGCAGCAGGAGCGCCGCGGTGACACCGGTCCTGGCATGGACACCGCAGGAGGGACTGCGCGCCTTGAGCAGGGCCAGGGTGATCTCCTGGGCCCGGGCAACGGCCAGTACCTGGCGGGCGCCGAGGATAAACTGCTCTGTCCGGTCCCGGCCTGCCCGGTCGATCACCCTGGCCCTGCCGGCAAGGACGGCAAAGCCGTCGCCGTCCACCAGGTCGGCCGGGGTCCTGGGCGTGGGCAGGCCGCCGAGCTGTTCCGGGCAGAGCGGCAGCCAGCGGTACTGGGCCAGCAGGCGCCGGCATGCGCGGCTGGGCCTGCTGCGGCCGTCATAGCGGGTGCAGAGGCCTGCCAGGCAGGCACTGACCAGGCAGCAGGGCAGGTGGGCCCCTGCCGGGGCCTGATGTGATTCGGGCTGCGACATGTACAGATCCAGGGGAACGGGGCAATGACCGTACAGCGATCCCGAAAGGGGCTTTCCAGCCGGGAACGGAGAACACTTCGCCGTGTTGTCCTCTTCTTTCTTGCTCTCGGCTGCCTCTGGCTCCTGCTCTCCCCCGGCCACGGCCTGCTCCGCTACCGCAGCCTGGAGCACAGGATGCGTGCCCTGACCGAGGAGAACCGGGACCTGGAGAGGCGCAATGCCGAGCTGCGCAGGGAGATCGAGCGGTTACGTTCCGATGACAGGTACCTGGAGGAGCTGGCCAGGAAGAAGTATGGCCTGCTCAGGGAAAACGAGTCGGTCTATGAATTCAAGCCGGCGAAAAAGAAGAAAAAGAAATAGCAGGGTCGTGACAGCGCGGTGTCACGACCCCGGGATCGACCATCTTCTCCTCTTCCTGGAGCCGGACCACACGGGTCCGGTACGGTCAGGCTCAGGAGAAACCCGATCTCGAGGAGCAGCCGGATAGTGCTCCCGAGGGAATGGAGGGTCGATGCGACCCCAGCCGGAAATGGGAGGCCGAGATGGTCTTGGTCACGTCCAGGCTGCCGCAGGCGGGGCATTTGACGGTCTCCGTCGACGAGGACGACGTGGTGAGCACCTCGAAATGTTTCTTGCAGTCCCTGCAGACATATTCATAGATTGGCATGGTTCGTCCACTCCTGTACTGTGAGAATAGTGAAGAAAGACACAAAAATGCAATAAACCTGGTAAACCGATGTGACCGGAGCGGAGATCCCGGCCGGCCACGGAAATTGATGACAATGCTGGTCAGGCAGGGCGCGGCCGCCGGCCGGCGGCGGGCAGACAGGCGCATGCCTGCCTGGGGTACGGTATATTCCGCCCGTCCTGAACAATAAGAAGATAAGCACCGGAGCACGACTTGTCAGCAAAAAAATCAGGTGCCCAACATCCGGCCGGCAGGGGGCCCGATCCGGCGGCCGTTGTCCTGCTGGCCCGGGAGGTGCGCCGCCTGCTGCGCTTTCACCTGGCCATTGGCCTGGACCGGTATCCGGCCAGCGAGCCTGTGAAATCGTTTCTCGGCCAGCATCGGAGAGGCCTGCCCGGCCCGGGGCACCGGCCCGGGACACCGGCCCGGCGTCGTCGTGATGTCAAGGCCGCCGCTGCGACCGGCGGGCCGCCGCTGCCCGCCGGTCGCGGTCTGGCGGAACTCAGAAGCGCGGTGCAGGCGTGCACCCTCTGCGGCCTGGCCGGAAAGAGTCGGGACAGGATCCATGGCGTCGGCGCTGATACGCCCCGGCTCCTGGTGGTCGGGGACTGGGGCGTTCGTGGTGATGGCAGCGGCGAGCTTGTTTTCGGGCCCGGTGAAGACGGGATGCTTGCCAGGATGATGGCGGCCATCGGCCTTTCCCGGGACGAGTATCATGTCACCAATGTTCTCAAGTGCTTTCCCGCCGGGCCCCAGCCTCCGCCCGATGCGGCCGCTGCCTGCCGGGCCTGGCTGGTTCGCGAGATCGCCATCCTCCGGCCGCGCCTGGTCTGCGCCATGGGAGAGCTGGCGGCCCGGGTGCTGACCGGCAGCAGGCAGCCCCTGGCCAGGACCCATGGCCGGCTGTATGGTTGCCGCTGCGCCGGGGACCGGCCCGTGCAGGTCCTGCCGACCTATCATCCCCGTCTCCTGCTCAGGCAGCAGGAGCTGAAACAGGTGGCCTGGCAGGACCTGCAGAAGGTGGCCCGCTTCCTGGCCCGCGCCGACAGCCGGCAGGGGAGGCGGGCGGAGAAGGCAGCGCCGAAAAGGTGAGGTTCCTGGAAATGGAAAACGGCAAGGGAGACACCATGCAGCAGTCCATCCTCCTGGTTGATGATGAAGACATGTTTCGTGAGCGCCTCGGCCGCGCCTTTACCGGCCGCCGGTACACGGTCTACCTGGCCGCCGGCTACAGGGAGGCCATGGCCCTGATCCGCAGGCACAGGCCCGACATGGCCGTGGTTGACCTGAAGATGCCGGACAAGAGCGGTCTCGATGTCCTCCGCGACGGCCTTGCCCTGCATCCGGCCATGCGGGTCGTGGTCCTGACCGGCTATGGCAGCATTGCCACCGCCACCGAGGCGATCAGGGCCGGCGCGGTCTCCTACCTGCCCAAGCCGGCCGATGTCGACGATATCCTGTGCGCGTTCAGGGGCGATTCCCGGCCGGCATCCGGCGGGGAACAGGAGGATTTTCCCGTTCCCTCCCTGGCCCGCATGGAGTGGGAACATATCAACCGGGTCCTGCACGACTGTGGCGGCAATATCTCGGCCGCGGCCCGGAAGCTGGGGCTGCACCGGCGGACCCTGCAGCGCAAGCTGAACAAGTTTCCCCCCCTGCAGTAGCCTTGTCCCTGTCCCTGTCCGAAAAACTCCTCTTTCCGGTCTCTTCCACGGCACCGGCCGCCGCAGGGGCACCCTCGGCGGCCGCTCGTCGCCTGTTGTCCCACATCGTGGTGCGACAAATTGCCACGTTGCAATACCACGACATGGTGGTAGGTTTCTCTCTATCCCTACGAATCGGAACCGGTTTTTTTTCACGGCCGGGAAGAATCTTTCCCACGCATACCCGCCGTGCCCGACGTCAGGCCGGGCGGCGTCCCGGCAGCTGTCGACCGTCCCGTGTCCCCGGTTCCGCCGCCGATCATTGTCTTCGGCGGCCATGATCATGATTCTTTCACTGTTCCTTCCGGCCCTCCCCTGGCCACGGGAACGGTTTCAGGCTTTTTTTCTTTTTTTCAGTTGCTGTAAGGGGAACAACGGATTCGTTGTATCGTCAACAACCAACAAGGAGGAGCAACTAGAATGAAAAGAACGACACAGGGAATGCTGATCGCAACCACTTTCCTGGGCCTTGTCCTGGCCTTTGGCACGGTCGGGTCATATGCCGCCCAGGAAGCCGGCTCGAGCAGTGCCTGCATCAACTGTCACACCGACCTGGAGGCGATGGACGAATATGGTGCGGCATCGGCGAGTGGCGGTGCCGCCATCGCGGGCTGAGGCGTTTCTGCCCCTCAGGTGAGGGGCCGGGATACCTACGGCGTTGCCAAGGATTTTGTCGATTCCGTCCATGGCGAGATCGGCTGTATCAACTGTCACAAGGGCCACAATGTCAAGGACAAGGACAAGGCCCACAAGGACATGATCAAGGACCCGTCCGAAGCGGGTGGCGGCGGTGTCTGCAAGGAGTGCCACGAGGAGATCGCCTCGACCTACAAGGACTCCATGCACTACAAGCTGACCGGTATCGCCGATATCGTCGGCACCATCACGTCGCCGCACAAGATGAAGGACACCCTGCTGCCCGAGGCGTGGCAGCTTGACTGCGCCAACTGTCATGCCAGCTGTGGCTCCTGTCACGTGGCGTGGCCGGCGGTTGCCAAGGGTGGCCTGCTCGACCGGCACCGGTTCAAGAAGACCCCGCCCATGGACAAGACCTGCTATGCCTGCCACGGTTCGCGCTTTGCCGGCGAATACATGGGCAAGCTGGGCGCCACGGCCGATGTCCATTACGAGAAGGGACAGATGGTCTGCACCGACTGCCACACGGCCGAGTACCTGCACAACACGCAGCCCAAGGGCGTGAAGCGCTACTATGCCGTCAAGACCAAGCGGTGCCTGGACTGCCATCCCAATGCCCGGCCGGGCCGGTCCAAGGTGGCGATGCACAACGCCCACCCGGAAGGGGAGATCGCCTGCGCGGTCTGCCATGCCAACACCTACTTCAACTGTCAGAACTGTCATGTAACGCTGGACATCAAGAAGCCCGGCAAGGTCGATGTCATCTTCCCGTCCTCGCCGCTCTATACCTTCAAGATCGGTCGCAATATCGATCGTAGTCCGGCAAATCCCTACAAGTACAACCTGGTGCGTCATACGCCCATGAAGAGGGACTCCCTGGCCTCGCTGCGCTACTGGCAGGCGGTCCTCAAGGGCAAGCCCGGTCCCAAGGACCTGGTCGCCAACTATGACGCCCTGCCGACCTGGAACTCCGCGTCGGTACACAGCATCCAGCGGAGGACAAAACAGAATCGCTCCTGTAATGCTTGTCACGGCCACAAGGAACTCTTCCTCACCAAGGCGGACCTGGCCAAGGACGAACCAAAAGCCAACCTGAAGATTGCCGTGAAGAAAGTTCCGGCCAAGATCAAGGAATAAGCGCTCTGGCCAAGGCAGAGATCCTCATGCACAAGCACGAATAAAGGAGTATTTCAATGGATAGAAAGCTGTTACACACCGTGATATTCACGCTGTTGCTGGCCGTGGCGGGATTTGTCGCCGCGCCGGCAGCGGTCAAGGCGGGAACCACTCCCCTGGTGAGCACCCAGTGGCTGGCCAAGAACCTGGGCGCCAGGAACCTGGTGATCATCGACGTCAGGACCAAGACCAACTACGGGGTCGGTCACATTCCCGGTTCCTTCAACATCCCCTATGTCGGCTGGGAGCCGTTCAACGAGAAGCGGCAGTGCCAACTGATGCCCACGCCCGCGGACTTCACCAAGATGCTGCAGGCCATCGGCGTCAACAAGGACTCGCACGTGGTCGTCTACGACCACGGCAACACCATCGGTGATGCCACCAAGGGAGCGGCCACGGTCTGGATTCTCGAGGCCATGGGGCACACCAATGTCTCCTATCTCAACGGCGGTTTCACCAAGTGGACCTTCGAGGGACGGATCATTGACAACAAGAAGCCGCAGGCCAGGCCTGGCAACTTCGTGGCCCGGCTTGACGCCTCCAAGGTCGCGGACCTGAAGGAAGTCGTTGCCAGGATGAAGAAGCAGGATGTCGTCCTGGTCGATGCCCGGAACTCCAACCAGCACTTTGGTGACGACAAGCGTGCCGACGTTGACAGGTACGGCCACATTCCCGGCTCCATCAGCCTGCCGGCGCCGTTCCTGAACAACGCCGGCGCAAACCGCGCCCCGGCCACCATCAGGGACAAAAAGCAGCTGGCCCAGATGGTCAAGGGTGTCGGGATCCCCGCCGACAAGAACACGGAGATCATTGTCTACTGTAATACCGGCCAGTTCGCCGGTATGGATTATGTCGTTCTCCATGATATCCTGGGCTACAGGAACGTCAGTGTCTACGACGGCTCGATGCTCGAGTATGGCGCTGATGACGACCTGCCCCTGGTCAGGTTTGCCTGGGGTTCCACTGCCAAGTAGCGACCGGTACACTCTCAATCATGGAGGAATAGAATGAAAAGTGTTTGCAGACTGAAAGCGTCTTTCATCGGCGTGCTCTTGTTCATGTTCTGTCTGCCGGGCCTGGTTCTGGCGGCGGAAACTCCCCTGGTGAGCGTTGACTGGCTTGCCAAGAACCTGAAAAAGAAGGATCTCGTTATCCTGGATGTCAGCGATTTCATCCACTACGAGAATGGCCATATCCCCGGTGCGGTCAGGGCCTTTGGCCCCTGGATGACCATGAACCGGGACTTTGTCGGCTTCATGATGCCCGACGAGACCACCCTGGTTGACATGCTGCGCAGCTACGGTGTCAACAACGAGTCCTTTGTCGTGGTCTACGACGAGGGCGTCACCTCCAAGGACACGGCCAAGAGCGCCCGCGCCCTCTGGACCCTGCATGCCCTGGGCCATCCACGCGTCGCCATCCTCAATGGCGGCATGTCGGCCTGGAAGCAGAAAGGGAAACCGGTCTCCACCAAGGCCGTGGCACCGGTGACCGGAAACTTCAGCGGCAAGCTGGTGCCGGCCAAGGTGGCCACCCTGACCGAGGTCAAGATGAAACTCGGTTCGCCGGGTGTCGTCTTCGTGGACGACCGGCTGCCGGACCAGTACTTCGGGCACGAGAAGAACTCCGAGATCAGCCGGGCCGGGCACCTGCCCGGGGCCCTGCTCTGGCCGGCGGTATACATGACCATCGCGGGCAAGGACTTTGCGCCCTCCTACTTCAGGAAGACGGATGAACTGCGGCAGATGGCCAAGGGCGTCCACCTCCCCGCTGACAAGAACGCGGAGATCATCACCTACTCCAACCACGGTCTTGCCGCGGCCATGGGCTATTTCGTGCTCCATGACCTGCTGGGCTACAGGAACGTCAAGCTCTATGACGGTTCGGTCCTGGAGGCCTCCGCGGTCAAGGATGTTCCCATGGTAGTCAACAGGTGGGGCTGGGAGAAGATGTAGAGGGTCTTTCTTCCCATCCTAGAAGGAGAGAAAAGAGGCGGGGTTTCCCGCCTCTTTTTTTTGCTTTTTATCCGGAAATGGTTGGCCGCAGCGCAAGGGGGCGATGGTATCTCCATGGGTTGCTGGGGCTGTGCCCTGGAAACCCGGGCCAGCCATGCAGGATTTAGGTTTTTTTTTCCCGCAGCGCAACCAGGCCCCGCCTGCCCAGTTCACGGACAAAGGCGCTGACCGATATCTCCGCCTCCCGCCTGCCGAGATGGTGTCTTTGACCGAAGAGCTCGGCGATCTCCCGGACACTGCGCCGGTTATCGATCATCTCCCACACCGAGCTGCCCATGGCGTCCAGTTGCAGCTTCCTGACAATGATCCCGGAATCCCGCCCCGCCACACGGCGGAAGATCCCCTGGAACCAGGGTTTGACCTCCACCGGGTAGCTGAGCAGGATCCCCTCGTCGTTGCGGGTCTGGCCGGCCTCGGGGTTGCGGACAGGGATGCATTCAAGGGCCTGGCGGCGGGGAAGGACAGGCTGTTTTCGCGAGTTGAAAAAGGCCATCACACCAAGATGCGGTTAAAGGGACGGGAAGGATCGGTCCTCAAAGGGCGATGTAGCCCTCCCGGATCGTCCGGACCCGGGAGGGCGGGATCGGCCTGTTGCTTTTGACACGCAGGCCAAGGATGACATTTTTTTCAGGAACATGCCAGAGGATGAGCTGGTGATAGGCCTTTTTTCGCTGCAACCGCCGCAGCAGCCTGCGGGCCGCCGAGCCACCGTCCTGCCAGGTGGCAGTGTCCGGGGCACTGCCGGGAACGAGGGTGGCGCCTTGCGCGAGGTGGTCGCCGAAATCGGCCAGGGAACGGCCGCGCAACAGTTCTTCCGCCGGTTTGAACCGCAGCAGGGAGACAAGGAGATGGTCCTGCCGGAAGTCGATGGCGTAGCTGCCGGGCAGAAACCGTTGTCCTGCCAGGCGCATCCGGGCCGGGAGCCGGGCGCGGATATCGAACACGGCCCAGGTACGGTCCCCGGCCGGGGGCTGTTCGTAAAGCGAACCCACGACACGAGCGCAACAGGCAGCGTTTGCTGCCTGGTCCAGGTGGAAGCGGAGCAGCACGGAGCGGCCGGTGGCGGGGTTGTGGAACAGGAGGCCCCTGCCGCCGGCCTCGGCCTGCCGCCAACGGAAGCCGTGGACCTGGCAACCGGAAAGAGCGGCCAGCCAGTCGGCAGGAGGTTGCCACGGGTCGATCCGGGCTTCGCCAAGGGATCGTTCCAGTTTCCGGAGCAGGCGCCTGGCCGGGAACCGTCCCCGCCCCTGCTGCCACCTGATCTCGAAAACCGGCCGGTAGTCCTCCTCGAACAGGAGATAGCTCTCCAGGATCACCGCCGGGTGCCAGCTGCCAGGAACCAGGAGGCTGATGCCGTTCCAGCCGATCTCCTGCCATCCCCGGGCGGACATGGCGTTGCGATGGCCATGGCCGTCGCCGGCCGCGGCCCCGGGTGGGACGTTGCCTGTCTGCATGCTCAGCCGCCCGGAAGGGCGCCGGATAGGGGGCATCCGCTCAATGGGGGATCAGCGAGTCCCAGTCAGCGGCTGTCTGCGGCGGCAGGACGGAGCAGGGCGTACCCCGACGGCTGGCGCAGGTCTTGTTGAAACACTTCCGTTCCGCCTCGATACGGTCCGGCAGGGACATCTTGACCATGTTGCCCATGGCCTCGTCGGGGTTTTTCAGGTTGTGCTGCAGGGACAGGCTGATCCGGTTGCCGTTCTTGTCCCGGAAATGCCATTTCCAGGACTTGACAATGCCGAAGGTGTCGCCGGTGTATTCGTCGGGCTCGCCGAAGCGGCGTTTGAATTCCTTGAACAGCTTGCGGTAGAATTTTTCACTGGAATCCAGGTACTTGAGTTTTATCTTGACGATCTGGCCCGGCTTGGCGCAGACGCCGTACTCGATCACGCCCTTGCGAAAGCCCCCGATGTGGTCCACCACCACCTGCTTGAGGAAGTTCCGGTAACTGATGTAGCTGTAGTCATCGATGGAGGCGCCCAGCCTGAAGCCGCCGATCTCGTGCGGAACCTTGTCCGCGGCAGGGGCCGGCATGGCGGGCAGCAGAAGGATACAGGTACAAAGAAGGATGATGCGCTTGCCGATCATTGTTGTCACCTCGAAGACCAGGGGGTGGATGACTGGAAAGAAGCCGCGCCGCGACTTTTACCTCAATCCTGCACGTTGAAAATACGAAAAAAATTCCCCTTGCCGTATCAGGGGATCTTTTGGTTACCAAGGGCTTGAAGTGCTGTTGTACGTCTAGCGCCCCTGAGGCCTCGCATGCCCGGCGACATTGCCGATGGCAGGATATCGGTTGCAATGTCGCGTCGGCCAGGAAACGCGTGGTGCCTGCCCGGTGAAGAGGTGGCGGCCGGCCGGTGTTCCTGTCCTTCCCTCTCAGGATACACCATCTGCCCCGATTGTACAGCCCCTGCCGGACATTGGCGATTCAGAAGGGTGTGGTGACGGCTGGTGTCGGCCTGTCAGCCATTATGGCTCTGGATCAGGTCGTGGAAGGCGCCCTTCTTCGCCATCAGCTCCTCGTAGGACCCCTGCTCGATGAGTGAGCCCGACTTGAGGACAAATATCCGGTCATAGGAGGGAGCCAGGTCGAGGCGGTGGATGACCGCGATCACCGTCTTGCGGCCCCGGAAGCGGTTGCTCACCAGGTCCTGGATCCTTCCCTGGGAGGCATTGTCCAGGCTTGCCGTGGCCTCGTCCATGATCAGGATGGTGGTATCCTTTAAAAAGGCGCGGCCTATGGCCACCTTCTGTTTCTGGCCGCCGGAGAGGCGGTCTCCCTTGCTGCCCACGTTGAAGTCGAGCCCGATGTCCAGCACCTCGCCCAGCAGTCCTTCCCGGGTAAAGGCCTCCAGGGCCAGCTGCACCAGGTGCTGGTTGTCCTTGACCTCCTGCTTCATGGCCCCGAACAGGATGTTGTCGCGCAGGCTGTGGCTGTAAAGATATTCCGAGGGACAGTAGGGGATAAAGTCCTTTTCCTCCTCGTAGACCGGAAGCCCGGTCAGGGTTCCCTTGTCCAGGAACTGTTCGGCCGCCTTGCAGCAGACATCGAGGTTGACCTTCATCAGGTCCCGGAGAAAGACATGGCGGGCATGGAGGATCCTTTCGCTCAGCCCTGTGTCCAGGCTGACGATGTTGTGCCTGCCCGGAATGAAGCGCAGGGCCAGGATAAGCAGCATGTCACGTTCTTCCCGCTGCCGGGGCAGGCTGCCGCCGCTCTGCCGCACCAGTTCGTCAAAACGGTCGAGCTCGTCGGGCCGCATGGGGCTGCCGCGGAAGAAGAATTCGTCCGTGCCCAGGTCCTTGAGCAGTTCCACCGTGTGGCGGGCAATGGCATAGCCCAGGGCCAGGAGCGGCTCCTCCAGGCCGGTGGAGCGCAGGAAGTCCCTGAACAACCCGTCCCTGGGCAGGTTGTCGAGCTCGAAGCGGCCGCTCAGGCTGTCGCCGAAGATCAGGTTGTCCCGGATGGTGGAGTAGGAGAGGAACCTGTTGGCGTCATAGACCTCGATAACGCGGGTGAACTCGCGGCTCAGTTCCCCGGAGATGATCTGCCGCATGCGCAGGAACTTGTTCTTGAGCGGCAGGACGCGCTGGCGCGGAATAACCGAGTTGAAGCCGAAGCGAAGGACATCGTCTTCCAGGCCCACGTCACGGATCACCTGGATCAGCCTGTCCCGGTCGATCTCGTCGTCCCGGCCCGCGGCCCGCACCCCGTAGAGGAGATTGTCGCGGATGGTGCCGGTGAAGATGAAGGGATGCTGGGCGATCATGGTGACATTGCGGCTGATGTCCACCTTGCTCAGTGTGGCGACATCCTTGCCGTCGATGAGGATGGAGCCGCTCGAGGCATCGTAGAGCTGGGCGATGAGCAGGGCCAGTGTTGACTTGCCGGAGCCGGAGAAACCCACCAGGGCCACCTGTTCGTTGGGCCTGATCCGCATGGTGATGCGGTCGAGCAGGCTGACACCGGAGTCCACCTTGAATCCCACGCTCTTGACATTGATGTCACCCCGCAGGCGGTAGGGTTCCCGCCCTTCGGGGAGCAGGGGGTGGGGCGGGTCGAGATCAAAGATCTTCATGATCTGCCGGTAACGGATCTGCGCATCCTGCAGGGACTGGTAGTACTCCAGCATCTCCTTCCAGGGGTCATAGACCTTCTCGTAGGCGGAAAGAAAGGCCACCAGGGCGCCCAGGGTGAATTCACCGTGGATGGCGAGGTAGCCGCCGACCAGGAAGAGGATGAAGGGCCCCATGGACTGGAAGAGGTTGTTGGCGAACTTGATGCCGTACTTGACGATGAAGAGTTTCTTCAGGTAGCCGTACAGGGTGTGGATGTGGTCCTGGATCCGTTTTTCCTCCAGTCCGAAGGAGCCATTGGAGTGGATCTCGTGGATGCCGGAGATGGCCTCGTTGACCACGTTGGCCATGGCGCGGGTCGTCTTGATCCTTTTCTTGTTGAGCCGGTTGTAGCGTTTCTGCAGCAGCGGGATGACGATCAGCTCCAGGGGATAGATGGAGATGCTGAGCAGGGCGAGCAGCGGGCTGAGGCTGTACATGAAGCCGAGGAAGACCAGGAAGGTGAGCACCGAGGTGAGCGGGATGGCCAGGGCACCGCCCAGGAAAAAACCGATGGCGTTCAGCTCCGAGGTCATGGCCGAGATCACGGTGCCGGGCTGCATCTTGCGGTAGAACTGGAGGGGAAGCTGCAGGACGTGGTTGTAGAGCTCGGTGCGCATCTCGACCAGGATCCTCTGCCCGATGATCACCTGGAGGACATTGATGGCATACTTGGTGATCCCGG
The DNA here is from genome assembly GCA_015484845.1 of Desulfobulbaceae bacterium. Classification (GTDB taxonomy): domain Bacteria; phylum Desulfobacterota; class Desulfobulbia; order Desulfobulbales; family Desulfobulbaceae; genus DRKI01. Next base: position 16,415 of record WFUT01000057.1, read on the forward strand.
CCAGGATCACGGCCCCGATATAGAGACCGCAGTAGAGATAGAGCAGGTTCAGTTTCTTGAGATGGATGGCCTCGTTGATGATCCGTTTCTGCATCTCCAGGGGAAAGACCTTGAAGAAGAGACTGGCCAGGATGATGATCAGCAGCAGGAGCTGCAGCAGCCGGTGCCGGCGGAGGATCCAGTAGAAGAGGGAGCGCTGGGTGACTCGCATGGGGACGGTGTCGGGGAAACGGGGTGCGTGAGACCGTGTGGTTTTATATATTCTCCGGGTTCCACAGCCGCTCACAGCGGGCCGTGCCGGTACATGGGGCTTGCGGCCGCGGCCACAATCCAGGGGAGATGTTCACCGGTCGCGGGGCATGTATGCTTGCGGCGCTGCATGCCTCCTCCTCACTCTCAGTCGACCAGGGCATAAACCTGCCCCTTTTCCTGCCAGATCTTCACCGTATTGGCTGAATATTGCAAGATGTATTTTTTTGGTTTTGCCAGGGGAAAGGTGAGGTCACCGGCATTGATGATGAAAAGTGAAACCCTGTCCGTGCCGTGGCCGTACAGAAGCCAGGCCACGTTGCACCGGCCAAAGACACAGAGCCTGCCGCCGATGAGCCTGTAGCCCCTGCCGATGACCTCCGGCACCTGCACCGGGAAGCCGAGCCTGTTGCTGAACCGGGCCGAGAGGTCGGCCGGGCTGCCGGAGATAAAATCCACCTGCCCGACCTGGTGATGATCGGCAAAGGCGAGCTGGCCGATCTCGTCCAGGGAGTGCAGCCCCTGCCGGCCCACCGGGTGGAGGAAGAAAAAGAGCAGTATCCCGAGCAGGGCCACGGCCGGGACCAGGAACCAGGGACGGACGGGAAACCGGCGCCTTCTCTTTCTGTCGGCCTCCAGGTTTTTTTCCAGCATGGTGAGGAGATGGTCAGAGACCGGTTCCGGTCGCAGGGACCTGGCCAGGGTCTCCTCCAGCCTCTGGTCCAGGGCGTGGATCCTTCGGCAGCGCTCACAGGAGGCCAGGTGCTGCCTGCACCATGGCGGCAGGCCCGAGCCGTCGTCGTTGAGCAGCGCGTCAAGAAAACGGGTGCAGTCATCGTGCTTCATGGTTCACCTCCTGCACTGAGGGTGATGCACTGCGATGCCGGCGTTTATCCGACAGGCTGACGATCTTGATCTCCGCCTTTTCCCGGTTCAGGTACTCGAGCATGATCCGTTTCAGGTAGGCCCGTCCCCGGTTGAGCCGGGACATGACCGTGCCGATGGGTGCCTCCAGCAGGTCGGCGATCTCGCGGTAGCGCATCTCCTCCATGTAATAGAGCAGCAGTACGGTGCGGTATTGCTCCGGCAGGTCGTCAAGGGCCCGCCGTACCTGGGCGGCCGTCTCCTTCTCCTCGAGCTGGTGACTGATCTCGCCTTCCACGGCCATGCCATCGAGCATGGCGAGGTAGTGGTCATTGTCAAAGGGGAGCGGTGCGCGCGCCGCCCTCTTTTTTTCCTTGAAAAAGGTGTTGCGCAGGATGGAAAAGAGCCAGCTCCGGCACTTGGCCTGGTCCCGCAGCTGGTGGAATTTCTCAAAGGCGATCAGCATGGTCTCCTGGACCATGTCTTCGGCATCATACCTGTTGCCGCTGTACTTGAGGGCCATGTTGTACAGGAACGGGACATGGACAAAGGCCAGGTCGCGGAAGAGTTTTTTCTTGTTTCTTTTTCGGAAGGCAAACATGTCGTCCCTCCCTCGTCATGGTGGCAGGCCCTGCGGGCCCGGGGCAGGGGACGACGGAAGCGCCGGCCGACCCGGCCGGGGTGTTCGCAGCGACCAGGGACCCCTGCTCTATTATTGTATGATGATCCGGGACCTGGATCTATTCCGGGCAAAGCAGCGAGATCGGATTTTCGGATCGCGGCCGCAGCAGGCAATGCAAACAGGAGGACAGCAGGCCTGTTGCCCATCGTGCCCGCCATGGGCGGAGACCACCCGGTTCCCGCTACCTTGCGGAAAAGGCTGGTAACGGTGTTCGCGTGTCAGTAGGCCATGTAACTCAGTGATTTCAGGATCAGGGCAAAGCCCATGGCGAACATGCCGGTCAGGCCCATGCCGCAGGAGAAGCCGGCCAGCAGGACCGGCGCATACTGCCGCCACATGGAGCCGTAGCGCTTGTGGAAGTAGTAGCGGCCGAGCAGGGCGCCGGCCACCTCGAGCAGGATACCGTGCGGCGTGGACTGGCCCAGGCCCCGGACCACGCCGTAGATCAGGAGCACCGGCAGGCCGAGCACCGAGAGGATCATGTACATCACCAGGCCCAGGCCCAGGCCCGAGAGCACGTAGGAGGAGTTGAGGGCCTGGAAGAAGAGCGAGTTGCCCTCCAGGGTCGAGGTCTGCATGAGCAGGGTGTTGAGCGCCTGCAGGTGCCACAGTTCCTGGGCATAGGGATAGCTGGCCGAGGGGATGGGAGCCAGGCGCCAGATGAACTGGGAGAAGAGCAGGCTTGCGACCATGACGATGGGAAAGACCACCAGTTCCGCCTTGATGATGCCGCGCAGGGAGGTGCCGGTGAGCTCGATCTCCCGGAATCCCACCGTGGCGGCGCCGTAGTTATGGATGGGGATGGGCGCGTACCAGATCTCGATGCCGTGGTAGCCGAAGTACTTGGCGCCGGCGATGAAGCTTGCCTCCCGCACCAGGGGCAGGCTGACGAACTGGCCGGCGATGCCCTCCATCCGGGCCGTGATGTAGGAGATGACCGGGGTATAGATGAAGCCGTAGCCCAGGAAGAAGATCCAGGGAAAGTTGGGCACCAGCCAGACGCAGAGCAGGACGTAGGACAGGGTGGAGCAGACGTAGATGCCGATGGCGATCCAAAAGTTGAAGTCGCCGCGGCCCGGCGGCGGGTTGAACAGGTCGTGCCAGGTGCCCCGTTTCTTTTCCTCTTCCCTGAAGGAGCGGATCACCGTCCAGACGCCGATGACGCCGATGGCCAGCCCCAGGCCGATACCGAAGCTCATGTAGAAATCAAAGTTGTTGGCAAAGATCGTGTCCACCGTGCCCATGCCCGGGTGCCAGCGGTGGAGGATACCGTGGCGCCAGAGCACGGGATTGAGGACAATGGTGATGAGCAGGCCGACCAGGCCGCCGATCACGGCCCAGAAAGGCAGGACCATGCCGATGAAGACCAGGCCCAGGTCGAGCTGCAGGCCGGTGGCCACGGCGGGCAGGACCCCCTCGGTGTGCCGGGTCAGCTCGATCCAGGGGATGGGGATCAGGCGGATCGGTTCGGTGAACAGGAGCCCGGAGACCACGGGCAGCAGGACGTAGATGGCGCCAAAGGCCAGGCCGATGACCCCGCCGATGGAAAAGACCCGCCACTTCCAGCCGGTCTTCTTGTCTTCAGCGGATTCGGCCAGGGCCATGGTGCCCAGGGCGCCCACCGGGGCCATGGGAAAGGGCAGCTTTTCCACGTCCGAGGTGATCCGGTACAGGGCATAGCCCAGGCCGAAGTGGTCGACGCGCTGGATGACCTGGGAGCCGATGAGCAGCAGGATGGGGATCAGCCAGTCGCGGTGGAAGAAGGTCCGCATGGCCATGGATTTCGAGGTCGCCGGCGGCGCCACCCAGGAGGGAATGAACTCGGCGACCCCGAGCATCTTGGCGGCATCGGACTGGACCAGGTACTGGTTCCACAGCAACCCCTGGAAGGGCGAGGCCAGGGCGGCGCCGGCCATGTAGTAGAGCATGAAGATTTCCTGCTGCTTGAGGCTGGTGTGGGCCCGCTTGGCGATCTCGGCAAAGAGGATGATGGTCACCCAGCGGGCCGCCGGCCCGATACCCGAGCCGATGACCAGTTGCAGGTACATGGAACCGGGCATCATCAGGAAGCCGATGAACACGGCGCCCACCACCGTCTTCCAGTCAAAGCCCTCTTCAAAATGATCCGGGGTCTTGAGCAGGTCCCGGTATTCTTTCAGTTCCTTGTCGTCGTACATTATCTCCTCGTGTGGCCGTTACAGTGCCGGTCTCAGTTGGGCAGGACCTGGTAGGCGCCGTCGGTAAAGAGCCCGACGATGGCCCAGGTGCCGCCCATGAACAGATCGCCGATGATCAGGCCGATGAAGAAGAGGCGCAGTTTCCTGAACAGCACCACCCCGCCGTAGCGCATGCAGACCGCGTTGCAGAGCCAGCCAACGAAGAAGGAGAACCAGAGGATGCGCATGGCCGAGGAGTAGGCGGTCAGGTAGCCGATGGGATGCAGGGGCCACCAGTAGAACCGGTGATAGCAGGCGACCAGCACCAGCATGAGCAGGGCGCCGGCCCCGGAAAAGATCTTCACCCAGTGGCCGGGCCCGGCCCCGGTGCTGTTGAGGCGGACCACGTTTTCGTAGACATTGAGCGTGGTCCGGGTCGCCCATTCGAGCTGCAGCTCGCGGACGCCGTACTTGTAGCAGAGGGCGAGCATGGCGGCAAAGGAGACCACCACCGCCAGCAGCAGGGTGGCGCCGATGCCGAACAGGAGCATCCGCTGGTTGGCCATCCGGTTGTGGATCCGGCGGGCGTGCAGCAGCGAGGGCATGAGCGATTCGCGCAGGTCGACGAACAGGACCTTCTGGGTCACGGCGGCGATCAGCAGGCCCACCTGGGTGAAGATGGCCGGTCCGAAGAGGATCAGCAGGCCGTCGATGGGCGCGGCGGTCAGGGTGAAGTAGGCCAGGCCGCCCTGGGTGATGATCCGCGAGGCCACCAGCGAGATCATGAAAAATGCACTCACCATGAGGATCGCGGTCCGCATCCGCATGCCGAACCAGGTGGCCCAGAGGACGATGGCCATCATGCCCAGTACCGAGAGCCAGAAGGAGAGGCGGACCGAGAACCACTCGGCCCGGGCGGTAACGGGCCGGGTGCTGAAGGAGGTCTTTACCACCTGCTGCAGGTGGTGGCGGGCCAGCCAGAGCAGGAAGAGAAAGAAGACGCCGTAGGCGCCGATCATCTGGGTCTCCTCGGGCCGGGACAGGGTGGGGCCGAAGGTCACGCCCAGGGAGGCGGCCGGGATGTTGTAGCCCATCATGCCGAGCAGGCCATAGAGCAGGCCGCCGAAGAGAAAGAAGAACCAGAAGGAGAGCGAGAGCTGCTTGGAGGTGAGAAAGGCGAAGCCGATAAAGACCGGGTAGATGTAGATCTTGAGCTTGTGGAATCCCGACAGCAGGCCGTGCTTGGGGAAATAGGGCCCGGCCAGGATCAGGGTCGGGATCTGCGGCACCGACGGGTAGTAGAAGTGGAGGCCGTTGAGCAGGTGCAGGAGCACAGGGATGGAGATGCCCCAGAGCATGTAGGGATTGAGGAAAAACGAGGCCAGGCTGCCCTCGTCGTAGGCATCCTCCATGAGCCTGGGCACGCAGAGGAGGGGAAAGTTGACCCGTTCGTTGTGGACCCACTGGCGGCTGAACAGGTTGATCAGCGAGACCATGACCGTGTAGCAGAGCAGGATGAAGATACCCCAGCTGAACAGTGGCGTGATCCAGTCGTGCCAGGGGATGTGGGCCAGTACCTGCAGCCAGCCCATCCTGCGGCCGTGGACCAGGCCGTTATAGAGGCCCTCGATGGCGCCGGGCTCGGGGTAGAGGTCAGACGGCAGGAGCGGCTGCAGCACCTCTTTCCAGTTGTTCTCCGCCGTGGCGAAACGGAAGGGCGCGGTCAGGTTGATGAAGAAGGTCCGGGTAAGACCGGTGTAGGCGATGCCGGCGGCAAGCACCATCTGGATCCAGATCACCAGCAGTTCCTGGCCGGTGATGATGCGGGAGCGCGGCAGGAAACGGCCCAGCATGCCGGCGAGGATGGTGGTGACCAGGAGGACGTAGAAGGGGGCGAGCGGGAAATGGCCGCCGCCCAGCGGGGTTGACTGGTGAAAGATGTTGTTGATGGGGGTCAGGGCACAGATCACCCCGGCCAGGACCAGGCCGATGAGGATGGCCCGCAGCCGGATGGGGTGAGGGGCGTCTGCTGTCCGGGAAATGTTCATCCTTGCCTCTTTTCGAGTTCCTGTTCGTTCCTGTGCAGGAGGGCCGCGTATTCCCGGTGGCCTTCCTCGTCCAGGGAGCGCCAGATGAGCAGCTGCTTGCGCAGGGCGTGCAGGAACGACCTGTTGACCCGGCGCCAGAGGGTCACCTCCCCGGCCACCCGGGTGAGCGTGATGGTGATCTCCATGAAGTCCTCGCCCTCGCGGGCCGGGCAGAAACTGACATCCACCCACTGCATGATGCCGAAGTCAAACGGGGCCAGCCAGACCTTGCAGCGCAGGTGCAGGCAGCCCCTGGCCATGGCCAGGGAGCCGGCCACGGCCCGGGCGGCGGCCGTGGTGTCGAGCAGTTCCACGTTGCTGGTGGAGAAGAGGCCGTGCGAGATGTCCCGGTGCCCCAGGAGGTAGCTGTAGAGAAAGCCGCAGATCGAGGCATGCTCGTGGTAGCGCATGAGAAAGGGCAGGGTGACCCGCAGGGTGTCGGTGCCGGCGTCGGGTATGGACCAGCTCCGGTTGACGTCCGGGATGGCGATACGGGCCGCGACCCGCGAGGGATAGATCACCGACAGCAGGACCACGCCCATGACCAGGACCATGGCCGCCACGCCGGCCGTGGAGGAGTAGTTGACCGTGATCCCCTGCCAGAGACTGGTGCCGGCGAGCAGGCCGGCGCTGGTCTGGGCCAGCAGGTAGCCCAGGACCACCGACAGGATGGCAAAGGCCAGGGCCTCGGCAATGAAGAGAAAGGAGACGTGGCTGGGTGCCAGGCCCACCGAGGTGTAGACGGCGATCTCGTTCTTGCGCTCAAAGACCGAGCTGATCATGGTGTTGAGCACGATGAGGATGGAGATCAGCATGGGGATCATGATATTGGGCATGCCCGAGTAGCTCATGGTGTCGGTGGCGTTGTAGAGATAGACCCCGTCGCGCTCGCCGGAGAACAGGGCCAGGCTGAACCTGTCGGTGAGCTTCCGCGCCAGGGCGGGATCCGGGGCCACCGGCGGGTGCAGGGCCACGCCGCGCAGGGTGCCGCCCAGCTTGAGCAGGGTCGTTGCCGGCAGGATCAGTACCTGGTCCGGGGGGATGTGGTGGTAGCGGCCCTGGAAGGTGCGCACGTCCTCGCCCGACTCCAGGGCCTCTTTTTCCACCTCGCGCATCTCCATGGTGTTCTCCGGCGGGAAGATGGCCGGGGTCAGGATCTCGCCGTCCAGGTCCGGCCGCCGCTGCAGCCGTTTCTCTGAGAAGACGCCCGTGACCTTCAGGGACATGCCCCAGAGGTCGAGGGTCGCCTGTCCCGGCCTTTCCGGGTCTATGCCGAGCCGCTCTGCCAGGCCGGAGGGGATCAGGACCGCGTTGGGCTCGTTGCGCCTGAACCAGCGCCCCCGGACCAGGATCCGGTCCAGGCCGCTGACCCGGGGCTCGTCGGGCGAAAGCCCGGTCAACCCCTGGAAACGGTATCCCCTGCCCTGGTGGCGGACCATGATCCGGCCGGCCCGGCTCGGCTTGTCGCCCGCCAGCCAGACCCGCGGCGCCACGACCACGTTGCCGTCGAACAGGGATTCGAAGATGGCCAGGGACTCCTCGGGCAGCTTGTGCCAGTCGATGTTCTTCAGGAGCAGGCCCTGGTAGGTGGCCCTGGGCTCGAAGCGGAGCCGGTTCTGTCGGCGCAGGGTCTTCACGGTGGTGAAGCTCATGATCGTGAAGGTGAGGATGATGAGGGTCAGGCAGGTAAGCGCCGTGCGCAGGCGCCGGCGGCGCAGGTTGGAGACGCCGAGGAAGAAGGCCGCGGCAAAGGCCTTCCAGGCGGAGATCTCTTCCGGCCGCTTGTGCGAGGCCCGCCGCTGGAGCAGGGTCATCTCGTCCTCGAAGCGGAGGATGATGATCATGGTCACCAGGAAGGAGAGGCCGATGATGAAAAAGGCCAGGATGACCACGGTGGGGCTGTAGGCCAGCTCAAAGGCGGGGTGGACCCGGGCGATGAGCAGGATCAGGGCCAGCAGGATGGCGCAGAAGGCCACGATCCGCTTGTAGATGGAGACAAAGCCGAAGAGCAACCGCTCCATGCAGAAGGCAAAGGGCACAAACAGGGCAATGTAGAAGAGCACGCCGAAGAGGACATCCTTCTGGGTCGACTCCACCCGGTCATAGACCCGGCTGGCCAGGGCCCAGGCCCGGCTGGACTCCTCGGTAAAGGTGGTGTAGCGGTATGCGGCCAGGGCCTTGCCGGCCCGGGCCAGGGCGGCCACGCCCTCCTCCTGCAGTTTTTTGATCCGGCCGTCGTGGATACCGTGCTCCTCGAGGTTGCGGATCCTGGGCAGGAGCAGGGCCCACATGTCCCGGGCCGCCAGGTAGGCGGTATGGTAGAGCGACGGGTGGGTGTCGACCAGGTAGCCGCTGCCCATGGGATCCTCTGCCGAGCCGTTGGTCAGGATCATCTTCTTCTGCAGCACCGTGTCCGACAGGGTGAGCTTGAGCCGGGTTCCCGGCTCGAGGAAGATGGAGGCGATGATGGAGCTGCGGGTGTCGATGCGCGAGTACCAGTAGCGGACCGGCGGCGCCTCGCGGCGGCCGTCGAGGAGCTGCAGCTTGGTCATGTAGCGCAGGCTGCGCGGTTCGAGCAGGTTGAAGATGGTGGTCTGGCGGCAGTTGAACATCACCAGGTCGGTGCTCATGGAGCGCCGCCGCATCTTGACCCGGTAGGCGGGCTTGCCGGTCTGTTTCTTGTCAATGGCCCAGATCACCGAGCCGTCGGTGGTGGAGAAACGGTAGCCCTCCAGGATGACCTTGTCCTGCAGGTGTTTCTTGTCCGCCACCCCCTTGATGAGAAACTTGCCCTCCAGGTCGGTGATGAGGTGGTAGCGGGCCGGTCCCTGGAAGGCGAGCAGGGTGGTTCCCGGCGCCGGGTGCTCGGCAAAGAGCTCGCCGTGCAGCAGCAGGGTGGCCCGGCCGGAGACCGTGGAAAACCCGTTGCGGATGTACCCCGTTTCCAGGCTGGCGGCCCGGTCCAGGCCACGAACCAGGTGCGCGGCCAGGCGCCACTGGGCCAGGGCCCCGGGCCAGTTGATCCGGTCCGGGGTGTCAAAGGGCGTGCCCCAGGCCTGCCGCAGGTCATCGGTGGTGGCCAGGGTCAGGCCGGGCAGGCCGGCCAGGGCGCTGACCTCGCCGCCGAGCCGGGGCCGGTCGGGCAGCAGGTCCTGCCAGGGATTGAGGCGGTCCGGCCGCAGGGTGGAGACAAAGGGCGGGCTGCCGGCCGGGGCGTCGGCGGCCGCCTGCCGGAGCGCGGCGTGGAGGTCGCGGTAGCCCGAGGTCCGGTTGATGATGGAACGCAGCGGATAGTAGAGGAAGCCGCGGTTGAAGGCGCCCAGGCCGTCGCCGTGGCTGGAGAGGTGCAGCGAGACCAGGGCCCGGGGCTCGTAGTCGACCATCATGGCCCGGAACCGGCGGGCGCCCTTCAGCCGCCGGCGTTTTTCCCGTATCTCCTTCAGAACGGCCCGGTGCCGGGCAAAGGCCTCCCGGACCAGGGGGCGGAGCGCCTCCTTTTCGCGTACCTTCAGGTCGCTGAACTCGTTGCGCCAGCTCAGCCGGCGCAGGAGCATGCGGCGGGCGGCCAGTTTCCTGATCCGCGCGTCCACGGCGCCGCTCGCCTCCTGCATCCGCAGGCGCATCAACCGCGTGGACAGCCTGTCGATCTTCAGCTTGATGGTGTGGTTGAGGGCGTTCTGCAGGATGCTGCCGTCGCCGGGTTGCAGGTTGCCCTCCTGGTAGCGGCTAAGGACATCCAGGAAGGCCTGCTTCTCCCTGCGGTCGGCCCTGAGCCGGCGATCCAGCCTGCGCAGGTCCCTGGAGCGGGCGCTGATGGCCCATATGGTCTCGCGCATGCCGGCCTGGTCCTGGCTGTGGCTGTCCGAGGCGATGAGCAGAAAGGGCCGCTGCGGCGGATGGTTGGCAAGATCGCGGGCCAGGGCAAGCAGGCCGGCCACGGACAGGGCCTCGTCGGCGCCGGGAGAGCGGCCGGGGATGAAGACAGTGGAGTCGTAGAAGGCCTCGACCACGATCAGTTGGTTTTCCAGCTTCTGGTTCGTGCCCGGGTAGAGGGCGTAGATATTCTCTGCCTGTGCCGCCTCCCAGGTTATGCGGCTGGTGATGGTCGCCCGGGCGCCGGCCAGGCCGTCCGGGTCCCGGGCCGGGTCAGGGATGAGGCCGGCCAGGTGCCCGGCCTCGATCCAGAAGCAGGGGAACTGGATGGGCGAGAGTTCCTCCTTGTCCCGGAACTGGTCGGCAGGGCTGGTGCCGCGGTTGATGTAGATCAGGGCGGCCGCGCCGAGGGAGGCGGCATTGAGCCAGTTGCGGCCCGAGTCGAACTCCATGAGCACGATGGCCCCGGCCACCTGGCGGCCGTCAAAGTCCTCCGGTTCGCCGCGGCCGACATAGATCAGGGGACCGGACAGCCCACCGGCGGGCAGGTTCTCCGGGGTGATGGCATTGTAGAAGATGGGCGTGAGCGGGATGCTCCGGTCGCCGATGGTCAGGGTCGAGGCCCGGTGCCGGAGCACCGGCACCAGGAACTCGAGGCGGCCCAGCTTTGCCGGCCGCGTCGCGGCCAGCTGTCGCCGGATATACTGTGCTGCCTGGTGGTTGCCCGGCGTGCCGGTGGAACGGTCCCCCAGGGAGGCGAGAAAGTTGACACTGTCACGGATGCCTTGTTCCGGCCGGCACTGCATGCAGGCCATGGCCGTGGACTGGAAAAAAAGGAGCAGGCCGAGGCAGGGAAGGAGCCGAAGCAGGGTGCTATTCCGATCTTTCCGGCGACGACCTCTCATTCGATGGTGCCCATGGAGATGTTGAGTTCGTCCCGCTGTTCGACCTTGTCGATCAGGCCGTCCCGGATCCAGATCACCTCGTCGGAGACATTGAGCATCTTGAAGTCATGGGTGGCCGAGATGATGGTCACCCCGCGCTCGCTGCTCATCTGCTTGAGCAGGCCGATGATCTCCTCGCCGGTCTTCAGGTCCAGGTTGCCGGTGGGCTCGTCGGCCAGGATGATGGCCGGGTTGTTGGCCAGGGCCCGGGCCACGGCCACCCGCTGCTGCTGGCCGCCGGAGAGTTCCGAGGGCCGGTGGCTGTGCCGCTGGTCGAGCCCCACCAGGCGGAGCAGTTCCATGCCCCGTTCCATGGCCTCGTCGTTACCGGTGCCGGCAAAGATCATGGGCAGGGTCACGTTTTCCAGGGCCGTCATCACCGGGATCAGGTTGAAGGTCTGGAAGATGTAGCCGATCTTGCGGCAGCGCAGCCAGGCCAGCTCGTAGGCGTCGAGCTGGGCAATGTCCACCTCGTCGATGAAGACCTTGCCCGATGTGGGCTTGTCCAGGCCGCCGATCATGTTGAACAGGGTGCTCTTGCCCGACCCGGATGGCCCCATGATGGAGATGTAGCGGCCGGTGGCAATCTTGAGACTGATGCCCTTGAGGACCTGCAGCTCGTGCTTGCCGAGCTGGAAGCTCTTGGTGACGTCGGTGGTGCGGACAATGATATGTTGCTGCATGGGCTACTGTTCCACGCGCATGGCCTCGACGGGCTCCATGCGGGCCGCGGCAATGGCCGGATAGAGGACGCCAACCAGGCTGAGCAGGCAGCCGATCAGCACGGACTGGAAGCCGGTCAGGGCCAGGGCGGCCGGTGGCAGGCCGGTGAAGACGATGGTGCCCAGGGAGATGGCCGAGGAGGCCACCCCGGCCAGGCCGCCGACCAGCACGCCGATGAGCGAGCCGGCAAACCCCTGCATGCCCGCCTCGAGCAGAAACAGGAGCATGATGACCCGGTCCAGGGCGCCGAGGCACTTCATGGTGCCGATCTCGCGGAACCGTTCCGTCACCGCCATGAGCTGGGCATTGATGATCCCGACCACGCAGACCAGGAGGGACAGGACCACCAGCCACTGCTGCTGGGCACTCTCGCCGATGGAGCTGACGCCGTTGATGTCGTACCCGGCCCGGGCGAGGGCCCGCAGGGCCGCCGGATCGCCGCTTTGCAGCAGGCTGGTGGCGATGTCGCTCACCACCTGCACGTAGCAGAGGAAGGCCACGGCCAGGACCAGGCTGGCCGTGGTGACCAGGGAGCGGAAAAAACGGACCCTGATGGACTTGTAGGCGATCTCGACAGACTTGGAAAAGGGCAGTGCGGCCAGCCGTTCCATGAAGTGTTTCCTGCCTCCGGGAAAACAGAGATACCATTGTGGCGGGAGCCGGGTAATGAGCATCCTTTCTTGGGAAAAGATACCATGAGCCGTGGTCGAAGGCTATTGCTTTTCGCGGGCCGGGCCGAGAAACCTCCTGCTCGCGGCGCGGGCGGGGCAGCGGCACAGCGTGGGAGATCGGTGGCAGGGCCGGGATTTCACCACCCCGGCCGGGCCGTCGTGTATGGTGGCAAGGGGAAAAACCGGGGAAAACCATTGCCGCGCAGTGGCTTGGGAGAAGTATTCTCAAAAAGAATTGACTTCCATGGGACGGTCGAATAAGATGAGTAAAGTCGGCCGGGAGCGCTTGCGTGATTGTCTTTTTCGGCCTGCCTTGTTGAATCAATGTCTGGTAGCCAGTGCGCCTGTGCCGGGAACTTCCGGGGACCTGACGGTTCTTCGGATTCCGGCCAACCGGTAGAGACCCGAAGATCACTGCCATCATCTCCTCCATGATCCTGTTATTTTCCTGATTCTTTTTTGTCCCGTCGGAATGCGTGCTTCAGGCCAGGGTGGCCCGCGGCCTTGTCTCCCTGTCTCCTGCCGGAGTACTGTGTCCACGGGACGCCCCGGTGGCTGAAGAGGATCGGGACGGCCTGCAGTCACGGGGCCGGGGAAAGGGTGGGTGAGCGAAGCGGATGGGGAGGCGGCAGGCCGGTACC
>WFUT01000058.1 GCA_015484845.1 Desulfobulbaceae bacterium
GGCGCCGACCTGCAGCAACTGGGCGCCGTTATACCGTCCTGAACAGAGGCGGCGTTCGGCCGGCCCGTCAGACGATCCAGTCCCTGAACCCGGCGTCGGCAAGGGGCGGCACGGATGCGAGGAGTCGCTCGCCCGGGCCGCTCTCCAGGCAGACCGCGGCCGGCAGCGGCACCCCGTTGGTCTTCCTGCCATACCGGACCACCAGGCCGGCGGCGGTGCGGATGATCTCCTCCCGGTCCGCCGCACCGGCCACGGTCTGTTCGGCCCGGCGCAGCAGGCCGGTGGGGCCGGGCCGCTCGTCCATGTGCAGCAGCCAGTCCCCGGGCTCGCGCAGGGAGACAAGACGCCGGTTTTCCTTCTCGTTACGGCCGAGCACCAGCCAGCGGCCGCCGGGCAGCCGGAACTGGCGGCCAAGGAGCAGGAGCCGGATGTCGCCCACCCGGAGCTGATCACCGGCAATGGAAAAGAGGCCATTGTAGAACCGCTCGATCCGCGCGGCAAGGTTGACGTCGGTGAGCACGCAACCGCCGGCGGGAGACGGATAGTCGGTGATGCCGAACGAGGCTGCCAGGTCCATCTGCTGCCTGCGGCCACGGCCGGAAAAGGCCAGCAGCTTTTCCCGGTCCACCAGCCCTTCCCGTTCCGGCCGGGTGGGGTCCATGAGCTTTGCGCACAGGGGACGGAGGAGGATATCGGTGCAGCCCGAATCCCGTTCCACGACCCGCATGGTGTCACGGCGCTGGGACATGGGCCGCTGGCCCAGGACCTCGCCGGTGATGAGGAAGGAGGCCCCGAACTCCGCCATCAGCTCCCTGGCCCGGCGCAGCATCATGATCTTGCAGTCGATGCAGGGATTGAAGTTCTTGCCAAAGCCGTGCGCCGGATGGCGCAGCAGCTCGATATAGCCCTGGCTGAGATCCACCACGTGGACATCAATGCCGTACTTCGCCCGCACCTCGTCGCGATACTGCGCCTCGCGACGGACCAGGTCGTGATCGAAAAAGGGTGTGACGAACTTCAGCGCCCTGACGGTGATCCCCTGGGCCATCACCAGCCGGCAGGCGAGAAGCGAATCCAGGCCGCCGGAGTAGAGACCGAGTGCGGTTGTCATCTATTGTCGTGCTCCTTTCTTTTCCACCAGTTCTCTTGCATAGGAGAGGGTCTGTTGACTGGGCCTGTCCCCGCCCAGCATGCGGGCCAGTTCGCTGACCCGCTCCTCCGGCTCCAGCCTCTGGATCGTGGTCCGGGTCCGGCCCTGGGCCGCCTCTTTCCTGACCAGGAAATGGACATCGGCATGGGCGGCGATCTGCGGCAGGTGGGTGATGCAGAGGACCTGGTGATGGCCGGCCAGTTCGCTGATCTTGGCGGCCACCGACTCCGCGGCCTGGCCGCCGATGCCGGCATCCACCTCGTCAAAGATCACCGTGTCCACGCGGTCGCGGCGGGCGAGCAGGCACTTCATGGCCAGCATCAGCCGGGACAGCTCGCCGCCGGAGACCACCTTGACCAGGGGCCTGACCGGCTCGCCGGGATTGGCGGAAAAGAGAAATTCCACCCGGTCACGGCCCGAGGCATGGACCCCGTCCAGCCCCATGCCCTCGGGCTCCTGGATGGCCACCTCGAAGACGGCACCGTCAAAGCCCAGGGAGGCGAGCTCGCGCTCCATGGCCTCTGCCAGTTTCGCGGCCACGTCCCGGCGCCTGGTGCTCAGGTCCATGGCCTTGAGCAGGGCCTCGGTGGAGACCTCCTCCAGCTCCAGTTCCAGGCGGCTGATCTCCTCCTCCAGGCTGTCCAGGGAGGCCAGTTCGCCGTCGATGCGCTCGGCAAAGGCGAGCACCTCCTCCAGGGTGGGTCCATACTTGCGCTGCAGCTGTTTCAGCTGGGCCAGGCGGGCCGAGACCTCCTCGAGCCGGGCCGGGTCCATGGGAATGGACTCCAGGTAGGAGCGCAGGCCCAGCTCCAGGTCCTCGATCTCGAAACAGCTCGAAACGATCCGCTCCGCCAGTTCCCGCACCCCGGGATCCAGGACCGCGGCCTGTTCCATGTTCTTGCGGATCTCGGCCAGGTGCTCCGTTACCTGCCCCTGCAGGAGACGATGACTGGTCCGGGCCAGCTCCACCAGTGACGACGAGGACTTGAGCAGGTCGCGCTCGCGGAGAAGCTCCTCGTCCTCGCCCGCCCGGATATCGGCCTCCCGGATCTCCAGCAACTGGTACTGGAGAAAATCCCGCCGCTGTTCCTTGTCCGCCTCCTTTTCCTGCAGCTCCCGCAGGGTGGAGGAAAGCCGCTGCCAGCGCCTGAACAGGGCGCCGAACTCGCGGCGCAGGCCCCAGAGCTCGCCAAAGGTGTCCAGGACATCGAGATGGCGGCGGACATGCAGCAGCTGCTGGTGATCGTGCTGGCTGGCGATACTGACCAGGTTCTCGGTCAGGCCGGCGGCCAGGCGGGCCGTGACCAGGCGGTCGTTGACATAGATCCGGCTGCGTCCGGTTCGCGAGAGGACCCGCCTGAGGATGCAGACCGACCCCTCCTCCAGCCCCTGCTCGCGCAGGATGGCGCGGGCCTCCTCCTGCTCGCCGTCCAGGGTGAAGAGGGCCTCGATCTCGGCCTGGCCGCAGTCACCGCGGATCCAGGCCGACGAGCCGCGGCCGCCGGTCAGCAGGTGCAGGGCCTGGAGGATGATCGACTTGCCGGCGCCGGTCTCGCCGGTAAAGACGACAAGACCGGCACCAAGACCGCTCAGGTCGACCTCCAGCGAATCGATGAGGGCCAGGTCATTTACCCGAAGTACCTGCAGCATGGCTCTATCCCGTAGCCCGGCCCGGCAGGGTCCCGCCGGAACCGGTTGTATGCCCGCCGGGTACCACATTCCCCTTGACGCCGGGGGCGCATAGATATATCATCCCGATTATTCTTGCAAATTGTAAAACCAGGAGGATAGATGGAAGAAAAACAGCAACTCAGCGCCAGTCTCGAAGACTACATCGAGGCCATCTATCACATCATTGACGAGAAACAGGTCGCCCGGGGCAAGGACATCTCGGCGCGCCTCGGTGTCAGCGGCGCATCGGTCACCGAGGCCCTGCGCTCCCTGTCCAGGAAGGGGCTCATCAACTACGCCCCTTACGAGGTCATCACCATGACCGACAAGGGGCGCATCGTTGCCGAAGACGTGGTGCAACGGCACAGGGCGCTGAAAAGATTCTTCATCGAGGTCCTGGCCATCGACGAACCCCTTGCCGAACAGGGGGCCTGCCGCATCGAGCACACGGCGCCGCCGGAGATCATCGCCAGGATGGTCCATTTCATAAAATTCCTGGAGATCTGTCCCCGGGGCGGCGATGAGCTGATCAGGGGATTTTCCGATTTCTGCAAAAAGGGCGGGACAGCGACGGCGGGCGACTGCCGCCAGTGCGTCTCCCGCTGCATGGACGGCCATGGTACCCGAGGCTGACAGGCCGTGCGGGAGCCCCGTGCTTCCCTGCCCGTGCCGGGGATACGCTCACCCTGTCCGGACCAGGCGAGCGGTCATCCCCCTTGTTCCCTGACCAGGCGGAGGATCTCGCCCTCTTCCGGGAACCGGTTCAGCTGTTTCTTGGAAAAGATGGTCCTGCCATCCCTGGTGACCTCGAAGACACCGCCCGAGCCGGGGATCAGTTCAACCTCGACCCCGCTGCCCAGGGCCTGCCGCAGTTCGTCCTCCAGCCTGGAGGCACGCGGTTTGTAGTTTCAGCTGGTGCAGTATTCAATGGTGATCTTCACGGCGCATCCTCCCGTGTTGTTCCCCAAAAGAGGGAATTCTCCACGTCCACCACAGCGTCCCGGTTGACCGGGAGGCACTGTTTCCTGATTGCACGTCTCCTATAATAGCATATCCGGGCCATGGCGCAACGGATAGGTTTGTGCAAAGGGCAGGATCCGGGCTGCACCCTCTCTGGTTGGGGCGGGTGGTAAAAAGCAGGATTTAGGTTTCAAAACAGGCCGCATGGCGGTATAGTGCGCAACTGGCATCCTGTACCGTGTATCACGGCACAGGACAAGAGCACTGCACGGTTTGCGGCTTTCAGTGCACGGAACAGCTTTTCCCCGCACGCCCCGTCTCCCATGCCCGTCTACGAATACACCGCCCTGGACCCGGGCGGCAAAAAGCGCAAAGGTATCATCGAGGCCGACTCCCTGGCCGCAGCCCGGCAGAAGATCCGCCAGGGCGGCGGCTACCCGGTGGACATCAGCGAGACCGTTCCCAGGTCACGGGACAGGAAAAAGGGCTCCCTGTTGTCGGCCCGTCTCGGCACGCGTGTCCGGCAGCAGGAGATCCACCTCGTCACCCGCCAGCTCGCCACCCTGCTGGAGGCCGGCATTCCCCTGGTCCAGGCCTTGAACGGCCTCATGGAGCAGACCGGCAACAGGTCGCTGAAGACCATCATCGCCCAGATCAAGGACTCGGTCAACGAGGGCAACACCCTGACTGCGGCCCTGTCCGAGCATCCGCGTCTCTTCTCCCGTATCTACATCAACATGGTCCGGGCCGGCGAGGCCTCGGGCTCGCTCGACGTGGTGCTCGAACGGCTGGCCGAGTTCGGCGAGAACCAGCAGGCCCTGAAATCCAGGATCACCGCCGCCCTGATCTACCCCGTCTTCATGGCCGTCATCGGCACCGGCGTCCTGTTCATACTGATCACCTATATCGTGCCGAGCATCACCAAGGTCTTTGCGGACAGCCAGCAGGCCCTGCCCCTGATCACCGTCCTGGTGATCCGCCTGAGCAGCTTTCTCCAGCACTTCTGGTGGCTGATCATCATCGTCCTGGTCAGCCTCTTCCTCCTGCTCCGGTTCTCTCTCCGCCGACCGGCCGGACGACGTCTCTGGGACCGGATGAAACTGACCCTGCCCGGCCTGCGGGACCTGAACATCAAGCTCGCCTCGGCCCGCTTCGGCAGGACCCTGGCCAGCCTGCTCCAGTCCGGCGTGCCACTGATCACGGCCCTGCAGATCGTCAAGAACATCCTCAACAACGTTCTGCTCGCCGAGGTCCTGGAACAGGCCTGCAGGGAACTGGAAAAGGGCAAGAGCCTTTCCGGAACCCTGCGGGGCAACAGGTGGTTCCCGCCCATGCTGGTCCAGATGATCGGGGTGGGCGAACAGAGCGGGGCCCTGGAAAAGATGCTGGCCAAGGCGGCGGACAGCTACGAAAAAGAGGTCGAGGCCCGGATCGTCGCCCTGACCTCGATGATCGAACCGATCATGATCATCACCATGGGTGTGGTGGTGGCCGTCATCGTGATATCCATCCTGCTGCCCATCTTCGAGATGAACCAGCTCATCCACTGAGACGAGTCCCATCCCATGCGTGAAAGGATCAGCACGCTCCTGCGGCGACCGCCCCTGCCGCTGTGGCTGCCGGCGGCGGCCCTGCTCTACCTGGCCGCGGCCTGGCAGCATCTCCACCTGGGCCGCATCCTCGACCCCACCCTCCTCTTCGGTGACGACGGCGACGGCTTCTTCAATCTCTGGGTCCTGCTGCACAACACCATCTATCTTCCCCAGGGCCTTGACGCCTGGATGAACGGCCGCATCTTCTGGCCCGACAACCGGCAGACCATGTTCTGGTCCGATATCCTGCTGCTGCCCACCCTGCCCTTTGCCGCCTTCCGCGCCATGGGTGCAGCACTCTTCACCTCGTTCAACCTCACGATCATCCTGTTGTCGGCCTCGGCCTACTCCACCCTGCTCCTGCTGCTTCACCGGTTCCGGCAGTGGTCGTCCCCGGATCAGGAACGTCTAGGACCCGACTGGCTCATCCCCCTCTTCTCCTGCAGCATGGTCTTTTCCATCCCCCAGCTCACCACCTATCTCCATTTCCAGAACCTGTGCAGCTTCGGGGTTCTTCTTGTTCTCCTGGGGCTCTGCGGCTTCAGTGCCGGTGGCGGGCGGTCCTGGCTGGCCCTGGCCCTGGCCGCCGAGGTGGGCCTGCTCTACACTGCCCCCTATTTCGCCGTCATGGGCAGCATCCTCTTCGGTCTCTGGCTCCTGCTCCATTGCCTGGCCTTTCCCGGGCGGCTGCGACGCGATATCCTTGCCACCTGGTGGCTGTGGCCGGCCGCTGCCCTGCTCGCCCTGCCCCCCGTCCTGCTCTACCACCGCGTGGAACACCTGAACTACAGCCCGGCCATGCTCCATGCGGCCATGGCCACCCGCATCGACCACCTCTGGCTCCCGCCCCGCGGCCTGCTGCGAAACTGGCTGCTGGCACACGGCCACAGCCTGCCACGGATCAGCAACGAATCCCTGGCCTACCTGGGCATCGGCGTCCTTGCCCTGCTCCCGCCCACCCTGGCCCTGTCCATCCTCCGCCGGGACCGCACCGCCGGGGGAACACCCTCCCTCCGGCTGTTCCTGCTCCCGGCCATGCTCTACCTCCTCTCCCGGCTCCTGCCCGCAGCGGCCTACTGGCTGGCCTGGGCCGCCCTGCTCTCCTTCCTGGCGCTCTTCCTTCTCCATTGCCGGAGCCGTGTCCGCAGGGCGCCCCACGCCTTTCCCACCTGCCTGGTGCTCCTGTCCTTCATTGCCGCCCTGGGCCTGGCCCTGGGACCAAACCCCGACTTCATCGGCGCCAGGATCAACCCGTCCATATGGGGGATCTTCAAGGTCACCGTGCCCGGCGTGGCCAACATGCGGGCCATCGGCCGCATGGCGGGCCTGGCCGGCATCTTTCTCCTCATCTGGATCTATCTCCAGTACGCGCCCCTGCTCCGGGGGGCGGGCAGGCAATGGCTCCTTATCCTGCCGCTCCTGCTCCTGGCCCTCCAGGGCCTGGAGGCCTGGCCGGTGCAGGCCAGGATCCACCACTACCCGGTGCAGCGGATCCAGCTGTCCGCGGCCGAACTCGGGAAGCTGCGCACCCTGCCGGCCGGTATCGGCTGTGTCTTCCCGACCAGGCCCTGGCCGAGGAACACCCACGCCATGCTCTACCTGGCGCCCCTGGAGCAGCTCACCCTCATCAACGGCTATTCGGCCCGCTCCACCGTCCTCCTGGACAATCTCATGGCCGCGGGCCTCAGCGGCCGGGAACCGACTCCCGGCCAGCTCGCCATCCTGGAGAAGACCGGCTGCGACTATATCCTGCTCTGGAAACGGAAGATCGGCCGCAGGGCCCTGGCCGCCCTTGTCCAGCCCTACCCGGAGGTCATGGCGACGCGACAGATGGTGATCCTGCGCCTGCCGCGGGAAAAACGGGCCGAAACAGCGGTGATGCCGCCTAGCTTGCCGGAAAGATAAAACGGCGACGGGTAAAAAAATTATAGAACAGGATCAGGACAAGGGCACAGACCCTGGCCCAGGCAAAGGAGAGCCCGGCCAGGAGCAGTCCGCGGGTGACGAGTATATCGAGCACCGACCCGGCCAGGGCAAAGCCGGAGAACAGGGCAATGCCCCGGCCCGGCCGCCTGTTGCGGAACAGGAAATGGACACAGAGGAAGTAATCCGCCACCGAGGCGAGGAGAAAGGGAAGGGCCAGCGACGAGAGCGGCGACAGGCCCGTGGCACCAAGCAGGCCCACGCCGATGGTATCCAGGATGGCGAAGACGAGCCAGATGGGGAGGTAGACGAGAAACTGCAACGGCGCCGGCGCGCGATAGCCGTTGTAGTGCAGGATGCAGTAGATGGCCCGGAAGCCGTCACGGACACCGATCTTCTTGCCGTCGGCATAGCTCCTGGAGTCGTAGGAGATCCCCATCTCGAAGATCTCCAGGCGGCGGCGCGCGATCCTGGCCACGATCTCGGGCTCGAAGCCGAAGCGGTTCTCCCGGATCTCCATGGCCTGGATCACCTCCCGTCTGAACACCTTGTAGCAGGTCTCCATGTCGGTCAGGTACAGGTCGGTGAACATGTTGGAGAGCAGGGTCAGGAACCTGTTCCCCATGTAATGCCAGAAGGAGAAGACCCGGTGCCTGCCCGGGGAGAGGAACCGGGACCCCAGGACAACCTCGGCCTCGCCCGCCCGGATCGGCTCCACCAACCGCTTCAGGTCGTGGGGATCATACTCCAGGTCCGCATCCTGGACCGCCACCACGTCGCCGGTGGCATGGCGAAATCCCGTGCGCAGGGCCGCGCCCTTGCCCATGTTGACCTCGTGCCGCAGGACCCGGATCTCGTCATGGCGCGCCGCCAGTTCCCTGGCCAGGGCAAGGCTGCGATCCTGTGAACAGTCGTCGACAATGATGACCTCCAGGGACAGCGTGGCGTCGGCAATGGCCAGCACGCGGCGCAGGCACTCCTCCAGGGTCTTTTCCTCGTTGTAGCAGGGAATGACGATGGACAGTTTCAAGCGCATGTTCTCCCCCTTCTTCAGCTGCGCGCCGCCAGCAGGGCCTCGAAATAGGGAATGGTCTTTTCCAGTCCCTGGCGCAGGCCGACCTCGGGTTTCCAGCCCAGTTTTTCCCTGGCCAGGGTGATGTCCGGCCGCCGCTGCTTCGGATCGTCCGATGGCAGGGGCTTGAAGACGATCTCCGAGGCCGAGCCGGTCAGGTCGATCACCTGCTCGGCCAGCTCGAGGATGGAGAACTCGCCTGGATTCCCCATGTTCATGGGGCCGGTGAACCCGTCCTCCGAGGCCATGAAGCGGAGGAAGAGCTCGATCAGGTCGTCGACATAGCAAAACGACCGGGTCTGTTTGCCGTCGCCATAGATAGTGATGGGCTCGTTGCGCAGCGCCTGGACAATGAAATTGGAGACCACCCGGCCGTCTTCGGGATGCATGCGGGGTCCGTAGGTATTGAAGATCCGGCCCACCTTGATCCGGACGCTGTGCTGACGGTGGTAGTCGAAAAACAGGGTCTCGGCACACCGTTTACCCTCGTCGTAGCAGGAACGGAGGCCGATGGGATTGACATGGCCCCAGTAATCCTCGGTCTGGGGGTGGATCTCCGGGTCGCCGTAGACCTCGCTGGTGGAGGCCTGGAATATCCTGGCCCCGGTGCGCTTGGCCAGGCCCAGCATGTTAATGGCGCCATGTACCGAGGTCTTGGTGGTCTGGACCGGATCGAACTGGTAGTGAATGGGCGAGGCGGGGCAGGCCAGGTTGTAGATCTCGTCCACCTCCACGTAGAGCGGGAAGGTGACATCGTGCCGCATGACCTCGAACTGCGGGTTGTCGAGAAAGGGCAGGATGTTGTCCCTGGTCCCGGTGAAATAGTTGTCCACGCAGAGGACGGTGCAGCCCTGTGCCAGAAGGCGTTCGCAGAGATGCGAGCCCAGGAAACCGGCCCCTCCCGTTACCAGGACCCTTGAGCGACGAAGACCTGCCATGATTCCTCCCCGAGTTGAGTGAAAAAAAGAAGCGGAAGACTGCCGTCTGAGCCCGCTTAGGCCTGCGACTGGCCATTATCGTGTGCCATCCCGTGGCAACTTGCAAGTTAAAACTAAAAATAAATGAAAGTCGCCAGAGAAGGGCACCCGTACCCAGGTAGCCGGACCGTTTAGCCCCGGCATGGCCACCGGTCGCCCTGCGGGACAGTTCCCGGGTCGATCCGGCAAAAACAGGGCGCTGCGACGGCTTCTCTCCATCACGGCCAATCCATTTACGATCCGGCGGCTTCGAATCGTCTGTCGTCCTCCACCTGGAGAATCCTCATCATCTTCGCCACCACGGTGCCGGTACCGTGGTAGTAGATCCTGGGCTCGATCCTGGTGGAGCGGGAGACCTGGAAGACCAGCTCCACGAGGCTGTTCCCTGGTTCAGTTACAGCGCGTCGGGCCAGGACCCGCCTGCCGCCGTCCGTGACGACATCGACCATCAGCGGCGCCTCTGCCCGGACGCCATCCATCTGCAGGGAAACCTGCAGGCGGTAGTCCCCCGGGCCTACCCAGAAGGTGGCACCAAAGGCGAGCCAGTCCGGCGGGTGGACCCCGGCACGAGCGACCCGCTGTCTGCCCGCTGTCGTATCGCCCTGATTCTCCCCGGTTCTGCAGAAGGTGTCGGCCACCGGAAACCGGTAGCTGATGGGGGTCTTGTCAACAAAGGGTTCCAGGCGCAGCCGACCGTTGTCCACGACAAGGTCGTACGGCGTCCTCTCGGGAAAGGCGCCAGCCAGAATGCGCCTGTCCAGTTTCCCGGTGGCCGCCACCAGTGGATCACTGGCCAGGCCACGGGGATTGAAGGCCATGCCCCTGCTGACATAATGCATCCCTTCCACCCGCGGAGCCAGAATCAGGCTGTTGGCCGGGGCCCCGGCCAGCAGTGCCCGGTACTGACCGCCCATCTCCTGCCAGGCCCGGAGCACGCCCGCCTGCTGCCGGCTGAAGAGCAGGCTGCAGCAGGCCACCACAAGCCAGGAGAAGGTGACCGGCAGCGACCGCCAGCGAGACATGACCGCTGCCAGGCCATGGAGCCGCTGCAGGCCGAAACCGGCCAGGACCAGGAGAAAAACCAGGGTCTCAAAGTAATAGACCGGACCCACAATCCGGATGCCCTCGAACCAGAACAGCACGTATCCCAGCCAGACACAGAGCGGGACCGCAAGGCAGAGTGGGCTCCAGCGCCTGTTCCAGCCAAAGAGGCCAAGGGCGAGAATAAGGGCCAGGGAGCCGGGGAAGCCGAACAGCCAGCGGTCAAGGAGCAGCAGGTTGTCCCACATGGCCCGCAACCCTGCGGCAGGAGTATGTACGGCAGGAATCTGGCCGGGAGGACGGGGCCCGAAGCCAAGGGCGTCGCTGGCCTGGTAGTAGAGATAGGTCGGTGTCCAGGGATCGCCCACGGCAAGGTGATTGTAGAGCAGGTAGCCGGCAAGGCCCAGGCCCGAGGCCAGCACGAAGAGCAGGGTCCCTGCCAGGTTCCGGGCCGTGCGCTGCCGGGCCAGGTCCACCAGGGCATCGAGCCCGAAGGGCACGGCGACGAGGGCCGCTGTATAGGTGCGGTTCAGAAACAGGGCCCCCCAGGCCAGGCCGGCCAGCACAGCGAAAAAAACCGAACCGCCCTGCTTCAGGCGCACGTAGGACAGCAGCATGATGGAGACGGCAAGCAGACCCGAGGTATGACTCAGTAGAGTGCCGTGCATGAACAGGAAATAGGGGGAGACCAGGAGCAACCCCGGCAGCAGGAACCTGGAAAGCCCGAGCGACGCGCCGAGCCGTCCCATGACCAGGAAACTGAGCAGGGCCGCCAGTGAGACCATGATCCGGGGACGGCCCGCCAGCACGCCGGGCGTCAGCCAGGCGGCATGGCCCGGCGGATAGCGGGACAACCAGCCGACCTGGTCGTCCATGATCAGCATCTCGTGGGGAAACATCCGTTTCGGCTTCGGCGCCGGCCGGGCCAGGGTACCGTCGGCAAAACAGTGTGCCTGAAAGAGGTAGGCGTTCTCGTCGGTTGTTATCGGGGCGTCGAGAAAGACCGACAGCCCCAGCCACCAGCTGGCGCAGAACACCAGTACTGCCCCGAGAGCCGGCAGGCCCCGGGAAAACAGGAAAAAATCTCTATTCACGGACGATGGTCAGATTGCGTGGTTGAGGAATCGGGCACCGGTACAGGCAGGGGCAGGTCCCTGCCGACGCGCAGGAGCGGCTGCGGCAGGGAACCGGCGGTGCGGACACCGATCTTCCGGCCACTGACCGCGTCCCTGAGCCGTACCCGGAAGCGGTACACTGCCGCCGGCAGGGTGGCGGGAACGGCGAGACGATACTTCTCGACAAAGAGCTTGCGCACCGGCTGGCTGATGACAAAGGTCACCGGTACGTGGTGCAGCAGGGCGCGGCTGCCGGAGAACCCCGCCCCGCCGGGGCCGGTGAATCCCGCCTCGGCGATGAGCGCCACCCGGCCCAGGGACGGCGGGATGCTCCAGAATGTGCGCAGGGTGACGGTGCTGCCGGGGACAACGATTCCCGGCGGCAGTTCGATACCGACCAGGCGGACGCCGTTGCGGAACTCAAGGTCCATGGCTGTGGCGGCTGGCGGCAGGGCGGTCACGTACCGCATCCAGGATGGCGCCCCCGCACGCCAGACCCGCGCCGCCAGGCCGGCGTAATCCGGCGGCCGCAGGTCTCCTGCCGCCGGAGCCGGCCCGAAGCTCCCCTGGCGCGCCATCCACGGTCCCTCGCCATCCAGGCCGCGGACAAAGACCATCTCGTAATCGATACCGGTGATACCGGTCCGTGGCAGGAGGACCCGGTGCCCCTGCCAGTCGCCCGTGGCGTGTACTGCCGCGACCACGGTGCCATTGAGAAGCACGAACAGGTCCTGGCCGCCCCGGGCCATGCTCCTGGCCTCGAAGCTGAACACGGGATTGGCGCGCAGGAGATCGCCCCGGACAAACCGGCGGTACTCGCGCACCGGTTCTTCCGGCTCGGCCAGGGTATAGAGGGCAAAGTCGGGGTCCGCGGTGACCAGGCGGCCCCGGGCCCTGACCGCGGCCTCGGTGGTGGCATAACCGTTTTTGTTGAGCTGGGCCAGGGCCTGCCGGTCCACGACGAGCATGGACCGCGGCCAGATGGAACCGATCAGGCTGAAGGCCCGGGCAGGCCGCCGGCGCAGGGCCCGGCCGATCTTCAGCTGCAGGGCCGGGGAGAAACCGCCGAACCCGTTGACCAGCAGGGTGCGGGTACCGCCGATGGCCAGCATGTAGCGCGAGTCATGGTTACGGTCACCCAGGGGAAGGACGGTGAAGGTTCCATGCCGGCTGCGGATGGCGTCCAGGGTGGAACGGGATATGGGCAGGGTGAAGCGGCGATAGGGATGGGGG
>WFUT01000059.1 GCA_015484845.1 Desulfobulbaceae bacterium
CAATTTTCGGATACAGACGGTTTTCTGGCCGGTGCGTTAAAAAACTCGCTTGTTTGAGGCGATAGCCGAGTTCGCGAGTTTTAGCGCCGGCCAGAAAACCGTCCCGAAAATGTCGGTCTTAGCCGGAAGGGAGACTTTTTACGAGTCCATCTTGCTGAAAAGGGAGAAAAAAAATGGGTGAGCTGCTCTACCTGGAGGACGTGGTCAGCCTGGCCTGTGACCGGGAACGGTGTGTCGGTTGCGGCATGTGCGTCATTGTCTGCCCGCACGCGGTCTTCGAGCTGCGGGAGGGCAGGGCGCACATGGCGGCACGCAACCGCTGCATGGAGTGCGGCGCCTGCATGCGTAACTGCCCCACCGGGGCCATCAGCGTCGAGGCCGGCGAGGGATGCGTCCGGGGCGTGATCAACGAGCTGCTCGGTATCGAGGGGCCCTGCTGCTGAAATCCCGGCCGCGGCCGGGGGGCAGGATGGCGCCTGTCAGGTCCTGCTCCTGCCCGCCTGTTTCAGCCGTGCCTGTGGGGTATCCGGAGAGGTGCTTCCCGCGGCCGGCTGCTTGTCGTGCAGGACAATATTCAGGCTCTTGAGGATGAAGTAGGCGGTCCGCAGCTGGTTGTCCCGCGCCAGCCGTGCCTGCACCTTTTTCTCTTCCCTGTCCGGGGCCGCTTTCTTTTTTTCCAGGCCCTGGTTCTTCCCTGTTGCCTTGTTGGTGAAGTGATGCGGCAGGTCCTTTTCCCGGATGGACCATTGGCGGGGCTCTTTTTCGGTCTTTGCCGGCATCCGGAACGGGATGACCACGTCGGGCCGGATCCCGGTCTCCTGGATGGAGCGGCCGCTGGGGGTGTAGTAGCGGGCGGTCGTCAGCCGGATGCCGGCGCCGTTGGGCATGGGGATGATGGTCTGCACCGAACCCTTGCCAAAGGTCACGGTACCGACGATGATGGCCCGCTTGTGGTCCTGGAGGGCACCGGCCACGATCTCCGAGGCGCTGGCCGAGCCGCCGTTGACCAGCACCACCAGGGGAAAGGTGTACTGCCTGTTGCCCTTGTGCGCCTCGAAACGCATGTTCTGCTCCGGATCACGGCCCCTGGTCGAGACGATGACGCCCTTGTCGATAAAGACATCCGCGACCTTGACCGCCTGGTCCAGCAGGCCGCCCGGGTTGTCGCGCAGGTCGAGGAGCAGGCCGTTGAGGGGATGTTTCTTCATGGCCCTGTGCAGGGCCTGGACAAAGTCGCGGGTGGTGTTGGACTGGAAGTTGGTGATCCGCACATAGAGCAGGCCCGGTTCGAGCACCATGGTCCGCACCGAGTGCAGGGGAATAACGTCACGGACCAGGACAAAGTCCCTGGGCTCGGGCCAGCCCTGGCGATGGATGGTGAGGGTGACCTTGGTGCCCTTTTTGCCGCGCAGCTTCTTGACCGCGTCCATCAGGGTCATGGACTTGGTCAGCTCACCGTTGATGCGGATGATCTGGTCCCCGGGCTGGATGCCCGCCTTGTAGGCCGGCGTGCCCTCTATGGGCGAGACCGCGGTCAGCATCCCGTCCCGGATGGTGATCTCGATGCCGATGCCGGTGAAACTGCCCTTGGTCTCCTCCTGCAGCTCCTTGAAGTCCCCGGGCGGCATGTAGGCCGAGTGGGGGTCCAGGGAGGTGAGCATGCCGTTGATGGCCCCGATGATCACCTTCCTGGTGTCGATCTTGTCCACGTAGTGCTGCTGGAGCAGGGTCAGGACATTGGCAAAGGTCTCCAGGTTCCTGTAGATGGTCTGCTGCTGCTGTTCGTTGTCCGTCGGAGCGCTGTTTTCGGCCCGGACCGGGCATGCCGAGATGACCAGGAGAAGGGAGCAGAAAAGGATGAGCTGTTTCATGGAGGATTGTCTGCGCTGAAATTGATCTGGTAGGGGTGAAAGTGTCGCGGCAGCGGTCACGGCTGCCGGGACCGGATGCGGGGCGCCCGTGACGCCGTGGGAACAGCGGCTGATCACCCCGGGCTGAGCTGTCCCGCAGCCCATTGCTGGGGACATTTCTAGCAGAAAAATGGGGTGTTGAACAGGAATTTAATGCTTCCCGCCGTTCCTGTCACCCTGGCTCCCCGGGCCGGCCGGCTGCAGGGCGGCTGATTTCACCGCGCCGGCATGGCCATAGGCGCCGGGGACCAGCCACGGCAGCGGATCCAGGGACTTTGTCCCGTGCCGGATCTCGAAGTAGATGCCCGGCTCGAACAGGGTGGCGATATCCCCGGCCACGCCGATCATCTCGCCGGCATCAACCCGTTCGCCCTCTTTCTTGAGCAGCTTTTCCAGTCTTGCCGTGATGGTGTAGTACTGCAGGCCATGGTCGATGATGATCATGTTGCCGAATCCGCGCATATAGCCCGAGAAGATGACCTTGCCGGCATAGACAGCCCGCACCGGCGCCTTGTCGGGCGCATCGATGATGATGCCGTTGGCCATGGCCTTGTCCGTGTCCTTGCCGTGGACGCCGAAGCCACGGACCAGCCGTCCCTGCACCGGCGCCATCAGCCGGCCCCGGTTGAGGAGAAAACCGCGCTGCCGGCTCTTCTCCTTTTCCCTCAGCGTGGTCAGGGTACGGGTCAGGTCGGTGCGGGCCTTTTTCATCTCCCTGATCGCCAGCCGGTAGAGCCCCTTTTTGGTCCTGATCCGCTGCAGGAGTTCCTCCTTTTCCCGGCGGGACCGGGCGAGCTGCTCTTTTTCCGCGTCGGCCTGGCCGATGAAGTCCTTGAGCACGGATTTTTCGAGTTCCTGCGCCTCCATGGCCCGGTGCAGCCTGGTGATGGTGGCGCGGTAGGTGTCGATGATGGCCTGGTCGTGCTTGAGCAGGCGGCGGAAGGAGTCGTCGAACAGCACCAGCTCGGGAAGGCTGCGCCGGGAGAAGGCCACGTTGAGAAAGCCGGTGGTCCCCATGAGGTAGAATGCCCGCAGCCGTGTCTGCAGGTGGCGGCGCACCTTCTTCTCCTCGCCGCGCACCTGGTCCAGGACCCTGGTCTTTTCCGCCAGGATACGTTCCTGGGCCTGCAGTCGCTCCTGCAGGGCGCGGATCTTTTTCTTCTCCCCGGCGATCTTCCTGTCAATGGCCTCGATCTCGCCGAGCAGGGAGACCTCGCGGGCGCCGCTCTGCCGGATCTTCTCCTGGTGGCTGCGGATCTCGCCCTGCAGCCTGCCAATGGTGGTCCGGTAGCGCTCCAGGGGCTGCCGCGGCCCGGGCGGCTCCTGCGCCGCCCGCGCGGGCAGGCCGTGCAGGAGCAGCAGGGCCGGCAGGAACAGTGCGAAAAACCTGGCAGGGATCATAGCCTGAGGATTCGTCTGGTGGAGGAAAAGCTGCCACTGGCGCAGAGCAGGGTTGAGGCCGCAACGATGGCGAGAATGACCGGCACCGGGAAAAAGGTGAAGGGAAACAGGTTGAGCATGGCCGAGCCGGCAAAACGCAACCTGATCCAGTCGAAAAAGACGTACAGGGCCACCAGGCCGCAGACCGACCCTGCCAGCCCCTGCAGGGCACCTTCCAGGAAGAAGGGGGCGCGGATATAGTGGTTCGAGGCGCCGAGCAGGCGCAGCAGTTCCAGCTCCCGTTCCCGGGAACAGAGGGTCAGGCGGATGGTATGGGCGACCATGAAGGTGGTGGTCAGGATGAGGAGCATGCCCGAGAGGATGACCACCACGCGCATCAGCTTGACAAAGGAGTAGAAGCGGTCGATCCACTCCCGGCCGTACTGGACCTTGAGCACCCCGGGCAGGGTCTGCAGGTAATCGGAAAACCGCTTGATCCTGGTCAGGGAGGAGAGGGAACGGATGGGATAGACCTCGATGGACGGGGGCAGAAAGTCCCTGGGCATGCCCTCGAGCACATCCTGGTCATGCCCGAGCTGCTTGCGGAACCGTTCATAGGCCTGCTGCGAGGAGACAAACTCGATCTTCTCCACCCGGTCGAACTTGAGGATCTTCTGGCGGTATTCCTCCTGCAGGGGTTTGCTCGGCTCCTCGTCCAGGTAGACGATGAGGCGCAGGTTGTCGCCCAGTTGCCTGCCGGCGTTCAGGACATTGATATAGACCAGGAAGAAGAAGGAAAAGATCAGCACCGACAGGGAGATGGTCAGCAGGGTCACGAGCTGGGAACTCCATGTCTGGCGCAGGTTGCGCAGGGTCTGGCCAACAATGGCGCGCAGGAAATTCACTGGCTCGCCTCCTCGTTGTGCAGGGACTGCTCCCCTGTCCGGCCGGGCTCCTCCGGACTTCGGAGCTGGCCGGCCGTGAGCTCGATCACCCGGTGGCTGCCGTCACTGAACAGCTCCCGGTCATGGGTGGCAATGATGATGGTGGCGCCGCGTTCTTCATGTTCCCGGAACAGGTCCATTACCAGGGCCGTGGTCTCCCGGTCCAGGTTGCCGGTGGGCTCGTCGGCCAGGACCAGGTCCGGCATGTTGGCCAGGGCGCGGGCAATGGAGATACGCTGTTGCTCGCCACGGGAGAGCTCGCCGGCCGGCGTGGCGTACTTGTCGGCAAGACGCAGCTTCTCCAGGAGCTCCCGGGTCCGCTTGCGGATAAAGGAGCGCTTCCGGTAGGCCACCTCCATGGCCAGGGCGATATTCTCGGCCACGGTATGGCGGGGCAGCAGCTTGAAGTCCTGGTAGGCCATGCCGATCCTGCGCCTGAGCTGCTGCAGGCCGCTGCCGGAAAGCCGGTCCAGGTCCTGGCCGGCCACCTCCACCAGTCCCTTGTCCGGGGTCTCGCCCCGGCAGAGCAGGCGCAGCAGGGTGGTCTTGCCGGCGCCGCTCATGCCGGTGAGGAAGAGCATCTCGCCGGCATGCACGGTCAGCGAGACGTCGACCAGGGCGTGGACGCGGGGTGGATAGGTCTTGCTGACCTTGATCAGGTCCACCATGATCTCCGGACTCTTGGCAGTCATCGGTCTCTTTCCCGGTGGTGGGTGGCTGTCACGCAAAGATGGTGTCAAAGACGGCAAAGGCCTGCCGGACCACCTGGCTGTCCTCGGGCAGCCGGAGGTAGGAGTCGCCGCTCAGCTCCTGGTTGACCAGTTGGTCGCTGGCCGGGATGATACCGGCAAGGGGCAGGTCGGCCTCGCGCACCGCGGTGTCGATCTTCTCCCGCAGGGCCGGCGGCACCGGGTCCGGGGCCCGGTTGACGATC
>WFUT01000060.1 GCA_015484845.1 Desulfobulbaceae bacterium
GCCGTTGCCTGGCGCGGCAACCTGGAGAGCGGCTACCGGGCCTGCCTCTGGTCGCGGTTCGCCTCGCGCATCCTGCTGGAGCTTGCCACCTTCGAAGCGCCCGACCCGGACACCCTGTACCGCAATGCCGGGACAATCGACTGGGACGACCATTTCGACGCCGACACCACCTTTGCCGTTTACTGCACCCTTGCCGAGGCCCGTCTCAGCCACAGCCACTATGCCTCGCTCAGGATCAAGGACGCCATTGTCGACCAGTTCCGCCGCCGAACCGGCAGGCGCCCGAACATCGACGTCCACCGGCCCGGCATCCGCCTCAACCTCCATGTCCGCGGCACCAGGGCGACCATGGCCCTGGACCTGTCCGGCGACAGCCTGCACCGCCGCGGCTACCGGGCAGGGGGCGGCGAGGCGCCCCTCAAGGAGACCCTGGCCGCGGCCATCGTCCACCTGGCCGGCGTCCGCGGGGTTGGCGCCCTGCCTGCCGACGCCTTTCTTCTCGACCCCATGTGCGGCTCCGGCACCCTGCTCATCGAGGCGGCCCTGATCCTGGGTGACTCGGCACCGGGGTTGCAGCGCAAGACCTTTGGCTTCATGTTCTGGAAACGCCACAACAAGGGACTCTGGCAGCACCTTGTCGGCGAGGCCCTGGAGCGGGAAGAACAGGGCATAGGCCGGGACTGGCCAACGATCATCGGCTATGACGCTGACCCGCACATGGTGGCCGTGGCCCGGCGCAACATCGAAAACGCCGGCCTGGACGACCGCATCATCGTCCACCAGCGCCAGCTTGCCCGGCTCGAAAGCCCGGGCCGCAACGGGCTGCTGCTCACCAACCCGCCCTATGGCGAACGGCTGTCGGAAAAAGAATCGGTCCGCTTCCTGTACCGCTTTCTGGGCAGGAGGTTCCGGGAGCGGTTTGCGGGCTGGCGCCTGGGTTTCTTCACCGCCAATCCCGACCTGGCCGACATGCTGGGCCTGGCCTGGCAGGAACGGTTCCGGCTCTACAACGGCCCCCTCAAGTGCCGCCTGCTCACCGCGACCGCGCCCCCGGCCCTGCCCGCCGCCGGGCCGGCCTTTTCCTGGCAACTGCACGCCCATGACCTGGAGGGACCGGCGGCCGATTTCGCCAACCGGCTGCGCAAGAACTGCCAGGCCCGCTTTGCCTGGGCACAGGAGCACGAAATCCAGTGCTTCCGGATCTACGACGCCGACATGCCCGAGTTCAACATGGCCATTGATCTCTACGAGCAGTGGGTGCACGTGCAGGAGTATGCCCCGCCCGCCAGCGTGGATCCGGCCAGGGCCAGGGAACGGTTCGCCATGGCCCTGCAGGTGATCCGCACCCTCCTGGGCGTGCCGCACAGCCACATCTTCATCAAGACCAGGCAGCGGCAGAAGGGCAGACAGCAGTACCAGAAAAAAGAGAAAAAAGCGCCCGGCAAGGAGACAAGAGAGCCCCGGCCGCGGCTCAGGGAGGTGCGCGAGGGCGGCCTGGTCTTCCTGGCCAACTTCACCGACTACCTGGATACCGGCCTCTTTCTCGACCACCGCAGCACGCGGCAGATGATCCGTGGCCTGGCAGAGGGCAGAAAATTCCTCAACCTGTTCGCCTACACGGGCACGGCCACGGTCCATGCCGCGGCCGGCGGCGCCCAGGCCACCACCTCCGTGGACCAGTCCGCCACCTACCTGGCCCGGGCCAGGGCCAACCTGGCGCGCAACGGCTTTGGCGGTCCCCAGCACCAGACCATCCAGGACGACTGCATCAACTGGCTGAGGAACAACCGGGAACGCTACGGCCTGATCTTTGTCGATCCGCCCACCTTTTCCAACAGCAAACACAAAAAGCGGGTCTTTGACATCCAGCGCGACCATGTCCTGCTTCTGCACCTGGCCATGCAGCGGCTGTCGCGCAGCGGCACCCTGCTCTTTTCCACCAACTTCAGGAAGTTTGCCCTGGCAGACGAGCTGGCGCACGATTTCGAACTCCGGGAGATCACGGACCAGACCATTCCCGAGGACTTCCGGGGCAGCAGGAAAATCCACCGCTGCTGGCGCATCCGGCACCGGGACAGGAACAGCGAGGCAGGTTCAAGCAATGGCAGCATATAATCCGGCAGAGGAGCTGGTCCAGGTCGTGGACCGGGACAACAGGGAGACAGGGGCGGTGCCGCGCCGCGTCATGCGGCAGCAGCGCCTGGTCCACCGGGCCAGCTATATCCTGGTCTTCAACCGGGCAGGTGAACTCTTTGTCCAGAAACGGACCATGACCAAGGACGTCTATCCCGGCTACTGGGACGTGGCCGCCGGCGGCGTGGTCCTGGCCGGCGAGAGCTACGAAGCGGCGGCGGCCAGGGAACTGGCCGAGGAGCTGGGTGTGCGCGACGCCCGGCTGCGCCACCTCTTTGATCACTACCACGAGGACAGGGACAACCGGGTCTGGGGCCGGGTCTTTACCTGCGAGCACGAGGGCCCCTTCACCCTGCAGGCAGAGGAGGTGGAAGAGGGCCGCTTCATGGGCCTGGATGCGGTGCGCACCCTGAGCCGCAGCCAGCCCGTTACCCCGGACGGCCTGGAGATCCTGGAACGGATGGCCCCTCCGGCGGAATGACCTCTTCTGGCCGGGCGACTCCAGGGGCCGGGCGACGGCGGATGATACGCTGCACAAATTCCTGCAGCGGCCTGCCCGGCGCGACCCCGAGCTCTTCCCGCAGCACCTCCTCGTAGCGACGGTAGACCTCCACCGCCTTCAGCTCCTGTCCCAGGAAAACATGGCACCGCATGAGCGCGAGACAGGAATCCTCGTCCCAGGGGTCGAGCGCCATGATCTTGCGATAGAGGTGGATACACTGGTCAAGGTCGCGGCGCTCGAAACAGATCTCTGCCAGGGCCCGCAGGACCCGGGTATGCAGCATGCCGAGCCGTTCCCGCGGCTCATCGCTCCAGGGGGCGTAGAGATCTTCGGGCAGGAGTTCGCCCCGGCAGCGCGCCGAGGCCGCCTCGAAACAGAGCAGCGCCCTGGTGCGGTCCCCGGCCCTGTGGTAGGCAAATCCCCTGGCAGCCTCCTCCTCGAAGAGTACCGTGTCGATGGTCGATCCGGCCGGCAGGCGCAGCCTGTACGTTCTGCCGGTGCACTCAAGGTAGCTCGATTTTGCACGGGCCGGCAGCTCCGGCTCAATGGCGGCCCTGATGGCGCTGACAGCACTCCACAGGTTCGCCCTGGCCTTGTCCGGGCTGGAGTCCGGCCAGAAGGTTTCCATGAGCTGTTCCGCGGTGAAGAGGGAGTCGGGATGGAGACAGAGCATGGCGAAGAGTTCCCTGGCCTTCTGCCGTTTCCATGCCTCCGGGGGCACGGCCTCCTCTCCCCTGGCCAGGGCAAAGGTGCCGAAAAGACGGATATGCAGGGGCTCGGGCGGATATTCCCGCAGCAGGCGCGCCATCTTCTCGAACCTGGCCACGGCCTTTTTCCGTTTCACCGAGCGCATGGCCTCCTCGATATGCGGCAGCGCCGGCTTGTAGCCGCTCCTCGCCCAGAGCCCGGCAATGGCCTCCCTGAGCGCGAGCCCGGACCGGGAAAAGAGCGGCACCATGGCCTCGCAACCCTTCCTGCCCCACGTCCTGCACAGATCCAGGAAATATGGTGTGGCGATCCCCTTCCCCACTGCCTGGAGTGCCAGCTCCATGCCGTCTAGCCGGGGGTCGTCGGTGAGCAGGAATCCCAGTCCCCTCTCGCTGATCAGGGTCATGGCCCGCTCAAAGCCGGCAGGATCCTGCCCTGAACC
This sequence comes from Desulfobulbaceae bacterium, assembly GCA_015484845.1. GTDB lineage: Bacteria > Desulfobacterota > Desulfobulbia > Desulfobulbales > Desulfobulbaceae > DRKI01. The sequence goes on from WFUT01000060.1 coordinate 3,786, forward strand.
CCGTTCACCCTGCAGCAGGTGGAGATAGAGCAGGATCTGCGCCTCGCGGTGGGCGACCTGCCAGCGCCGGCAGACATCGGCCGCCCGGGTGCAGAAGGTGATGGCCGGACCGCCGCGTGGCATCCGGCCGCGCAGGCCAAAGGCGGTGTAGGCGGTGAGCGCCATGGGCAGCAGCATGCTCCGCTGGTTCGCCAGGTTCCAGGCCTCGCGCAGCCCTGTCATCACCGCTCGCGGATCACGGGAAAGCTGGACCCGGGCCAGGAGGCAGATGATCGGCGCCCAGAGCGTGAGATCGCGCGGGGCCAGGGGCTCGGCCCGGTCAAGCCAGCCGCGGGCCTCTTCCTCACGGCCGAGGACCGAAAGCACAAAGGCGAGGAACGCGATACAGACGGCATGGACGGAGCGGTTTGTCCTGCCGCTCACCTCTTCCGCCTCCCGGAACCAGGCCATGGCCTCGGTGTAGCGGTGCAGCTCCAGTTGCAACACCCCCTTGAACAACAGGACCCAGCCCAGTCTTTTCCGCGGATCCCGCGTGCGGAAGGTGGTGATGGCATCATCGAGGATGCGGTCGCTCTCCTCGAACTCGCCGCGCTCCAGGTTGTGGAAAACCGCCTTGGGCGTGACCAGGTAGCAACGCGCTGTCCGGCCAAGGGGCAGCAGCCTGGAACGGGCTATGGTGGTGATCTGCCGCCACAGACGTTCACACTCGTCGAAGCGGCAGAGGAGATGCAGTCCAATAACCCGGAACATCATGGCCTCTGCACGGTGCCTGCTGATGAGCCGGGAACGGCGTACCAGCCTCTCTGCCAGGTCCACGCCCTCCTGCAGACGGCCCCGCAGCATCAGGACCTCGCAGAGGCGGCAGCCGGCTTCCATCCAGTCCTTTGATCCCGGCCTGGCGTGCTCATGGGCCAGGACAAGGGCCTGGCGCGCGCGGTCCAGGTCGCCGAGATAGAGATGGGCCTGGCCCATGAGCACGGCCAACCGCGGCTGCTGGGCCACAAAAACACCGGGCAGCCGGTCGGTCCAGGAGAGCAACAGCTCATACTCCTCATTGGCAAACCATTGCCGGTGGCAGGCAAGAATCAGCTCCACCGCCGCGGGCCACTGTTCCAGGGCCACCAGGTGGCCCAGGGCCCGGTCGTTGCGCCCGATGGCCCTGAAATAGGCCGCCGCCCCCTGGTGGAGACTCTTCACTCCCGAGCTGCCAAGCACGGTGGTTGCCTGGTTCCGGAAAAAATCGGCGTACAGGTGCGCAAACCGCATCTGCCCCTCCTCCTCTCCATCCCCCTGCGGCTCCAGGAAAAAGGCAAACGAGGCAAACACCCCTGCCAGCCGCCTGGCCCCGTCGTCCAGGAACCGCTCCAGCAGGGGAATGTCAAAGGGCTGCAGCAGGGACGCTGTACAGAGGATGCGGCGGATATCCGGAGACAACCCGGCAAGGACCTCGCACTGGATGTACTCGTGCAGGCAGGCGGCCGATGCATCGTCGAACACGGCCCTTCCCTTTTTTCGCATCTCCAGGCACAGCAGCGCCACACCGGCGGGCCAGCCACCGACCTTGCGCCGAACCTGGTCCGCGCACTCCATTCCCACCGGGCCAAGATCCGCCGACAGCAGCCGCCCTGTCTCTCCGAGGTCAAAATGCAGTTCCGGCCCGGCAAGCTCCAGCATTCTTCCCTCCAGGCGGAGAGCAGGCAGGGGCGGCAGGGTGAGGGGTGAGCGCGATGCAAGCACAATGGCGACAAAGGACGGAAGGCGCCGCAGGAGGAGGGAGACAAGTTCGCCCCAGCGGGGCCGCTGGGCAAGGACCTCGCAACCGTCCAGGGCGATGAACGCGGCACTGTCGCCGCTGACCAGGAGTTGGTCCAGCAGGGACTCAAGCCGTTCCCCGGGCAGCGGGTGGACCGTTGCCCTGTCCCCACCCCTTGCCACCGGACCGGATGCAGGAAAAATTTCCGGCCAGAGCCGGGCGAAAAGGGCTTCCAGTTGCCGGACAAAGACCATGATGTCGGCGCTGGAACGCGTGAGATCCAGGCAGGCGGTTCTCTCCCCGCAGCACCGCAGGAGCTGACGGACCAGGAAGGTCTTGCCAGTGCCCGGACCGGCGGTGAGGACCAGCACCGTACCCGGTATGAAATCCGGCAGGATGCTGTTCAGCAGCCTGGTCCGCTCCACCTCGGTGCACCTGTTTCCGGCCATGGGCCGGCCTGTATCCCTCTTCATCTATCCTGCCGCTGATCCTGGAACAGATCCCTCTCCGCACTCCCGGCTCACTTCCGGAACAACCGTGGTTGCCTTGGCGCAGCCTGGCAAATCCGCCCGCGCCTAACCGTCTCCCGAAAGACACATACCCAAAAACAAGAATCCACTTTTTACCATGCAAGACAAATCATCTTGATATCAAAAGAAAAAATACTGTCAGTTATCTGCCAGTGCAATATGGAAAATGATAAATAGCGGAAACCCGGAGGTGCAACACTGTACAACGACCCTGCCGGGCAGGGCCGAATCTCCCATTTCAAGTTTACCACAGGCGGGCAGTATCTGAACAGAATCGTTCAACCCAACAGAAAAAGGAGGCACGCAAATGAAGAAACTCTTGTCCCTCTCCCTTCTGGCCATGGTCACGACAGTCGGCCAGACAACCGCGCAGGCGGTTCCTGTTCTGTGGTCTTCCGCCGTCGGCGGTAACGACCACTACTACGAGATAATCCGGTCCCCGGCCATCACCTGGGACGAGGCCAACGCCGCGGCCAACGCCGGCACCTATAACGGCCTGCAGGGACACCTCGCCACGGTGACGTCCCAGGGAGAACAGGATTTCATTTCTGATGTTAATTTTGTCGGAGACAGTTATGGCCTCTATGGTGACCTGATCTGGCTGGGTGGATACCAGGACATTCCCGGCTCCAGCAACAATGACCTGGACGGGGCTGATGCCAACTGGCACTGGGTGACCGGAGAGGCCTGGGACTATACCAACTGGAGCTCCACCGAGCCAAACAACGGCAGATGGTTGCCCGGTCAGTACGAGGACTATCTGTCCATGACCCGCGCCTGGTTCAACCCGGGGTATTGGAGTGACAGCATCAACAGCGCACTCCACACCGGAAACATGAGCGAGGCATATATCATCGAGTATGAACCCGGCCATGCCCCGGTGCCAGAACCGGCCACCATACTCCTCTTTAGCGCCGGTTTTGCGGGACTCGTTGGCAGCCGGGCCAGGAAAAAGAAAAAATAACATTCTCAGACAAAACTGCGCCGGGCGTTGTCGGATATCGCCGTGACCGCCGGGTGGTGGATGACCCGTTCCACGGAGATGGCGTAGAACCGCTCCCGAACCTGGTCGGTACGGCCGATGACCTCCACCCGGTACTGGCGGACCACCTCCTCTTCGATGATAACCGGGGCGCTGAACACGCCGTCGCCCTCCTGGGCAAAGGCCTTGAGCAGGGCGCTGTCGGAAAACTCGCCCACCACCTGGGGCGTGATGCCCCGGGAATCGAACCACTGGTCGAGCTGGCCGCGCAGGGTGGTCATCTCCATGGGCAGGAGCAGGGGCGCGCCGTGGAGACAGGCGGGAAATTCCCCCTCCAGCTCCCTCGCCAGGCCCGGCGCGGCAAAGAAGCTCACCCCGCACTCGCCCAGCAGGTGGTTGTAGACCCGTACCGGCAGGTCCCTGCCCACGGGTGAATCGCTTAACACCGCGTCCAGCCTGTGCATGGTGAGGCTGGCCAGCAGTTCCTCCTTCTTGTCCTCGACGCAGATCAGCCGCACCGGCTCCGGCAACCGGAAGACCGGCTCGAGCAGCATCCGCACCACCATCTTGGGCAGCACGTCCTCCACCCCGATCCTGAGCGGTATCCGGCCGCTGTCTGCCATGTTCTCCAGGCTGGCCACGAGTTCCCTGCCAATGGAGAAGATCTCGTCTGCGTAGCGGAAAACGTGGTGTCCCAGCTCGGTGGGCTCCAGGCCCCGGCCGGAACGATGAAAGAGCTTGCCGCCCAGGGCGTCTTCCAGGCGGGCGATCTGGGTGGAGACCGTGGCCGGCACCAGGTGCAACCGTTTACTGGCCGCGGTGATGGACCCCTCCCGCATGACTGACCAGAAGTAATACAGATGATGGTAGTTGAGCCATTCCATGCCGCCGCTCCTGATTGTTCGATAATTTCAAAAGAGCATACTATTTTTTTCAAATTGTTCAAAAGTGATTTTATGCTTATCCTGTCTGCATGGAAAACAGCAGGCCCGCGGATCGGGCACAATCAACAGTGAAAATGGCCAGCAGCCAGAGGTGACACCGCAGAGCGGTGTCACGAGGTTGAGGTGGCGCCCGGGCCTGGGGAGAGCCCGGCGGGTGGTTGCTCTTGTTGCACCGCTCTGCGGTGCAACACCTCACCAGGCGCTCTGCGCCATTTTCGGCTCAACAACCAACCTCACCAATAACCGGGAGCACGCAATGCAAATCAATTTCACAACACGCCAGGTGGAGCTCCACCCGGACACGGTCACTGCCATGGAACGGCGTCTTCACTTCTCGCTCAGCCGCTTTACCCACGCCATCGACGGGGTCACGGTCCGGATCTCGGACATCAACGGTCCCAAGGGAGGGCATGACAAGGAATGCCTCATCGTGGTCCGGCTGCGCCAGGGCGGCGAGGTGGTGGTCCAGGGGAACGGCGGCGACTCCATGGCCGTCCTGAACCAGTGTGCGGACCGGGTGAGCCGCGCCGTGGCCCGGGAGCTCGACCGGCGCCGCAGTACGCCGATCCGCGCCATCCGCCGCCGGCAGACGGCTGCCGGCCACGAGGAAATGGCCCGGGCCGAGGGTGAAATGGAGGCATGAAACACAGAGAGATTCGTCTCATCCGATGAGACGGCAAGAGAAATTTTTTTCTTCCTTTTCAACGTACAGGATTCAGGTAAAAGACAACACATAGCACACGGAGGACTTGACCATGGGACGCGAAAAGGTTCTGTTCAAGAGTGAGGAAAAAAAGAGCAGTGTCGAGATCGTTTCCATCCTGCGCTCCATTGCCGACAGGATCGAGCAGGGCAGCATGACCCTGCGCCAGGGTGACCAGGAGATCGTGCTCGAGTTTCCGCGGCAGATGACCCTGGAGCTCAAGGTGGAGGACGAGCAGAAGAAACGCAAGGGCACCAAGAGACAGCTCGAGATCGAGCTGGAGTGGTATCCCGGTGCCGGGGACAGCCCTGCCGGGGTGACCATTGCCTGACCAACCACCAACCGAGGCCCGCATGAAGATCGCCGCAGATACCCGCTGGCACAGCCTGCCGGCCGGTGAAGTCATCTCCAGGCTGGAGACAGACCCGGACAGGGGGCTGCTGCCGGACGAGGTCCGGCAGCGGCTCTCCCGTTTCGGCGCCAACGCCCTGACGGCCAGGAGCGGCAGGCCCGCCTGGCTGCGGTTCCTGCTCCAGTTCCACCAGCCGCTGATCTACATCCTGATCGTCTCGGGCATCATTACCGCCGGCCTGCGGGAGTGGGTGGACTCGGGCGTGATCTTCGGCGTGGTCCTGGTCAATGCCATCATCGGCTACATCCAGGAGGCCAAGGCGGAAAACGCCCTCGCCGCCCTGGCCGACACCATGATCTCCGAGGCCACGGTACTGCGGAGCGGCGAAAAACTGCGCATCCCCTCGACAGAGCTCGTGCCCGGCGACATCGTCCTGCTCCAGGCAGGGGACAAGGTGCCGGCCGACCTGCGGCTCCTGCGCTGCCGCGACCTGCAGGTGGACGAATCAGCGCTCACCGGCGAGTCCGTTCCGGTCGAGAAAAACGTGGAGCCCGGCGAGGCCGACACCGTGCTCGCCGAGCGGCGGAACATGGTCTACGGCTCCACCATGGCCACCTACGGCCAGGGCACCGGTATCGTGGTCGCCACGGGCGACCGGACCGAGGTCGGCAGGATCTCCAGCCTCATCTCCTCGGCCCAGGACCTGGAGACACCCCTGACCAGGAAGATCACCCAGTTCAGCCATATCCTGCTCTGGGCCATCCTCGGGCTGGCCGCGGTCACGGTGGGCGTGGGGTTACTGCGCGGCCAGTCGCTCTTTGACATGTTCATGGCCGCCGTGGCCCTGGCCGTGGGCGCCATCCCCGAGGGGCTGCCCGCCGCGGTCACCATCACCCTGGCCATCGGCGTGGGCCGCATGGCGCGGCGGCGGGCCATCATCCGCAAGCTGCCCGCCGTGGAGACCCTGGGCTCCACCACGGTGATCTGTTCCGACAAGACCGGCACCCTCACGGAAAACCAGATGACGGTCCAGGCCATCGTGGCCGGAGGGATCCACTACGAGGTCAGCGGCGCCGGCTACGCGCCCCTGGGCCGCATCGTCCGCCAGGACGGCATGGAGGAGGACATGGCGCCGGCCCTGGCCGAATGCCTGCGCGCCGGCATGCTCTGCAACGACTCCAGGCTGCTGGAGCAGGACGGTGCCTGGCAGGTGCAGGGCGATCCCACCGAGGGCGCCCTGCTGGCCGCCGCTGCCAAGGGCGGCATTGACGCGACAGAGACCGAAAAGTTTCCCCGGCTGGACACCATCCCCTTCGAGTCCGTGCACCAGTACATGGCCACCCTGCACGACACCGGCACGGGCCGGCCGCGGCTGGTCTATGTCAAGGGCGCGGTGGAGCAGGTCCTGGCCCGCTGCGACACCATGCTTGACTCCTCGGGCGGCATCGAGCCCCTGGACCAGGACACCATCCAGCAGCAGGTCACCCACATGGCGGCCCGCGGCCTGCGGGTGCTGGCCTTTGCCCGCCGGGAGATGGGGCCGGACACCCACGAGATCCATCACCAGGACGTGGAGTCGGGCCTGTGCTTTCTCGGCCTGCAGGGCATGATCGACCCGCCCAGGGCCGAGGCGGTGGCGGCGGTCCGGGTCTGCCGCACCGCCGGGATCAAGGTCAAGATGATCACCGGCGACCACCCGACCACGGCCGCGGCCATTGCCGGCCAGATCGGCCTCTACAGCGGGCCGGTGGACGTCACCGGCCCGGGCGGCGTGCTCACCGGCCAGGAGCTGGAACAGATCCCGGACCAGGCCCTGCCCGAGGCGGCCGAGGAGACCAATGTCTTTGCCAGGGCCACGCCGGAACAGAAGATCCGGCTGGTGCGGGCCCTGCAGTCCCGCGGCCACGTGGTGGCCATGACCGGCGACGGGGTCAACGACGCGCCGGCGCTCAAGCAGGCCGATATCGGCGTGGCCATGGGTATCACCGGCACCGACGTGGCCAAGGAGGCCGCCGACATGGTGCTCACCGACGACAACTTCAGCTCCATCGAGGCGGCGGTGGAGGAAGGCCGCGGTGTGTTCGACAACCTGACCAAGTTCATCGTCTGGACCCTGCCCACCAACCTGGGCGAGGGGTTGGTGATCATGGCCGCCATCTTCCTTGGCGTCACCCTGCCCATCCTGCCGGTGCAGATCCTGTGGATCAACATGACCACTGCCGGTTTCCTGGGCCTGATGCTGGCCTTTGAGCCCAAGGAGCCCGGCATCATGGAGCGGCCGCCCCGTAGCCCCGACACCCCGATCCTCACCGGCGAGCTGATCATCCGGATCCTGCTGGTGGGCACCCTGCTCCTCATCGGCGCGTTCGGCCTCTTTACCTGGGAAAGGATGCAGGGCGCCACCCTGGACCAGGCGCGCACCGTGGCGGTCAATGCCTTCGTGATCATGGAGCTCTTCTACCTGTTCAACTGCCGCTCGCTGAACAGGTCGGTCTTCCAGCTCGGCTTCTTCTCCAACATGTGGGTCTTTGCCGGGGTGACATCCATGCTCCTGCTCCAGGTGGTCTACACCTACCTGCCGCTGATGAACCGGCTGTTCCAGTCCAGCGCCATCACCGCCGCGTCCTGGGGCCGGATCCTGGTAGCCGGACTGGTGGCCTACCTGGTGGTGGAGCTGGAGAAAAGAGTGCGCCGCGGCAGGAAGGCCGCGACCAACTGATCCGGCTTGCACGGGCAACCGGGCAACCGACAGGGAGGAAATACAGATGAAACGATTTAAAAATATCCTGTTCGTCCATGACGACACCTGCACGGAGCAGGCGGCCCTGCAGCGGGCCATCAACCTGGCCGGGCACAACCAGGCCGACCTGACCGTGGCCGTGGCCCTTGACCTGCCGCGCGACAGGGGCGGCGACAGGGTCTACGGCCGGCTCAGGCAGGCCATCATAGATGACCGGCAGGCACAGATCGACGCCATGATCGCGGAACTGGACAGCGCGGCGGAGATCAGGGGCAAGATCATCGAGGAGAGGGTCTTTCCCGGCGTCATCAGGGAGGTCCTGCGCAACGGCCATGACCTGGTGATCAAGTGCGCCGAAAAGAGCTCCGGCCTGCACGACCGGATCTTCGGTGGCGCCGACATGCACCTCTTGCGCAAATGCCCCTGCCCGGTGTGGATCATGCAGGGAGACGGCAAGGAGAACTACGAACGGATCGTTGCCGCGGTGGACATCGGCCAGGCCGAGGACGACTCCAACGTGGACATCCTCAACCGCCAGATCCTGGAGATGGCCTCGTCACTGGCCCTGTCCGAGTTCAGCGAGCTGCACATCGTCCACGCCTGGACCGCCTGGGGCGAGGGCCTGCTCAACACGCCCCGCTTCAGCTTCAGCCATGACACCGAGGTGCAGCAGTGGGTGGAGCAGCAGAAGAGCGAGCACATGGCCAGGATGGGCGAGATGATGCAGGAGCTCACCGGTACGCTGGGCGACGACACCCTGGAGTTCCTCAAACCCCAGGTCCATATCATCAAGGGCGAGGCGCACCGGGTGATCCCGCAGCTCGTCAGGGAGGTGGATGCCGACCTGGTGGTCATGGGCACCGTGGGCCGGACCGGTATCCCGGGGTTCATCATGGGCAATACCGCCGAGACCATCCTCCAGTCCATCGGCTGCTCGGTCCTGGCCGTGAAACCGCCGGGATTCGTCACGCCGGTGACGCTGTAGGATCCTCCTCCCCTTCCTCCTCCCTGGCCCGGAACAGGCTGTCCACGGCAGCCACCTGCTCGGGCGTGCCCATCAGGTAGAGCACGTCCCCGGCCGCCAGCGCCATGTCCGGCTCGGGGTTGGCAAAGGTCTGCCTGCCGCGGCAGACCGCCAGCACCGTGACCCCGTGCCGGCGGCGAAAGCCGGCCTCCTGCAGGGAGCGGCCGACAAGGGGTGCATCCCGGTCCACCTCCATGGCGCTGATCTCCACGTCCGGTAGGTGGAGGCGGAGATCGGCGACCAGGGACCGGTCGCGGACCGGGGCGCGGAACATCTCGTAGCCGTCCGAGCGGAGCTGGCCCACGATCTGGTCGATGCGTGTCCTGGGCACCAGGTACCTGGCCAGGACCCGGGAGAAGATCTCCACCGAGGTCTCGAACTCCTCCGGGATCACCTCGTTGGCACCCAGGTCGTAGAGGGGTTGCATCTCGGAGAGATACCGGGTGCGGATGATCAGGTGGGCCCGGCTGGTGAGCCGGCGCACGCTCTCGATGATGCCGCGGGTGGCCGCGGGATCGTTGATCGCCACCACCACCACTGTCGCGTTTTCCACGCCGGCATGGCGCAGCACCTCCTCGTGGATGGCGTCGCCATAGAAGATCGGCTCGCCCTGTTCCCGTTCCTTCCTGACCGTATCCGGTGACATCTCGATGATCACGTAGGGGATCCCTGTCATGCCCGCGGCCCGGGCCACGTTCCTGCCATTGAGCCCGAAACCGATGATGACCAGGTGGCGATCCAGCCTCTTGCCTGCCCCGTCCGTCTCGGGCAGGGGCCGGAACCCGGCCCGCAGCCGGGCCGGCAGCGGCAACCGGACGATGCGGTCGGCAAAGCGGGGCGCCAGCTCGATGATGAAGGGGGTCAGGGCCATGGTCAGGATGGCGACGGCGAGAAAGATCTGGTAGTGGTCCACCAAAAACCCGTTGGCCACGCCGGTGCGGGAGAGGATGAAGGAAAACTCCCCCACCTGGCAGATGCCGAGCCCGGCCAGGATGGCACTGCGCAGGGGCAGGCCGAGGAGGATGGTCACACTGCCGGTGATCACCGCCTTGAGCAGGAGCACGGCCGCCGAGCCGAGCAGGATGGCCGGCAGGTTGCCGAACAGGAAACCCGTGTCCAGCAGCATGCCGATGGAGACAAAGAAGAAACTGGTAAAGACGTTGCGAAAGGGCAGGATATTGCCCAGGGCCTGGTGACTGTACTCGGACTCGGAGATGATCAGGCCGGCGATGAAGGCGCCCAGGGCCAGGGAGAGGCCGGCGCTGGCCGTGAGCCAGGCAATGGCGAGGCAGATGGTGACCACGCTGAGCAGGAAGAGCTCCTTGCTGCGGGTCCGCGCCACCTGGCGCAGCAGCCAGGGCATCAGCCACTTGGCCGCCACCAGGACCAGAACGACAATAGCGATCCCCTTGGCGGCAAAGAGGTAGACCGCCGAGCTGATCTCGTCGGGCCGGTTGCCCGCCAGCAGCGGCGTGACCAGGATCATGGGCACGATGATCACGTCCTGGAAGAGGAGCATGCCCAGGTCGGTGCGGCCGTGCGGCGTGTCGATCTCGGCCCGCTCCTGGATCATCCTGAGCACGATGGCGGTGCTGGACAAGGCGATCAGGAAACCGTAGAACACTGCCTCCGGCGCCGCGACCCCGAACCAACGGGCAAGAAAAAACACGGCCAGCACGGTGAGGCCCACCTGCAGGGTGCCGCCGACCAGGAACTGTTTCCTGATCTCGATGAGCTTCTTGAACGAAAACTCGATACCGATGGTGAAGAGCAACAGGATGATACCGATCTCGGCCAGGACCTCGACCTCGTCCACGGCGCCGACCAGGCCGAGACCGTGCGGCCCGGCCACGGTGCCGGTGAGGAGCAGGCCGACCACCGGCGGCAGGCGCAGGAAGTGGAACAGCAGCAGGACAGCGACCGCAAGGCCGAAGATGATGACGATATCGGTGAGCAGGGGAATATGCATACCAGTGACCGGGTCAGAGTTTGCCGGTCACTATACCATAATCACCTGACGAGGAACATCAAAACAAGGCTGCCCGCCATGGCAGCCCCACTACCTGAGCAGGAGCATGTAGACGGGTTGCAGGAGCATGGCGGCCGGTTCCTGCTGGTCATCGCCGGCACCGCCGCCGGGAGGAACGCTTGCCGGCCGGAACTCGTCGGCGCCGATATCCGGCCCGTCGCCCATGGGCCTGCTGTCGCCGTCCATGTCGTGCACCACGCCGGCCACGGGCTCGGCGGCGTCGATGCAGGCCGAGCCGGAACGGAGATGGAAATCACCGGCCACGGGATCGACAAGGCCCGGGTCCGCGGACAGGTGCCCCGGTCCCGCCACAAACCCCGTGTAGTCTGTGCCGCTGTTCTGCCAGACGAGATTGTACCGGTTCCCCGAGCAGAAGCGCCCTCCCTGGCTCACCAGGCCATGGATATTCCAGGCAATGATATTGTTCCTGATGTCCAGGAAATCGATTCCCCCGTTCTGCTGGACCCTGATGGCGGTACCCACCACGGTGTCGCCGTCCACGTCATGGTGGGTGATGGTGTTGTGGAGGATCACGGGCGCGGCATGGTCCCGGATCGAGATACCGGCATTGGAGTTCCCGTGGATGGTGTTGTTGACGATGGTGGGCGCCGCGTTGCCGCTGATGCCGATACCGGAGCTGTCAATGAGACCGGAACCGTTGTCGTAGATGTCGTTGCCTTCGGCGACGCCGGTGGCATTGTCCATGAACCCGATCCCCCGGGTGCTGTTGTCGTAGATGACGTTCCCCTGGACAAGGGGATCGCAGCTCCTGCTCCCGCCCACGGTCATCAGGTGGACGCCGATCCTGTTGCCGTGGACCCGGCAGCCGATGACCCGGCCCGTGGTCACGCCGTTGTCGTCACCGATCAGGTTGACGCCGATGGCGTCCGTGGCGCCGGTGATCTCCAGGTTTTCGATGCTGCCGGTGAAATCCTTTGCCACGATGACGTGCGAGCCGGCATCCGCTGACCGGAGCACCGGCCACTGGCCCGCCTCCACCACGCCGACCAGGTGGATTCCCCGCTGCGACGGCGCCACCAGCATGATTGACTCATGGTAGACGCCGGGACGGATATTGATGGTATCGTCCCCCGAGGCCTCGCGCACGGCGCGGTTCACGCTCAGGAAGGGGTCTGTTGCCGTGCCCGTGCCGTCGTCGCTGCCACCGGCGCCGTCAACATAGTATTCCGCTCCCCGCGCCGCGGAGGCCGCAAGAAGCAGCAGGAGAAAAAACACCACCCGGATCCCGCTTCCGACCATTGTCCTGCCATGCACCATGTTCCTCCCCCTGTCAGGCAAACACCGCTATCACCCCGCTTCCCGGAGTCACCACCACAAACGTAGCAAATACCGCGCCAGCACCCCGCAGACGCCCGGACTGCCCGCCGGCCCCTGCCCGCGGATGTCGCCGCCAGCGGCCATGGCAGGGACCTGCCAATACCGATTCTCTTTCTCCCTCCCTGGCGGCGGCGAACATCCGCCAGCGCTGCCGGGCCCTGCCGCCAACGGGATTTCCGGGGTCTCCGAAAGATAGATTTCATTCGTGTAATTGCCGGCAAGAGCCGTTCGCCACCTGTTGCCACACCATGGGCAACCGGCGGCCGGCGCTCTGGAAAATCGGAATTCATACTCTTATCACCTTGCTTTTTTGGTAGATATTTGCTACCTACTGAATAACGGTTCATTTGCTGTTGTCAGGCCGGCCCGGGCATGAATTCCCTGGCAGACGCCGCGGGCACCTGGCCGTTCAGCGGCATCCGGTTTCTGATGTTCCGAGATATGCAAAAAGGGGGAGAGATGAAGAGAGTGCTACTGACGCTGGTATTCTTCGGCCTTGCGACCATGACAGCGGTGCCGGTTATGGCCGCGGACCAGGGCCACGGCGCCGCGGTCGCTGCAAAGACCGCCCGGGCCGCCGACGCCGCGCCTGACCAGGCCAAGGCCGACCAGGCCCCTGCCACGGACCAGGCCCCTGCCGCCCGGCAAAAGACCGCGGACAAGGCCACGGCAGCAGGCAAGGCCGCTGCCACCGGGGCTGGCAGGGGCGAGACGGCCGCTGCCGCGGCAAAGCCGGCAGCCGGGACAGCAGCAACGCCGGCCAGGGCCGCCGAAGAGCTGAAACCGGTGCCGCTGACCAACAGCGACTGCGTCAAGTGCCACTTTGATATCGCCAAGGACCTGGACGCCCATGGCGGCGCCCACCTGGAGGTCAACTGCACCGGCTGTCACCAGGAGCATCCGCCCTCGGGCACCAATGCCATTCCGAGCTGTTCCGAATGTCACGACCCGGGCGAGAACAAGCATTTCGCCACCAAGGGGTGCACATCGTGCCATAACCCCCACCACCCGCTCGAGCTCAACTTCACCACCGTGGCCGCAACAAAGCCCGCCTGCCTCACCTGTCACCCGGACAAGGGCAAGGAGATGGCGGCCCATCCCAGCGCCCATGCCGAGCAGGACTGCAACTCCTGTCACAACCAGCACGGCCTGGGCCCGGGGCAGTACCAGACCTGCCTGGACTGCCACGAGGGCCACACGCCCGACATGACCATCAAAGACTGTCTCAAGTGTCACAAGCCGCACAGCCCCACCGATATCACCTATGGCGATGATATCCCGGTGGCCTTCTGCGCGGCCTGCCACGATGACATCGCCGCCACCCTGGCCAAGTCCGGCACCAAGCACAGCGAGATGCGCTGCGTGGAGTGCCACGACGGTCGTCACGGCAAGATCACGCCCTGTGTTGACTGCCACGACCAGCCCCATGACCCGTACATCCACAAGAAGTTCCCCGAGTGCCTCACCTGCCACCGGGATCCGCACAACCTGGCCCGCTGACACGCGGCTGCAAACGCCCCGTGCAAGCTGACGGCAATCCGCCCCCGGCCATCCGGCCGGGGGTGCCGGGCCCGCGGAGGAGCGCAGGCCCGCACAGGTGATACAAACAAAATCCAGGTCCGCCCAGGGACCAGAGGACGTAGGGATGAAACGATTCGGAATACACATCGGCCTGTGTTGCCTGATCCTGCTGTGGTCCGGCACCCTGGCCATGGCAGAGGTGAAGCCCCTGCCGCTTACCGGCGCAGACTGCATCAAATGCCACTTCGACGAGGTCAAGACCGTCCACAGCCAGGATTCGGCCCACAAGAACGAGCTTGCCTGTCTCGACTGCCACGAGGGCCATCCGCCCAAGGGCAAGGCCGTGATTCCCAAGTGCTCCAGGTGCCACGACCCGGCCGACAACCCCCACTTTTCCACCCCCGGCTGCACCAGGTGCCACAATCCCCATGCCCCCATCGTGACCGACTTTGACAGCCTGGGCGACGCCAAGCCGGTCTGCATCACCTGTCATACCGATATCAGCAAGCAGATGCAGGAGATCCCCAGCGCCCACTCGGAGCAGGACTGCACCGCCTGCCACCACCAGCACGGGCTCGCCAAGGGCCAGTCGGACACCTGCACCGACTGCCACGAGAAGCACGCGCCCGAGCTGACCCGCAAGGACTGCCTGCGCTGTCACCGGCCGCACCAACCCAACCGCTATACCTGGGACGCGGAGATCCCCCCTGCCCTCTGCGGTGCCTGCCATGGCGATATTGCCAAAACCTTTGCCAAGAACGGCGCCGCCCACAGGGAGAACCTGGCCTGCACCGACTGCCACCAGGCGCATCCGCCGCGGAAGGAAAACGTCATACCATCCTGTTCACAGTGCCACGATCCTGCCGAGAAGAAGCACTTTGCCATGAAGAACTGCACCGGCTGCCACAACCCGCACGAGCCGAAGAAGATCGACTTCAGCGAGGTCAAGTCGGTGCGGCCGGTCTGTCTCTCCTGCCATCCGCAGATCGGCAGGGACATGAAGAAACATCCCAGCGCCCACGCCGGGCAGGAGTGCAACAAGTGCCACCGGATCCATGGCCGGCACCTGAGCTGCCTTGACTGCCACGAGGGCCACGATGCGTCGATGAAATACAGCGACTGCCTCAAGTGCCACCGGCCCCACTACCCCATGCCGCCGACCTTTGCCAAAAAGGTGGCGCCAAGGCTCTGCGGCGCCTGCCACGAGGCCGAGTACAAGGCCCTGAAGAGTGACAACAAGAGCAAGCACGGCAAGTTGCAGTGCGTCTACTGCCATACCAGCAGGCACAAGGTCATCCGCAAGTGCCGCACCTGTCACGGTGAGCCCCACGACGCACCGCTGCACCGGAACTTCCCGGACTGCCACAAGTGCCACGGCAACCCGCACCACCTGAAAAAATGAGCCGCGGAACCGGTCAACATCCTGGGAGCGCGAGGAGAATATGAGGAGAAAGCAAGCGAGACTATCCGCACTGGTCACGGTCCTGCTGCTGGCAGGCTGCCTGGTGCTGCTGCCCCCGGCTCCCGCCGCGCAGGCCGCGGACAAGGATCCCTACAGCCAGGACGTCCAACCCCTGCCCCGGGGGATGACCACCGTCGACTGCGCCCGCTGCCACTTCGAGATCTTCACCACCATCAAGACGGGCAGGGGCGCGCACCGGATTCCGTGCCGCCAGTGCCACAAGACCTTTCACAGCTTCCGGCACGGCCTGCGCTACCAGGATGTCCTGCCGCACTGCACCGACTGCCACGATCACCCCCACGGTGACGCCGACCGGATGACCGCCTGCAAGCAGTGCCACCAGAAACCGCATGCCCCCCTGGCAAGCCTGGACATCGAACAGCTGCAGCCTTTCTGCGCCGACTGCCACGGCGACCAGGCGGCCCAGCTGGCGGACCATCCGGGCAGTCACTCGAAACTCGCCTGCAACGACTGCCACAGCGAACGCCACGGCAATATCCCCAGGTGCAGCGAGTGCCACGAAAAACCGCACACCACCTATGTCAGCAACAAGGGATGCACGGCCTGCCACCCGGCCCACATGCCGCAGGAAGTCCGCTACGGCACCAGGATCGACAATGCCATCTGCGCCGGCTGTCACACCGGCATCGGCGCCAGGCTGAAGGCGGGCAGGTCGGCCCACTCCATGTTGCGCTGCGTCTTCTGCCACTCGGAAAAACATGGCACCATCCCGTCCTGCCAGGACTGTCATGGCATACCGCACTCGGCCGGCATCCTGCAGGGCTTTTCCGACTGCCTGGACTGTCACGGCGATCCCCACAAGCTCTCCCTGGGAGCGCCCCACTGAGCAGAGCATGACCGGGCTATGATGCGAATGAATGAAACAGATCGAACCGGACGGCCGGTTCCCAATGGAGGACGGATTCCATGCGCAAGCTTGGTATAGCTCTCGCCCTGGTACTGGTACTCGCCCTGGTGATCATAGGCCTTGTCTACCGGCAGATCAGCTACAGGATCTGCTGGAACTGCAGTGGTGACGAGTATTACAACCGCGCGATCCAGTACGCCTGCAGCGATGTCCCCAAGTACCGCCGGACGGCGCTGAACTTCCTGGACCAGGCCGCCCGGCAGGACCAGCTCCAGGCCCTGCGCTTCCTGGCCGAACTGTACATGGACAAGCTGCCGCCATCCTACCAGCCGCAGGACAGGGAGCAGCTCACCTGCCTGCGCCGCGACATCAGGCCCGACAGGAACAGGGCCATCTCCTCTTTCCAGGCCATCATCGACAGGCTCGAGGGGCAGCCGGACGGCGACCCGACACTGCTGGGCGATATCGGCCTGCTCTACCTCCACTCGGTAATGCCCAGCGACGATCCCGCCGAGCAGGCCAGGAAATGGTTTGCCAGGGCCGCTGCCGAGGGAAATTACCCGGCCATGGTCCAGCTGGCCCGGTTTGCCGATGCCAGGGGGGACTATGCCGAGGCCATGAAATGGTTCCAGCAGGCGTCCTCCAACACCCTGGACCCGCAGTCACCGCTGATGGTGGGCGACTACTTCTTCTACGGCAAGGGAGTGCCGGTGGATTACCGGAAGGCAAAGACCTGGTACCGGAAGGCGCTGGCTGCGGCGGAAAAGGTTGCCGCCGGAAAAAGCGACGAGGAGAAGAACAGGATCCTGGCCCCGCCCCGGATCCGGCTGGACCTGGTGGAGCGCCGGCTCGCCGGCCAGGGGCAGCGACAGCGGGTCACCGTCACCTACCGGCTGGAGGGTACCTTCAGGAACTACTCGGTATTTGTAAAGAAACATCCCGACCGGCCCGTGGGAACGGTGGTCAACAGGGACGGGGTGATCACGGCCAGGATGAACGGCGACATCGACTTTCTCACCCCGCCAGAAGAGATGGAGAAAAGCGGTTTCAGTTCCATGACCAGGGGCATGCACTGGGTGCTTTCAACCTATGCCGCCCACAGTTACAAGGATCCTGACAGCCTGCACTTTGTCTACGTGCTCAGCAGGTGGAAGTCGCGGCAATAGGGACCGATCCTGTGCGTACCCGCCGCTTCCGCGCCGCTTCTGTCCAGGGGACTCCTGGCCGCGTCATGACAGCAGGGCCAGGCAGCATCTCTTGAACTTCCGGCCCGAGCCGCAGGGACAGGGCTGGTTGCGGCCCACCCGGCCCAGGTCGATGGCCGGCCCGAAACACGGCTCGCCGTCCAGGTAGAGCCAGCAGCCGGTCTCCGTGCGGACAAAACGACTGATCTCGTGGTGCACCCGCAGCAGGTTTTCCTGCAGGTACCAGGCCCGGAACTCCACCGTTGCCCGATCTTCCCTCCCCTTCTCCCCTGCGCAGGCCAGCACCTGCAACCGGCGCCAGCGTAGTGCCGTCCCCTCGGTGCGGGCCGGTCTCGTGGACGGGTGCCAGGTGCGGTCCAGGTAGGCAAAATCACCGCACACGTTGGCGCAGTAGCGGGAGCGCATGAGTTCCTCCGCGCTTGCGGCCTGCCGGCTTCCGCGCAGCAACGGTTCGCAGCAGCGGGCAAAGGTCCGGCCCGAGCCGCAGGGACAGGGTCCTCCCGCCGGGATCATGGCCAGAATCTCCGGACCAGGGCCTCGACGCCGGCCGCGGCCAGGTCGGCCATGCGACTGAAGAGCTCCGGCGCAAAGGGCCCGCCCTCGGCCGTGGACTGTGCCTCGATCCAGCGACCGTCGCCGGCCATGACAAAGTTGGCGTCCACCTGGGCCGCCGAGTCCTCGCTGTAATCCAGGTCGAGCAGGACCTGGTCCGCCACCACGCCGACACTGACAGCGGCCACCGGTAACAGCTCCGGAAGGACCTGCAGCCGCCCCTCTTCCACCATCCGTTCCAGGGCCCGGCGCACGGCCAGGGCCGCGCCGGTGATGGAGGCGCAGCGCGTGCCGCCGTCGGCATTGATCACGTCGCAGTCAACGCGCAGGGTGTAACCGTCCAGCTGCCGCAGGTCCACCATCATGCGCAGGGAACGGCCGATGAGCCGCTGGATCTCGTAGGTGCGGCCGCTCCGGCCGCTGACCGCCTCGCGCCGGCCGCGGCTGTGGGTGGCACAGGGCAGCATGCCGTACTCGGCCGTGATCCAGCCCTGGCCGGCACCCTCGAGAAAGGGAGGCACCCGGTCCTCCACTGTCACGCCGCAGAGGACGTGTGTGCCACCCATGCGGATCAGCACCGAGCCGTCGGCATGGGGCTGGGCGTCATAGTCGATGGTCACCGGGCGTAGTGCATCGGCTGCCCGTCCGTCCTGGCGCATATATCCTCCCTTGTCAGAAACCAAAAACCGGCGGACAGGGACGCAAAAATGGCACCGGCCGCCTGACCGCCTACAACCCGCATCCTGCCCGTCTCCCTCACAGGACCACCAGGGTTATCCCCCGGTTGCCCCGATTGGCGTCATGGTGCAGGGCCAGGAAGGGAAACCGCCGCATGATCTGCCGGCCATGCCCGGTGCGCCGGTGGAAATCCTCGCCAGCCAGGACATCGTTGATCTCGCCCCGCTCCATGAGATAGTCGAGCTGCCGCCGGACCTCGGTGCGGATGGCGCCGCCCGTGCCGCTGGAACCGTAGCCGTGGATCAGGGTCAGGACCCGGCAGCCCTGCAGGCGGGCCAGCTCGAGTTCCTGCCGCAGCCGGTCCAGGGCCTGGCGGACCGTGGGCAGCCCCCTTTCCAGGTTGACGGTCCGGTGCCGCGGTCCCGGCGGGAAGAGCGGGTCCGAGGCCCGCTCTGCGCCGCAGAAGGGACAGGAGACGAGGGCGGCCTCCATCTCGTTGCCACAGACCTGGCAGATGATCAGCCGTTCCATGGCCGGCTCAGGCCCTGCGGACCTCGATGACCGCGGGCATCTGCCGCAGGTGCTGCTGCAGGACCTGCAGGTGCTTGAGGTCGTTGACCTCGAGAATCACGGCCAGCTCAATCACATTCTCCGGCGTGATCCTGGACCTGAATTCAACGATCTCGGCATCGTCGGCGCTGATGGTGCCGCTGATCTCGGCCAGGATGTTCTTCCGGTTTTCGGCCCGGATCAACAGCTCGGAACGGTGCATGGTGCGCGGCGATCCGGCCCAGGCGACATCGAGCCAGCGCCGCGGGTCAGTGGCCCGCAGGTTGGGACAGTCCGCCTTGTGGATGGAGATGCCCGAACCGGTGGTGATGAAACCGATGATATCGTCGCCCGGCACCGGCTTGCAGCACTGGCTGACCTTGACCAGCATGTCATCGACGCCATCGATGTCCAGGGCCTCCCGCTCCTTGTCCCTGCTGCGCTCCGTGCTGCCGGCCCGCCGCGTCTTTTCCAGCAGTTCCTGCTCGCGCCGCTTCTCTTCCTCCTCCCGGACCTCCTGCGGCAGCAGGGCCCGTTCCAGGTGGGCCGTGGTGATGGCGCCCGATCC
The DNA here is from genome assembly GCA_015484845.1 of Desulfobulbaceae bacterium. GTDB lineage: Bacteria > Desulfobacterota > Desulfobulbia > Desulfobulbales > Desulfobulbaceae > DRKI01. The sequence continues at coordinate 23,584 of WFUT01000060.1, forward strand.
CACCTTGACCAGCATATCGTCCAGGGAGTTGCAGTGCAGCTCCTTGAGCAGCAACCGCATGTGGCCGCTCTTGATCAGTTTCTTGAGCGAGATGTCGTGCTTTTTCAGCTCCCGCTCGCAGATCTCGCGGCCCAGCCTCAGGGACCGCTCACGCTCCTCGCGCCGCAACCACTGCCGGATCCTGGTCCTGGCCCGGCCGGTCTTGACCAGCTGCAGCCAGGCCCGCTTGGGATGCTGGTTCTTGGAGGTGATGATCTCGACGATATCGCCGTTCTGCAGCTCGTGCTTAAGCTGCACCAGTTGGCCGTTGACCTTGGCGCCGGTGCAGGTGTCGCCCACGGCGGTGTGGATGGAGTAGGCGAAATCGATGGGCGTGGAGCCGCGCGGCAGCTCCCGCACCTCGCCGTCGGGCGTGAGCACGTAGATGTCCGGCTCAAAGAGCTCGCCGCGCACCGACTCGAGGAACTCGGTGGGATCCTCCACCTCCTGCAGGCTGCGGACCAGCTTCTTCAGCTCCCGGAACAGGCGGGCGTCGTTGCCGGAGATCTTCTGCCCCTCCTTGTAGGCCCAGTGCGCGGCCACGCCCTCCTGGGCCACCCGGTCCATCTCCTCGGTCCGGATCTGGATCTCGATGAAGTGGCCCCGGGGCCCGACCACGGTGGTGTGCAGGGACTGGTAGTTGTTGGACTTGGGCGCGCTGATGAAGTCCTTGATCCTGCCCGGCACCGGCGTCCAGTCGGCATGGACCGTGCCCAGGGCCTCGTAGCACTCCTTGACCGTGCGGACGATGATCCGGAAGGCCACCTTGTCGTAGACCCGTTCCAGGGGGATCTTCTGGGCCACCAGCTTCTTGTAGATGGAATAAAGATGCTTGGGCCGGCCGATGATCCGTACCGGGTGGATATGATTGCGGCGCAGCTTGTCGGTGAGGATGGAGATGACCTCTTCCACGTAGGCCTGCCGTTCGTCCAGGGTGGACTCCAGGTGGCCGGTCAGGTCGGCGTACTCCACCGGGAACAGGTACTGGAAGGCCAGGTCCTCCAGTTCCCTCTTCATCCAGTCGATACCGAGCCGGCTGGCGAGCGGCGCATAGAGGTCCATGGTCTCGCGGGCCACGTGCCGCCGCAGCTCCTCGTCGGCCCTGCCCAGGGTCGCCATGTCCTGGAGACGGTCGGCGAGCTTGACCAGGAGGACGCGGATATCGGAGCCCATGGCCAAAAACAGCTTGCGGATGTTCTCGGCCTGGTGGGTCAGCCGCGAGTTGTACCGGACATTGGTGATCTTGGTGGAACCGTCAACGATGTTGGCCACGTCGCGGCCGAACAGCTTTTCCAGCTCCCGTTCCGTGGCCACGCCCTCCTTGAGCACGCCATGCAGCAGGCCGGCGACGATGGTGTCGCGGTCGAGCTTCATGGAGGCCAGGGTGGAGGCGACCTCGAGCAGGTGGTTGATATAGGGATCCCCGCTGGCGTGTTTCTGGCCGGCATGCCGCTGGGTGGCAAACTCGTAGGCCCGGGTCAGCGGTTCAAGATCAACACCGTGCAGGTAGCTTGCCGCAATGGAATAGAGTCCGTTGAAATCAACCATGATCCCTGCGGTCAGATAGAAAGATGCATCATTGCCGCGCTGCCAGTTCGTCGCGGATCATGGCGCTGATCCGCCCGGCCGCGTCAGCGTATTCCATGGTGGAGGTCTCGCCGGTGGCGCGCGAGCGCAGCTCGATTCTGCCCTCCTTCTCCCAGGTCCGGCCCACGGTGACCCGGTAGGGGATGCCGATCAGGTCGGCATCCTTGAACTTGGCCCCGGGCCGCTCGTCGCGGTCGTCGTAGAGCACCTCCAGGCCGGCGGCCCGCAGGTCGTTGTAGAGCTGCTCCGCGGCCCGGCAGGTGGCCTCGTTGTTGACGCCCAGGTTGAGGACAATGACCTGGAACGGCGCCAGGGGCAGGGGGAAGATGATGCCATGCTCGTCGTGGTTCTGCTCGATGGCCGCGGCCACCACCCGGCTGACGCCGATGCCGTAGCACCCCATGACAAAGTGCTTCTCCGTGCCGTCGCTGTCCTGGAAGGTGGCGTTCATGGCCTCGGAATAGCCGGTGCCGAGCTTGAAGATGTGGCCCACCTCGATGCCCCGGGTGAGGGTCAGCGCTGCACCGCACTCGGGGCAGCGGTCGTCGGCGGTCACCTGGCGCAGGTCGCCGGTCACATCCGGCCGGAAATCGCGGCCCGGGTTGACCCCGGTCAGGTGGTATCCCTTCTCGTTGGCCCCGGCCACAGCATTGACCATGCCCATCACCTCCTGGTCCGCCACCAGCCGGATGGTGATATCCACCGGCCCCATGTAGCCGGCAGGCAGCCTGGTCCGCTTCCAGATCTCGTCGTCCGGCATGGGCTCCACCTCGTCGGCGCCGAGCAGGTTTTTCAGCTTTACCGACTGCACCTCGCGGTCGCCGCGCACCAGGGCGGCCACCGGCTCGCCGTCGGCCAGGTAGACCATGGTCTTGATCACCCGGTCCGGCGTGGTGCCGAGAAATTCCGCCACCCTCTCCACCTTCTTCATGCCCGGCGTGGCCACCTTGACCATGGCCGCGGCCTCTTCCCGCTCTGCCGGCTCCGGGGGCAGGACCACGCGCGCCTTTTCCACGTTGGCGGCATAGTCGCAGCCATTGCAGATCACCAGCGTGTCCTCGCCGGTGTCGGCCAGGACCATGAACTCATGGGAAAACGAGCCGCCAATCGTGCCGCTGTCCGCCTCCACGGCGCGGAATTCCAGGCCCAGGCGGCGAAAGATGCGGTGGTAGGCCTCGCGCATGATCTCGTAGCTCTTCGAGGCTGCCTCGTCGGAGACATCAAAGGAATAGGCATCCTTCATCACGAACTCGCGGCAGCGCATGAGGCCGAAGCGGGGCCGGATCTCGTCCCGGAACTTGGTCTGGATCTGGTAGAGGTTGGCCGGCAACTGCCGGTAGGAACGGAGTTCCCGCCGGGCCAGGTCGGTGATCACCTCCTCGTGGGTGGGGCCGAGGCAGTAGTCGCGCTGGTGGCGGTCCTTGAACCGGAGCAGCTCGGGACCATACTTCTGCCAGCGGCCCGATTCCTGCCAGAGGTCGGCCGGCTGGACCATGGGCAGGAGCAACTCCTGGGCCCCGGCGCGGTTCATCTCCTCGCGGACAATGGCCGCCACCTTCTGCAGGGCCAGTAACCCCAGGGGCAGGAAGGTGTAGAGCCCGGAGGTCAGTTTGCGGATAAAGCCGCCCCGCAGCAGGAGGCGGTGGCTCGCGATCTCGGCCTCGGCCGGGGTCTCGCGGGTGGTGGGGATGAGCATCTGTGAATAGCGCATTGCCTTCTTTCCTTGTCAGCAGCCAGGGACCCGGGAGCAACTCAGGATCCCTGTTTTTTTCTTTCCTCGTCCATCTTGTACAGCTCTTCCAGGAACACGGGCAGCAGTTCGGCCTCGGGAAGCTTCCTGAAGATCTCGCCCTTCTTGAAGATGATGCCCACGCCGTGGCCGCCGGCGATGCCGATGTCCGCCTCCCGGGCCTCGCCGGGTCCATTGACCACGCAGCCCATGACCGCGACCTTGAGGTTGCTCTCCATGGTCTGCAGGTGGCGCTCCACCTCCTCGGCCAGGGGAAAGAGGTCGATGCGGGTCCGGCCGCAGGTCGGGCACGAGATCATCTCTGGCCCGCGCTCGCGGATCCGCAGGGAGCGCAGCAGTTCATATCCCACCCGGACCTCCTCCACCGGGTCGCGGGTGAGCGAGATGCGGAAGGTATCGCCTATGCCCTCGAAGAGCAGGATACCCAGGGCGACGCTGGACTTGACCGTGCCGGCGATGAGGCCGCCGGCCTCGGTGACCCCGATGTGGAGAGGATAGTCGGTCCGCCCGGCGAGCTGGCGGTAACCGGCAATGGTGGTCAGGGTGTCCGAGGACTTGATGGAGATCTTGATCTCGAAAAATTCCAGTTCCTCCAGCAGCCGGACATTGCGCAGGGCGCTCTCGATCAGGGCGTCGGGCCGCTCCGGGGTCGGGTAGCCATGTTCCTTGAGGAGATCCTTTTCAATCGATCCGGAGTTGACCCCCACCCGGATCGGCACGCCGTGGGCGCGGGCCGCGTCCACCACCCGCCGCAGCTTGTCCGGTCCGCCCAGGTTGCCGGGATTGATGCGGATGGCCTGGGCGCCGTTTTCCACGGCGGTCACGGCCAGGCGGGAATCGAAATGGATATCCGCGATGAGCGGGATCCTGATCCGCTCGCGGATGGCGCCAATGGCCGTGGCGGCCTCCTGGCCGGGCACGGCCACCCGGATCAGCTCGCAGCCCGCCTCCTCCAGGCGGTGGATCTGGGCCACGGTGGCCTCCACGTCACTGGTGTCGGTGTTGGTCATGGACTGCACCGAGATCGGCGCGCCACCGCCAATGGCCACGTCGCCGACATGGATCTGCCTGGTTGTTCGCCTCGTGATCATGATCGTGCCGATTGTTTCTTTTTCAGGTTCACCTCGGCCTCCGATGCCCGCACGTAGAGGGGCGCGGCCGTGGCCGGGTCCAGGGTATCGCCCTGTTCCAGCCGTCCGGCGGCCAAGAGGCCGATGCGGGCGGCCCGGGGCTGGGCCAGGGAGGCCGGCAGAAGGCGCACCAGGGGATGGGAGCGCAGCAGATCGCCACAGGCCGCGACCCCGGGCCCGGCCACCAGCACCGGCTCCCGGAGCCGGGCCAGCAATTCGCCCGGCCGGATCGCCATGGCCGGGCCGGCGGCCACGGGCACTGCCGCCGGATCAAAGAAGGCGGCATAGACCTCCTGCCTGCGGGCATCGAGCAGGCAGCAGACCCGCCTCTCCGCCGCGGCGCAGGAGAGAGCGATCCCCTCCAGGGTCGGCACGCCGACAAGGGGACGTTCCGTGGCCATGGCCAGCCCCTTGGCAGCGGCCATGCCGATGCGCAGGCCGGTAAAGGAGCCGGGGCCGAGCGAGATGCCGATCCCGTCCAGCTCGGACCAGCCCACGCCCACCGATTCCAGGAGCCAGTCAACGCTGCCCAGGAGCCGCCGTGAGTGGACCGTCTCGGGCTGGAGCGTGCACTCGCCCAGGAGCCGTCCCCCCTGCACGCCGCCCCGGGTCAGGGCAACGGAGCCGCAGCCGGTGGCGGTCTCGATGGCCAGGATCAGGAGCCCATCCACCGCTGTACGATCCGCAGGATGTCGTTATAGAAGACAAAGAGCATCAGGGTGCCGAGCAGGGCGATGCCCAGCCGCTGGGCCATCTCCATGGCCCGGTCGGACAGGGGTTTGCCCCGGATGCCCTCGATGGTCAGGAAGGCGAGGTGGCCGCCGTCCAGGACCGGCACGGGCAGCAGGTTGAGGATGCCCAGGTTGATGCTGAGCAACCCCATGAAGTAGAGCAGGTTCATCCAGCCGGCCTCCAGCTGCTGGCCGGCCATCTGGGCGATCCGGATCGGCCCGCCCAGCTCGCTGGCCGGCACGACCCGCTGCAGGATCTTGATAATGCCCATCACGGTCAGGAAGATCAGGTTCCAGGTCTGGATCAGGGCGGCGCGCACCGATTTGCCCAGCGACGCCTTTTCGTAGCGCACCTTGTCACTGCGGATGATGCCCAGCATGTAGCGCTCACCCACCACCTCGCCGAAGATGTCCTTGACCTTTTCCATGGCCGGGGTGGCGCGGATGGTGATCCGTTTGCCACCACGCTCCAGGACCAGGGTGATCTCCCGTCCCTTGCTCTTGCGGACCAGCTCGGAGACCTGTTCCCAGGTGGTGGTCCCCTGGCCATCGATGGACAGGATCCTGTCGCCGGGCCTTATCCCGACCCGTTCCGCCACCGAGCCGGGGGCCACGTTGCCGATGGTGGTGGTGTCCACCGGCTCCGGCAGTCCGGCCAGGGCGAACATGACAAAGAAGAGGACCAGGGCGAAGAGGAGGTTGAACATCGGGCCGGCAAGAACGATGCAGAACCGCTGCCAGACCGGCTTGTGGGAAAAGGAGCGCCTGCGCTCCCCGGCAGGGATCTCCTCGCCCGGCTGTTCGCCGAACATCTTGACATAGCCGCCCAGGGGAAAGGCGCTGATCAGGTACTCGGTCTCGCCCCACTTCCTGCCCACCACCTTGTTGCCGAAGCCGAGTGAAAACTTGAGCACCCGGACCCCGAAGAGCTTGGCGACAATGAAGTGGCCGAACTCGTGGACAAAGATCAGGACACCGAGAACAATGACAAATGAGACAAGTGAAATCATGGCGTAGTCTGAAATAAGTGCACCGGGGTGGGCGATTGCTCAGCCGGCCTGCCGGATGGCCCGGCCACGCAGGCTGATCTCTTCGCCGGCCCGCTGCCGGGCGACCCGGTCCGCCCGCAGGATGGCCTCCAGGTCGCTGTCCTCTTCCGGGGCGGCTGACTCCAGGGTGGCGCCCACCACGGCGGCGATATCAGTGAAACCGAGACGGCCATCCAGGAAGGCGTCCACGGCCACCTCGTTGGCGGCATTGAGCATGGCCGGCTTGACGCCACCCTGCTCCAGGGCGGCAAAGGCGAGCTGCAGGGCGGGGAACCGCTCGTAGTCCGGCTTTTCAAAACTGAGGTTGCCGCACTGGGACAGGCTGAGACGCGACAGGCCCAGGTCCATCCGTTCCGGGTAGGACAGGGCGTAGGCAATGGGGATGCGCATGTCGGGTATGCCGAGCTGGGCCACCACGGAGCCGTCCCTGAACTCGACCAGGGAGTGGACGATGGACTGGGGATGGACCACCACGCCGATCCGGTCGGCCTGGACGTCAAAGAGCCAGCGCGCCTCGATCACCTCCAGCCCCTTGTTCATTAGTGTGGCGGAATCAATGGAGATCTTGCGGCCCATGTCCCAGTTGGGGTGGGCCAGGGCCTGTTCCGGGGTCACCGTGGAGAGCTCGGTTGACCGGCGGCCGTGAAAGGGACCGCCCGAGGCGGTGAGGATGATGCGGGCAACGTCCTGCCGGCGGCCTGCCTCCAGGGCCTGGAAGATGGCGCTGTGCTCGGAGTCAATGGGCAGCAGGTGCACGCCGTGCTCCCGCACCGCGTCCATGATCAGGCGGCCGGCCATGACCAGGGTCTCCTTGTTGGCCAGGCCGATATCCTTGCCGGCCCGGATGGCGTCCAGGGTGGGCAGCAGGCCGACGCTCCCCACCACCGCCGAGACCACCATCCGGCACTCCTCCATGGTCGCGATCCGCCGGTTCCCTTCCTCGCCCCAGAGGATGCGGCCCTTGTACCCGGGCAGCAGCCCGGCCAGGGGCGCCACCAGGTCCTCGTCGGCCACGGAAACGAGCTCTGGCTCGAACTCCCGCACCTGGCGGGCGAGCTCCTCGATGTTGCGGCCGGCCGCCAGGCCGGTCACCCGGAACCGGTCGGAGAACCGCCGGACCACCGCCAGGACATTGCGGCCGATGGAGCCGGTGGAGCCGAGCAGGGAGATGTTTTTTCTATTCATGCGACCAGTCCATAAGCAAGTAGGTAGTAGAGTACCGGCGCGGTGAGCAGGATGGAGTCGACCCGGTCCAGGAGACCGCCATGGCCGGCCAGGATCGTGCCCGAATCCTTGCAGCCGGTGGCGCGCTTGATCACCGACTCGGCAAGGTCGCCGGTGACACCGATGACCACCAGCAGGGCCGCGACCGCTCCCAGCCGCAGCGGATGGACCGAGGGCAGCAGGACCAGGCCGGCAAGCACGGCCAGGAGCACGCCGCCGGCCAGGCCGCCGATACCGCCGGCCACGGTCTTGCCCGGGCTGATGCTGGGACAGAGCTTTTTCCTGCCAAAGGCGCGACCCGCGTAGTAGGCGCCGGTGTCGGAGGCGGCGGTGATCACGGTCAGGACAAAGAGCCAGGCCGCGCCGTGCTCCAGGTGCCGGATCAGGACAATGTGCGCGCCGCAGAAGGAGATGTACACCAGGCCCATGATGGCCAGGGACAGCTTCTCCAGGACGTTGTCAAGGCTCGAGTACCGGCCCAGGACCAGGAAGACGAGACCGAGCAGGCCGGCGGTCAGGCCGGCGGCCACGGCCTGCGCGGACCCGGCCAGGGAGGCCAGGGCCGGCAGCAGGATGACCCCGGCCCACAGGCCGGACGGCAGGCCGGGAAAAGAGAGGCCGGTCATGCGGCTGAACTCGAAGAGGGCCCGCCCGATCACCAGGACAATGCAGAGCCAGAACAGGGGGACCGGCGCGAGGGCGAGCAGGAAGATCCAGCCCGCGGCCATGGCAATGCCTGGAAAAACGCGCCCCATGAAACTCACCCCTGCAGCTGGGCCCCGGTCTTGCCGAAACGGCGCTGTCGTCGGCCGTAGGTGGCCAGGGCCTCGAGAAACTCCCTTTTCCTGAAATCGGGCCACATGGTCTCAGTGAAGTAGAGCTCGGAATAGGAGGCCTGCCAGAGCAAAAAATTGGACAGCCGGTGTTCGCCGCCGGTCCGGATCAGCAGGTCGGGATCGGGCTGCCCCGCGGTGTCCAGGTGCGCGGCCAGCATCTCCTCGTCCAGGGTTCGCCAGTCCAGTTCACCGGCCACACACTTGCCGGCCAGGACCCGCACGGCCCGCATCATCTCGTTGCGACCACCGTAACTGAGGGCCAGGTTCAGGGTCATGCCCCGGCAGCGGGCGGTCTGTTCCATGACCGTGGCCAGGGTCTGGCGCACATCGTCGGGCAGCCGCTCCTGCTGGCCAAGGCAGGAGAGGCGGACGCCGTTCTTGAGCATGGTCTTCAGCTCGGCCTGCAGGTAGACCTTGAGCAGCCCCATGAGGCCGGAGACCTCCTGTACCGGCCGCTGCCAGTTCTCGGTGGAAAAGGCGTACAGGGTGAGATAGCGGACCCCGATCTCACGGGCCGTCTCCACCACCGCCCGCACGGAATCCACCCCGGCCTTGTGACCGAACAGGCGGGGGCGGTTGCGCTGCTCGGCCCAGCGACCGTTGCCGTCCATGATGATGGCGACATGGGTGGGTATATGGCTGATATCCTGCTCAGTCACAGAAGAGTACATTGAAGGGAAAGCAGGGGAGGAATCATACCTCCATGACTTCCTTTTCCTTGGTGGCGGCGATCTCGTCGATCTTCTTGACGAACCGGTCGGTCTCCTTCTGCGCCTCTTCCTGGAGCCGGTACATGTCGTCCTCGGCGATCTCCTTGTTCTTCTTCTGCTTCTTGAGGGTATCGTTGGCCTCGCGCCGGATATTGCGGATGGCGACCTTGTGCTCCTCGGCCAGCTTCTTGACCTGCTTCACCAGTTCCCTGCGCCGTTCCTCGGTGAGCGGCGGGATGGAGAGGCGGATCACGTTGCCGTCGTTGGCCGGGGTCAGCCCCAGGTCCGAGGCCAGGATCGCCTTCTCGATGGCCGGCAGCATCTGGGGATCCCAGGGCTTGACGGCGATCATGCTGGACTCGGGGATGGTCAGGGTGCCGACCTGGTCAAGGGGCAGCATGGAGCCGTAGGCGTCCACCTTGATCCCGTCCAGCAGGGACAGGGAGGCCCTGCCGGTCCTGATGCGCACCAGTTCCCGCTTAAAGGCCTCGACACTGCTTTCCATCTTTTCCTTCAGTTGCTCGATAACGTCATTTGCCATGACTTCCTCCTCGAGGTTATACGACCTGGTGTGGCTGCGCACCGCCCGCGAGGCGTCCTGCCCGGGCGGTACGGCCGGCCCCTTGCGCCCCGCCCTACTCGGTGATCAGCGTGCCCACGTCCTCGCCGGAGGCGGCGCGGCTGATATTGCCGGGAACCTTCATGTTGAAGACAAAAATGGGCAGGTCATTGTCACGGGCGAGCGAGATACCGGCAGCGTCCATGACGCGGAGTTCATCCTGCAGCACGCGGGTGTAGGAGAGTTCATCGAACCGGACCGCCCTGGAATCCTTTTCCGGGTCGCGGTCATAGACCCCGTCCACGCGGGTGGCCTTCATGATGACATCGGCGTTTATCTCCAGCGCCCTCAGCACCGCGGCCGTGTCGGTGGTGAAGTAGGGATTACCGGTACCGGCGGCAAAGATGACCACCCTGCCGGCCGCCAGGTGTTCCACGGCCCGGCGGCGGACATAGGGCTCGCAGACATTGCGCATGGTAATGGCCGACATCACCCGGGTGGGGATCCCCTTTTTCTCCAGGGCGTCCTGCACCGCCAGGGCGTTGATCACCGTGGCCAGCATGCCCATGTTGTCGGCCGAGGCACGGTCCATGCCGCCGGCGGCCCCGGCCACGCCGCGGAAGATATTGCCGGCGCCGATGACCAGGCCGAGCTGCACCCCGCGCCTGTGCACGGTCCCGATCTCTTCGGCGACAAAGTCGACCATCTCCGGACTGATGCCGTAGGATCCCTCGCCGGTCAGGACCTCACCGCTTATTTTCAGAAGAATACGCCCAAACTTCATACCGCCGACCTCCGGTTGCCTGGATCAGGAAAGGCTGGCCCCCGCAGGGACCGCCGCTGCGGGACAGGTGAAAAAGACCGGGCCGCCGGCCCTGCCGGACCGGCGGCCGCTGCAGACAGCGGATCAGGCGCCGACCTGGAAACGGGCAAACCGCTTGATGGAGATATTCTCGCCCATCTTGGCGATCAGCTCGTTGAGCAGGTCCTGGATGGTCAGGTCGGGATTCTTGACGAACTTCTGCTCGAGCAGACACACCTCGGAGATGTACTTCTCGATCTTGCCGGAAACGATCTTCTCGACAATATTCTCGGGCTTGCCCGACTCCAGGGCCTGCTTGGTGTAGATCTCCTTTTCCCTCTCGACCAGGTCGGCCGGGACCTCGTCGCGGCTCACCGCCACCGGGTTGGCCGCGGCGATGTGCATGGCGATGTCGCGGGCAAAGGTCTTGAAGTCATCGGTCTTGGCCACGAAATCGGTCTCGCAGCCGACCTCGACCATGACGCCCAGCTTGCCGCCGGCATGGATGTAGCACTCGACCACACCCTCGCTGGTGGCGCGGTCGGCCCGCTTGGCGGCAACGGCAAGGCCCTTCTGCCGGAGCAGGTCAATGGCCTTTTCCATGTCGCCCCCGGTCTCGCCGAGCGCCCTCTTGCAGTCCATCATGCCGGCATTGGTCTTGTCACGCAGTTCCTTGACCATCTGGCTTGTAATTTTCACGATCACTTTCTCCTTGTCAACAAAGTAGCTCATCAGGCGGCCGCCGCCGGCAGCGGCAACCGCCGATATAGTCCATGATTTTTCCGTATGAAAGAAGGGGCGCAAGGCCCCTTGTCAAGACACTATCCGCGCCAGGTGCCCCGCCGTGCCGGGGGCCCTGCCACGGGATCGGGTAACGGGATCACTCGGGAGCCGGGGCGCTCTCCTCCACGGTCTCGCCGGCGGCAGCGGCCTCGGTGTCCTGGCTCATGGCGCTCTCCAGTTCCTCGACACTGGCCTCCTGCTCCTCGCCGCGCCGGGCCTTGCCCTCGAGAACGGCATCAGCGATGAGCGAGGTGATCAGCTTGATGGCCCGGATGGCGTCGTCGTTGCCGGGAATGACATAATCGATGCCGTCGGGGTCGCAGTTGGTGTCGGTGAGGGCGACCACCGGGATCTGCAGCTTGTTGGCCTCGCTGACCGCGATCTCCTCGTTCTTGGGATCAATGACAAAGAGCACATCGGGAAGTGAACGGATATTCTTGATGCCACCCAGGTTGCGGTCCAGCTTGATCCGCTCCTTTTCCATCTTCAGGATCTCTTTCTTGGGAAAGCGGTTGATGGAACCGTCTTCCTGCATGGCCTCGATCTTCTTGAGCCGGTCAATGGAACGGCGGATGGTCTGGAAGTTGGTCATCATGCCGCCGAGCCAGCGGTGGTTGATGAAGTACATGCCGCACCGCTCGGCCTCTTCCCTGATGATGGCCTGCGCCTGGCGCTTGGTGCCGACAAAGAGCACGGTGCCGTCATTGGCGACCACGTCGACGATGTAGTTGTAGGCCCGGCGGAACATCTTCATGGTCACATCCAGGTTGATGATGTAGATGCCGTTGCGTGGACCGTAGATGTAGGGTTTCATCTTGGGGTTCCAGCGCCTGGTCTGGTGGCCGAAATGAAGGCCCGCCTCGAGCATCTGCCGCATTGTCACCTTTGCTGCCATTACATTCTCCTGTTTTATGGTTGCTTCCTCCATCCCTGTTTCCGATTCCGCGTGCCAGCGGAACACCAAAGGATCCGAGCGGGATGTGTGTCGTTTCGCCGCGGCCAGGGGCCTGCGGCGGTTGTCGTGGTGAACCTGAAACACTGCCTTGGAAACTGCTTCAGGTTGAAACCTTTTTTGTTACCACGATCTCTGCCGAATTTCAAGAAAATCAGCACAATTCTCACCCGGCGCCATGGCTCAGCGGCGGACCAGGGTCCGGCGGTCGCCCAGGACATGGAGCAGCCAGTCATAGCCGAACTTGAGCAGGTCCTCGTCATGGGCGCGGATACGGCGGCGGCGGTCGCGATCGAGGCGGAACCGGGCCAGCAGGTTGTTGTTCTCCATGTAGGCGCGAAAATCATCGATATTGTAACAGACCATGAAGGCCAGCTGCTGACGGGGACCGGCAGCCCCCTCGCCCTGCCACGGGTTGGTGGCGAAAAAGGCGTCCACCTCGGCCCACAGGTCATTGTGCAGGTTATAGTCATAGAGATGCTGGTCCCTCTCCCACTGCCTGATGGTATAGGTGCGCTCCTCGTCGTGTCCCTTGCAGTAGGGATGATGGGTCATGAAATAGTGGACCCGGAGACGGTCCTTGCCGGTGGTCCGTTCGACCCCCCGCTCCAGCGGATAGGTCCGGCAGGACGAGGGCCGGTCGCGGTAGACGGAACAGCCGCTGTCGGTGAGAAAGGGGCAGGGATGGTCCTCGCTGTCGGCCATGTTCAGCATCAGGGCCGGGAAATAGGGATGGCTGCCGGGGCCGACCCGGGTATGGCGCCTGAGAAACTCGGCAGAGTGGAGGCCGAGACAGTTCTTCAGGCGCAGGATATCATAGGGGTAGAGGAACATCTCCACCTTGTGGCAGCAGTGCAGGTAACAGCTGACACCGGGGTGGCAGTGGAAGTGAAACGGCGCATCGCCGACCCTTGTACGCCCCTCGGGTACCAGCGTGTCCCTGGCTTCATCACTCTTCATCGTTACCTCCTTGCACTCATTCCCCTGCCGGGCAGGCAGGCGGCCACCGGCATATCCTGCAGCGCCCCCGGTCGCGTCCCGGCCGGGGGGTGACAGGAAACAACCACTGTCACCGGGTACAAAAAAAGCTGGTATGACCAAGGTCATACCAGCTTCTTGCTCCATGGGCCGTCATGTCCGGGGCCAGGATGCCGGGGCAGGACAGGCAGGGGCCTTACTCCTCTGCGCCGGCCTCCTCTTCCTCGTAGGCCTCCTCGTACCCCACCAGCTCGACAATGGCCATGGGCGCGGCATCGCCGGGCCTGGTGCCGGTGCGGATGATCCGGGTATAGCCGCCCTGGCGGTCGGCGAACTGGGCGCTGATCTCGTCAAAGAGCTTGGTCACGATGTCCCTGGACCGGATATAGGCCAGGGCCTGCCGCCGGGCGTGCAGGTCGCCCCGCTTGCCCAGGGTGATCATCTTTTCCGCGATCCTTCTCGCCTCCTTGGCCTTGGGCACCGTGGTGACGATGCGCTCGTGCTCGAGAAGGGAAGTCACCATGTTCCGCAGCATCGCCTTGCGGTGTGCGGCCGTACGGCCGAGCTTTCTGCCTGCTTTTCTGTGTCTCATTGTCCTGTCCTTGTCCTGAAAATGCCCTGCCGCGGGCGCGTTCCGGGATAATCCTTTCCGTCACAGGGCCGCAGGCTGCCGTACCGTGCGGACGCTTTTCCCCGTCCCCGGCTGGCCTGGCGCCTGCCCTGGCCTTGCGGTTATTTTTTTTCCTCGGCCGCCTCTTCCCGCTCGTTGGGCGGGATCCATCCCTTGTGCTTCATGCCGAGGGTCAGGTCATGCTCGGCAAGCAGGGCCTTGATCTCGTTGAGCGACTTGCGGCCGAAGTTCTTGGTCTTGAGCATCTCGGCATCGCTCTTCTGCACCAGCTGCCCGATATACTGGATCTGGGCATTCTTGAGGCAGTTGGCGGAGCGGACCGAGAGTTCCAGATCTTCAACGTTCTTGTCGAGAAACGGCGGATAGGAGAGCTCACCATCGTCCCCTTCGGGTTTCTCGGGCGCCTTGGCCTCCTCCTCGTCGAAGTTGATGAAGATGGTCATCTGCTCTTTGAGGATCTTGGCCGCGTAGGCAAGGGCGTTCTCCGGGCTCACGCTGCCGTCGGTCTCGATCTCCATGGTCAGGCGATCGTAGTCGGTCTGCTGCCCGACCCGGGCCTGGCTGACCACGTACTGGATGCGGACAATGGGCGAGAAGGCGGCGTCAATGGGGATCACGCCGATGGGCTGATCGTCGCGCTTGTTCTGCTCGGCATAGACGTACCCCTTGCCCCAGCGGACCTCGAGCTCGGCGCGAAAGGTGGTGTCACCGGTGATGTGGCAGATGACCTGCTCCGGGTTCATCACCTCGACATGACCGGCGCCGTTGATATCACCGGCCGTGACCACGCCCTGGCCAGACTTTTCCAGGACCACGGTCCTGGGGTCGGGACCGTTGAGCTTGAGCCGCACCTGCTTCAGGTTGAGGATGATCTCGGCCACGTCCTCGTGGATGCCGTCAATGGTGGTGAACTCGTGCAGAGCATTGTCGATCCTCACCGAGGTGATGGCCGCACCCCTGATGGAGGACAGGAGAATCCGACGCAGCGAGTTGCCGATGGTTGCGGCAAAACCACGCTCAAAAGGTTGGCAGATGAACTTGCCGTACCGCTCGGTATGGGTGTCCTTGTTGACCTCCAGCCGCTGCGGGGTGATAAGATCATGCCAGTTCTTGTAAAAGGGATTGTCGTCCCGAATTTCCTGTGCCATGCAGTACCTGACCTCTATTGGTTACTTGGAGTACAACTCGACGATAAGGTGTTCCTGGATCGGCATGGTGATCTCGTCACGGTTGGGCATCGCCTTGACCGTTCCCTGGAAGCCCTTGGCGTCAAGTTCGAGCCAGCTGGGCACTCCCCGGCGGGCAACACCCTCGAGGTTGTCAACGATCAATGCATTCTTGCGGCTCTTTTCCCGCAGGGTGATGACATCGCCCGGCTTGACCAGGTAGGAAGGGATATTGACCTTCTTCTGGTTGACCAGGAAGTGGTTGTGCCGTACCAGTTGCCGGGCCTGGCTCCTCGAGCCGGCAAAACCCAGCCGGTAGATGGTGTTGTCCAGGCGCCGCTCCAGCATGACGAGGAGGTTTTCACCGGTCACGCCCTTGGCGCGGTCCGCCCTGTGGAAATACTGGCGGAACTGCCCCTCGAGCATGCCGTACATGTGCTTGACCTTCTGTTTCTCCCGCAGCTGAATGGCATAGTTCGACACCTTGCGGAACCGGTTCTGGCCATGCTGGCCCGGGGCAAATGAACGACGTTCGAAGGAGCACTTGTCCGAGTAGCACCGCTCGCCTTTGAGAAATAATTTCAGGTTTTCGCGCCTGCACATCCTGCAGGTAGCTCCTGTATATCTGGCCAACTTAAACCTCCATCGAATAACTGCTGCTGATTACCGGTCTGCCACCGGTGAAAGAAAAACAGCCGATCCCCTGTTTCCAGGTTACACCCTTCTCCGCTTGGGCGGCTTGCAGCCGTTATGCGGAATGGGTGTCACGTCAACGATCTTGCTGACATCGAGTTCCGCCGTGGTCAGGGCGCGAAGCGCGGCCTCCCTGCCGGGTCCCGGTCCCTTGACACGAACCTCAACCTTGCGCATGCCATGCTCCTTTGCCTTGCTGACAGCGTCGCTCAGTGCATTCTGGGCGGCAAAGGGTGTCGATTTCCTCGACCCCTTGAAGCCCACGACACCGGCGCTCGACCAGGCAATGGTATTGCCCTGCCGATCGGATATGGTGATGACGGTATTGTTGAAGGTTGAGTAGATGAAAATAATTCCCTCGGGAATATTCTTCTTTTCACGACGCTTGCTCCGACCGCCGCCTTTTCCTGCCTTTGCCATGATCACTCCATATGTTGTCCACCCAGCCGGCATAACCGGCGGGACGGGATGAGATTACTTCCTGCGGACAGCAGCGCCGCGCTTGGGCCCCTTGCGGGTCCGGGCGTTGGTCTTGGTCCGCTGTCCCCGGCAGGGAAGTCCCCGACGGTGCCTGAGTCCCCGGTAGCAGCCAAGGTCCATCAGCCGCTTGATATCCATGGAGACGATGCGCCTGCGGTCACCCTCGACCACGTATTCCTTTTCGATGATCTTCCGGATCCGGTTGATATCATCGCCGCTCAGGTCGTCACTGTTCATCTGGTAGGGCAGGTCCGCCTTGTCGAGAATCTGCCGGGCCGTGGTCAGGCCGATGCCGTAGATGTAGGTGAGGGCGCGATCCATATGTTTGTTTCGTGGTAAATCTACACCAGCTATACGTGCCAAGATCTTACTCCTTGTCTCTTCAATAGCGTCTCAGAATCAGTGTGCCGGGCGCCCGCATCATGGCGATGCAGCTCGCCCTCCGGCCTCATCCCTGCCGCTGCTTATGCTTCTTGTTCTTGCAGGTGACCCGCACAATTCCCTTGCGCTTGATAATCTTGCAGTCACTGCACATCTTTTTGACCGATGCCCGTACTTTCATGACCCTGTCTCCAGTCCGGAGCGTCGCGTTCCGGATCCATGCTGTGGTTGCTCCCGGCAGCACCGGGATCTGCTACTTTCTCTTCTTGCCGCCCTTGGCGCGGAAGGTGACCCTTCCCCTGGTCAGGTCATAGGGGGAGAGTTCCACCGTGACGCGGTCACCGGGAAGTATCTTGATATAGTGCATCCGCATCTTGCCGGAGATATGGGCAAGCACCTTGTGGCCGTTGTCGAGCTCCACCCGGAACATCGCATTGGGCAACGGCTCGATGATCGTTCCTTCAACCTCAATGGCCTCTTCTTTCGCCATGATCCCTTCCGTTAAAATAATGTTGGGCGCAAAAAATATTGATTATATCGAACAAATTTATTTTTTCAACTTTTTTCTCGAAACCAGAAATGACGATACCTCCGCCGGACCGACCCCGCCGGGCGTCGCCCCGGTCACAGTACAGCCCGCCGCAACCGTCTCAGGCGGCCTCTTCCTCCCGCCTGCTCAGGACCAGGGGGCCGTCCGCGGTCGCGGCCACCGAGTGCTCAAAGTGGGCAGAAGGCCTGCGGTCAGCGGTGACCACGGTCCAGTGGTCGCGCAGCACCTTGACCCGGTGGGTTCCCATGTTGACCATGGGCTCGATGGCCACCACCATGCCCTCCAGGATCCGCGGCGAGGCCTTGCCCTGGACATAGTTGGGCACCTCGGGCCCCTCGTGCAGCTGCGAGCCGATACCGTGGCCGACAAACTGGCGGACCACGGAAAAGCCGCTGGCCTCCACGTACTCCTGCACCGCCCTGGAGATATCGGCGATCCGGTTGCCGATGCGCACCTGCCTGATGGCCCGTTCCAGGGACTCCCGGGTCACGTCGAGGAGCTTGCGGCGCTGCTCGTCGATGCCGTCAACAGCAATGGTCACCGCCGAGTCACCATAGAACCCCCTGTAGCGGGTTCCGAAATCCACGGACACGATATCGCCGGCCCGCAGCCTGACCTTCTTTGACGGGATACCGTGCACCACCTGCTCGTTGATGGAGACGCACAGGCTGGCGGGAAAGCCGCGATATCCCTTGAAGGCGGGCTCGGCGCCATGGTCGCGGCAGTATTCCTCGGCAAGACGATCGAGCCGCCCGGTGGAAACACCGGGCCGGACCTCCTGCTGGAGCATGGTGAGGACCCCGGCGACAATCCGGTTGGCCTCACGCATGATCTCGATCTCTTCCGGGGTCTTGACCGTGATGATCTTGTCCTGGTCCGTTGCGGTCACCTTGTCCTCAACGACGTCCCTTGATGCGACCCGCCTTCATGAAACCGTCGTAGTTACGCATCACCAGGTGCGACTCGATCTGGGAAATGGTGTCTATGGCCACGCCGACAACGATCAGCAGGGCCGTGCCGCCGAAATAGAAGGGCACGTTGAACTTGTTGATCAGGATGGTCGGCATGACACAGACCGCACTGAGGTAGATGGCGCCGACCACGGTGAGCCTGGTCAGCACCTTGTCAATGAACTCGGCCGTCTTCTTGCCGGGCCTGATGCCGGGAATAAAACCACCGTTCTTCTTCAGGTTCTCGGCCACGTCATCGGGCTTGAAGGTGACAGCGGTATAGAAGAAGCTGAAGAAGACGATCATGGCCACGTACAGGATGTAGTAGTAGATCGTGCCGGGCGACATGGCGGCCGAGGCCTGCCGCACCCAGTCGACCTTGATGAAGGAGCCGATGGTGGCGGGGAACATCATGATCGAGGAGGCGAAGATAGGCGGAATAACACCGGAGATGTTGATCTTGAGCGGCAGGTGCGAGGCCTGGCCGCCATAGACCCGGCGTCCCACCACCCGCTTGGCGTACTGGATCGGGATGCGGCGCTGCGCTGTCTCGACAAAGATGATGAAGACCACCACGGCCACCATCATCACCAGCATGACCGGGATGAAGATCACGGCCAGCTCGCCCGCCTTGACCAGCTGCAGGGTGTTGCCAACCGCCGCCGGCATGCGCGCAACGATACCGGCAAAGATGATCAGCGAGATGCCGTTACCGATGCCCCGCTCGGTCATCTGTTCACCCAGCCACATGATAAAGGCCGTGCCGGAAGTCAGGGTGAGCACGGTCATCAGCTTGAACTGGAGTCCAGGCACCAGGACAATGGCAGCGCCACCCGGCCCGGTCATGCCCTCGAGGCCGGTGGCGATGAAAAAGCTCTGGATGACGGACAGGCCGACCGTGCCGTACCTGGTGTACTGGGTGATCTTGCGCTGCCCGGCCTCGCCCTCCTTGGACAGGGCCTCGAGCTGCGGAATGACCACGGTCAGGAGCTGGATGATGATCGAGGCCGAAATGTAGGGCATGATACCCAGGGCAAAGATCGAGAAATGCGCCAGGGCGCCACCGGAAAACATGTTGAACATCCCGAACAGGGTACCGGCGTTCTTCTCGAAAAATGCTGCCAGTGCTTCACCGTTGATACCGGGGGTCGGGATCTGCACGCCCATCCTGTAGACAAAAAGCATCAAGAGGGTGAAGATGGCCCTCTTGCGCAGTTCAGGAATGTTTGCAGCACTGGCGATTCCACTCATGACCTACTCCTTTACGCTCCCGCCGGCAGCGGTGATCTTGTCGCGTGCGCCACCGCTGACCTTGTCCACCGCCACGGTGACGGCCTTGGTGATTTCACCGTTGGCCAGCACCTTGACCGGTCCGTCACCCTTGCGGATGATGCCGGCCTCGACAAGGGCCTGCCTGTCCACGGTGGCACCGGCCTCGAACCGGTCGAGATCGCTCAACGAGACGATGACATACTCTTTCTTGAAGATATTGTTGAAGCCCCGCTTGGGCAGGCGGCGGTGCAACGGCATCTGGCCGCCCTCGAACCCGGGCTTGGCAGAGTAACCGGACCTGGAACGGGCGCCCTTGTGGCCACGGGTCGCGGTCTTGCCGCGTCCGGAGCCCGGACCGCGGCCAACGCGTTTCTTTTTCCTGCGGGCCCCTTTGCTGGGGGAGAGATTGTTTAACTTGAGCACTGTAATTCCTCCGAAACACAACGCATGGCCAGTGCCACGCGGTTTCATCAACAAGATCGTGAAGTGGTCGAGGGACGCCGCTTATCCGAGCAGGTGCGATCGTCGCCAGAAAGCCGCAACCTTGCGACCCCGGCATGCCCTGCGGACAGGCGTGATCACGCGGAGATCGGTTTCCCTGATCACTCTCCCTCTTCCACCCGAACGAGATGCCGGACCTTCTTCACCATGCCACGAATCTCGGGCGTGTTCTTCCTGGTGACGGTCTTGTGCATCCTGGTCAACCCCAGGCCGACCAGGGTTGCCCTGATCTTCCTGGTGGAACCGATACTGCTCTTTACCTGGGTAATCGTCATCGTATCACTCATAACTCGTCATCCTTCAGTTCACCGGAAACTGGTCCGGCCCCGTGCGGGGCCACACAGAAGCCTGCTTGGCACAGAGAAGCGACGTGCTGCTCTCAGGCCACCATGTCCTCGACATTGAGGCCGCGCAGGGCGGCGATCTGCTCTGCCGACCGCAGCCGCCTCAACCCGTCAATGGTCGCCTTGACCAGGTTGTGCGGATTGTTCGACCCCAGGCACTTGGTCAGGATATTCTGGACCCCGGCGGCCTCGAGCACCGCCCGGACAGCGCCACCGGCAATGACCCCGGTACCGTCGGAGGCCGGCTTGAGCATGACAGTGCCGGACTTGAACTTGCCCATGATCTCGTGGGGTATGGAGACATCGGTGAGGGCCACTGCCTGCATGTCCTTCCTGGCCCGCTCGATACCCTTGCGAATGGCCTCCGGCACCTGGTTGGCCTTGCCGAGACCGTACCCGACCTTGCCCTTGCCATCCCCGACAACGACGATGGCACTGAAGCTGAACCTGCGGCCACCCTTGACGACCTTGGCGACCCGGTTGATAAAGACAATTTTTTCTATGAGCTCTTCTTCGTTCCCTTCCCTAGCTCGCTTGAAATCAGCCAAGAGACACCCCCGTTGATTTTCCCTTATCAGAAAACAGAACCCAGAGCACAGCAGGCATCCGGGCCCGCGCCAGTGGTGCGAACGACCGTCATCCTGTCTCCCCGGGAGCTGTTTTCACTGTTCGTTACGCCCGCGGTCACGGGCATGTACTTCTTCCTTGCCTGTTTAGTGTACCTGTAACCGGCGGTTCGGCAGCAGCCAGAGCCGGTACCGTCGCCGCGGTCGGCGTGGCGATGGCTCAGAATTTCAGCCCGCCTTCCCGGGCACCGTCGGAGAGCGCCTTGACGCGGCCATGGTAGATGTTGCCGCCCCGGTCAAAGACCACCTCGCTGATACCCGCGTCCATGGCACGCCTGGCAACGAGCAGCCCGACCTTTTTTGCCTGCTCGCACTTGCCCTTGCAGTCGGAGCCGTCGAACTCCCGGTCGCCGGTGGACATGGAGACCAGGGTGGCCTGCCGGGTATCGTCGATGAGCTGGACGTAGATGTGTCGGTTGGAACGGAATACGCGCATTCTCGGCCTCTCCGCCGTTCCGGTGATCTTTTTCCTGATACGCCGGATCCGTTTCCGCCGAGCAATTACCTTGGGGTTCGTTTTCGCCATGATGCTACCATTTAATGTTCTGTATTATGCCGCAGCGCCGGCCTTGCCGACCTTGCGCACGATGTGCTCGTCCACGTAGCGGATGCCCTTGCCCTTGTAGGGTTCAGGCTTGCGCACGTCCCGGATCCGCGCAGCGGTCATGCCGACAAGTTCCTTGTCCATCCCCTCGATGGTGATGGTGTTGTCCTTGTCCACCTCGGCGGCGATACCGTCCGGCAGGATGAACTCCACCGGGTTGGAATAGCCCACATTGAGGGTCAGGGTCGACTTGGAGACACTGACCCGGTAGCCGACGCCCTCGACCACGAGCTGTTTCTTGAATCCCTTGTCCACGCCCGTGACCATGTTGTTGACCAGGGTCCGGGTCATGCCCCAGAAGGCATAGACCCTCTTGGAGGTCCCCCTGGGCGAGGCGATCACCTGGTCGCCCTCCATCTTCAGTTCGATCTCCGGACGGATATCCCGTTCAAGGGTTCCCCTGGGACCGGTCACCTTGACATGGGTACCGTTGATCTCGACCTTGACCCCGGCGGGGACAGGAATCGGTTGTTTGCCAATTCTTGACATCTTCTCCTCCTGTTGTCCGAGTGAATGGTGTTACCAGACTTCGCACAGGACTTCACCGCCGATGTTGCGCCTGCGCGCCTCGCGATCGGTGATAACGCCCTGGGAAGTGGTCAGGATGGCAACGCCAAGCCCACTCATCACCTTGGGGATGGTGCCACTCTTTCTGTACTGCCGAAGCCCGGGCTTGCTTACCCTCCGGATTCCGGTGATGACCTGCTCATTGTTCGGACCGTACTTGAGGTCGATCTTCAGGGTACCCTGGACACCCTGGTCCAGGACCTGGTAATCCCGGATATACCCTTCCTCCTTCAGGACCTTTGCCACACCAACCTTGAGCTTGGAAAGCGGCATTTCAACCGAATCGAAACGGGCCGAAACGCCGTTCCTGATCCTGGTGAGCATGTCAGCCAGCGGGTCACTCATAGACATCGAACAATTCCTCTTCTAAGTAAACCTGAAGGTCCTCCCGGCGGGACGGACCATTGCAACAATGAAAATCCGGAGCAGCCTCGCGGCCGTTCCATCTTCCCGGTACGTTTCTCCTGCGGCGCCGACCCGGGCAGCAGGGCCGCCGGATGCCGCAGTCAGCATTCTTCCGCCTACCAGCTGGACTTGGTCACGCCGGTGATCTCTCCCTGCGAGGCGAGTTTTCTGAAACAGAGCCTGCAGATGCCGAACTTTCTGATATAGGCCCTGGAGCGGCCGCAGAGCGGGCAGCGATTGTAGGCACGGACGCTGAACTTCGGCTGCCGCCTGGCCTTGGCAATGAGCGATTTTTTTGCCACAGGATTCTCCTTTCAACAAGTATTTCGTCTGACTGCGGTACCCGGTCGTGGGGCACCGCTATTTCTTGAACGGCATTCCCATGAGCCGGAGCAGTTCCCTGCCCTGCTCGTCCGTCCTGGCCGAGGTGACGATGGTGATATTGAGGCCACGGATCTTGTCGATCTTGTCGTAGTCCACCTCGGGGAAAATGATGTGCTCGGTGATGCCCATGGAAAAATTGCCGTTGCCGTCAAATCCCTTGGGGGAGACACCACGGAAATCACGGACCCGCGGCAGGGCGATGTTGACCAGCTTGGAGATGAAGTCGTACATCTTTTCCCTGCGCAGGGTCACCCGGACACCGATGGGCATGCCCTCGCGCAGCTTGAAGGTGGCGATCGACTTCTTCGCCCGGGTGACAACGGCCCGCTGGCCGGCGATCATGGTCAGCTCATTGGCGGCCTTCTCGACGACCTTGGGGTTTTGCACCGCCTCGCCGAGCCCCATGTTGAGAACAACCTTCTCAACCCTGGGAATCTCCATGACATTCTTCAACCCGAACTGCTTCTGAAGCTGCGGCCTGTACTCGCGCTCGTATTGTTCTCTCAGCGTTCCCATCCTATACTCCGTACGCAGGTAGCTATCCTACTTCTTTGACGTTTCGATCGTTGCACCGCAGCTCTTGCAGACCCGTACCTTGGTGCCATCTTCCAGGAACTTCCTGCCGGTCCGCAC
Source organism: Desulfobulbaceae bacterium (assembly GCA_015484845.1). Taxonomy (GTDB): domain Bacteria; phylum Desulfobacterota; class Desulfobulbia; order Desulfobulbales; family Desulfobulbaceae; genus DRKI01. Next base: position 46,901 of record WFUT01000060.1, read on the forward strand.
GGTATTTGCACATTCCGGACAGACCAGCATGATATTGGAGATGTGAATGGATGCTTCCTTCTTGATGATCTGTCCAGGCTGGCTCGCGTCAACCGGTTTCTGGTGTTTGGTGATCATATTGATCCGCTCGACCACGGCCCGGTTCCGTTTCCGGTCGATCTTCAGGATCTTCCCGACCCGGCCCTTGTCCTTGCCGGCAATCACTTCAACCTGATCATTAATCCTCAGACTTGTTCGTCCCTGGCGCATTCTCTCTTCCTCTTGTCTCTCGATTTCCAGTCGTCGTGCTCGGAACCCCTGTTAGAGGACCTCCGGTGCGAGAGATATAATCTTCATAAAACCCAGCGATCGCAGTTCACGGGCCACCGGTCCAAAGATACGCGTGCCCACGGGTTCACCCGAACTGGACAGGAGGACAGCCGCGTTCTCGTCGAAACGGACCGTGGTATCTTCCGGCCGCTTGATCTCCTTGGCCGTCCGAACGACAACGGCGTCCATCACGTCGCCTTTCTTGACCTTGGCGTGGGGGATAGCCTCCTTGACGGTCACGACGATGACGTCGCCAATGGAAGCGTACCTGCGCCGGGTGCCGCCAAGGACCCTGATGCAGAGCACCTTCTTTGCCCCGGAATTATCGGCGACATTGAGTATGGTTTCAGTTTGAATCATGGTCTCACCTGAAAAACGTTGTTACGGACGGATGATGGTATCCTGGATCCTGTGATCAGACCGCGCGCTCTACGATGGCCCGTACCCGCCAACGCTTCTTCTTCGACAGCGGCCGGCACTCTTCGATGAGGACGGTGTCGCCGATGTTGCACTGGTTGCCCTCGTCGTGGGCCATGTACTTGACACGGCGACGGATATATTTTCCGTACAGCTTGTGGCGTACCTTTCGTTCAACGAGGATTACGACACTCTTGTCCATCTTGTTACTGATTACAGCACCCTGCCGGGTCTTCCTGGTCTTGTGATCACTCATCTGTACCGATCCGCTGGAGTAGTTGGTCTTAGGCCGGCTGCTCGCCTGCGGCCTGTTCGTTCAAAACGGTCTTCACCCTGGCTATGTCCCGTCGCAGCTGCGCGAGTCGGGCAGGGTTCTCGAGTCTCCTGATACCGTGCTGGAATTTGAGTTTAAACAGATCCTCACGAAGATCCCTCTCCTTCTTCCGCAGATCTTCGCTACTCAGTGCACGAAGCTCCTTTGCCTTCATATCGTCGTACTCCTCGTGATGACCTTGGTCGGGAAGGGCAGCTTGTAGCCGGCCAGCTTCAGGGCCTCCAGGGCGAGCTCTTCCGGAACACCTTTGAGTTCGTAGAGTATCTTGCCGGGCCGGATGGTGGCCACCCAGTACTCGGGAGAGCCCTTCCCCTTTCCCATGCGGGTCTCGGCGGGCTTCTTGGTGATCGGCTTGTCAGGGAAGACCCTGATCCACATCTTGCCGCCACGCTTGACCTTCCTGTTGATGGCAACACGGCCGGCCTCTATCTGCTGCGCCGTCATCCGGCCACAGCCAACCGCCTTGAGGGCGTAATCACCAAAGGCGATGTGCGAACCCCGCTGGGCGGTTCCGCGCATGCGGCCCTTGTGCTGTTTTCTGTGTTTTACCTTACGTGGACTTAACATAGTTCATCACTCCTGTTGGAGAATGTGCCGGAGAAGAGGCAGTAGATCTGCTTCCCAGGCCTGAAGTACATGCTCGTGCGGCTCGCCTCTCCGCGCCCCCCTGCCCTGCCTGCAGCAGGTGGGCACGCCCGGGAGAACCTGCTGCCTACGGGGCGACCGGCATCTCCTGGTCGGTGAGGATCTCTCCCTTGAAGATCCAGACCTTCACCCCGATGATCCCATAGGTGGTCCTGGCCTCGGCTGTCCCGTAATCGATGTCGGCCCGCAGGGTGTGCAGGGGGACGCGTCCCTCCTTGAACCACTCCACCCTGGACATCTCGGCACCGCCCAGGCGGCCGGCACAGGAGATCTTGATCCCCTTGACCCCGAAGCGGAGCGCCGAGTTGATCGCCTTCTTGATGGCCCTGCGAAAGGCGATACGCCGCTCAAGCTGGGTGGCGATGTTCTCTGCCACCAGCTGTGCATCGGCCTCGGGACGGCGAACCTCCTGGATATCGATGAGGCACTCGCGGTTGAACTTCCGCTCCAGGTCCTTCTTGAGGTTCTCGATCTCAGCGCCCTTCTTGCCGATGACGATACCGGGACGGGCAGTGAAGAGCTTGATCCGCACCTTGTCGCCGGTACGCTCGATGATGATCCGGGAAATACCTGCGTGGTAGAGTCTCTTCTTCAGGTACTTGCGTATCTGCTGATCCTGGTACAGGTTGCTGGCATAGTCCTTGTCCGCATACCATATGGATTCCCAGGAGCGGGTTATACCCAGCCGCAATCCTATGGGATTAACTTTTTGTCCCAAGGTTCTCCTCCAATGCCTAAGTCGATTGATCTCTGGTGGTTGAGCCGGTTACCCGGATCATGCTTCATCAACAACCACGGTGATGTGGCTGGTTCTCTTCAATATCCTGGTCGCCCTGCCCATGGCGCGGGGCCGAAACCTCTTCAGCATGGGACCGCCATCGATCTGGATAGACTTGATATAGAGGGTGTCCACATCAATGGTGTCGTTCTGGTCCGCATTGGCCACGGCCGACTCGATGACCTTGCGCAGAATGCGGGCAGCCTTCTTGGGCATGAACCGCAGGGTGGTGATGGCGGTATCCACGTCCATTCCCCGGACCACGTCTGCCACCAGGCGGGCCTTGCGGGGCGAGATACGAATATATTTTGCGACGGCTCTCGTTTCCATCGAATAACTCCTGAACGAATCTTGCTTCTACCGGATGGCCGCTCCCCGGCACCTGCTCATACCGGCCTGGCCGGCATGCAGGTATTCCGGCGGCGACTTTTCTTACCGTTTCTTCTTTCTGTCCGCAGCGTGGCCGTAGTAGGTCCTGGTCGGGGAGAATTCTCCCAGCTTGTGACCGACCATGTTCTCTGTCACGTAGACCGGGATGAACTTCCTGCCGTTATGCACGGCAAAGGTCAGTCCTACCATTTCCGGCGTGATGTCGGAACGCCTGGACCAGGTCTTGATCACCTTCCGTGAACCTGATTCCTGCGCCTGCTCAACCTTTTTTACGAGGTGATCATCGACAAAAGGACCCTTTTTTATGGAACGAGCCATATCGATACTCTCCTGAAATTACTTACGTTTGGTGATAATATCCCGGTCGGAAGCCTTCCGCTTCCTGGTCTTGTACCCCTTGGTGGGCACGCCCCAGGGAGTACAGGGATGCCGGCCACCGGAGCTCTTGCCCTCGCCACCGCCCATGGGATGGTCGATGGGGTTCATGGCCACGCCACGCACCGAGGGCCTCCTGCCCTTCCACCGCGCCCTGCCGGCCTTGCCGAGTTTCTGGCTGCCATGCTCGGAGTTGCCCACGGCGCCGATGCAGGCCCGGCACTCCTTGTTGAAGCGCCGTACCTCGCCCGACGGCAGCTTGACCAGGACGTGGTTGCCGTCCTTGGCCATGAGCTGGGCCGAGGCACCGGCCGAGCGGACCATCTGCGCGCCCTTGCCAATCTTCATCTCCACGTTGTGGATGATGGTGCCAAGGGGAATGTTCACCATGGGCAGGCAGTTGCCGGGCTTGATATCGACATCGGGGCCGGACATGACCGTGTCACCGACCGCCACGCCGTTGGGTGCAAGGATGTAGGACTTCTCGCCGTCGCTGTAGGTCAGCAGTGCAATGTGGGCCGAACGGTTGGGATCGTACTCGATGGCGGTCACCCTGGCCGGTACGCCGACCTTGTTGCGCTTCCAGTCGATGATGCGGTATTTGCGCTTGTGGCCGCCTCCCCTGTGCCGGGCCGTGATCCGGCCATAGGAGTTCCTGCCGCCGGACTTGGTAAGGGGTGCGAGCAGGCTCTTCTCGGGTTTCTTGTCCGAAAGGTCCGGATTGACGATGGATACGTGATGTCTCTTTCCCGGTGATGTCGGTTTATGGGTCTTGATAGCCATTGTTCTTCCTGTTAACTTAAACCTTCAGAGGGAGCAGCGCTTCCTGTTGCCTGCGGCAGGGGATCCCGCTCTTCTACAGTTCTTCGAGGAAATTGATCTCGCCTTCGGAAAGGGTGATGTAGGCCTTCTTCCAGTTGCTGGTCATGCCCACGGACTTGAGACCGACCCGCTTCCTCTTGCCGTGCATGTTGGCGGTGCGTACGCTGGCAACCTTGACGTTGAACAGGTTCTCTACTGCCTGCTTGATCTCGATCTTGTTGGCCCGGGGGTTGACCTTGAAGACAACCGTCCCCTGGACTTCCTGGAGGATGTTGCTCTTTTCTGTCAGGCAGGGGCTCTTGACCACATCATACAGAACCTTCATACCATTAACCTCGCTTCAAGCTGTTCCAGGCTTGACTGTACAAGCATCAGCTTGGAATATTTGAGAATATCGTACACATTCAGACCAGCCACCGGCAGAACCTTGTAGCCGACCACGTTGCGGGACGACAGGCGCAGCTTCTCATCGGGCTCAGCGGTCACCACCAGGCAGTTGTCAAAGTCGAAATTGCCCATCACCTTGACAAACTCCCTGCTCTTGATCCCGGGCAGGGTAAAGTCGTCGAGTACCACCAGGTTTCCTTCCTGCCGCCTGGCGCTCAGGGCCATGCGCAGGGCGAGCCGCCGCACCTTCTTGGGCAGCCGGTAGCTGTAGTCCCTGGGCTTGGGGCCAAAGACAGTGCCGCCGCCACGCCAGATCGGGGAGGTCCTGGAACCGGACCGTGCCCGGCCGGTGCCCTTCTGCCGCCAGGGCTTGGCGCCGCCGCCGCGAACCTCGCCCCTGGTCTTGGTGGAGGCGGTACCGGCCCGCCGGTTGGCCCGCTGCATGCACACGACCTCGTGCAGGACGCCGGGCTTGACCTCGACATCGAACAGCGCGTCATTCAACTCGATCTCTCCGACCTTTTCAGCGGAGGTATTTACAACTTCACAAACTGCCATGGGTATCTCCTTAAACAGCAGCTTTCAGGAATATCTTCCGGCACCCGGCCGCCAAGCCGGGATTACTGCCTGGTGTGGATGCTCAGCAGCCCGTTCTTTGCCCCGGGCACCGCCCCCTCGACCAGGAGGATATTTTCCTCTTCACGAATATCGACAACCTTCAGGTTCTTCTGGGTCACCACGTTGTTGCCCATGCGTCCGGGCAGCTTCTTGCCCTTGATGACCCTTCCGGGCCAGGCGCTGCAGCCGATGGAGCCGGGCGCACGATGAAAGCCGGAACCATGCGACGCCTTGCCGCCGCCAAAGCCGTGCCGTTTCATAACGCCCTGGAAGCCACGGCCCTTGGCCCGGCCGGTGATGTCCACCTTGTCACCGATCTTGAGCAGCTCGGAGACCATGATCTGCTGGCCCAGTTCGAAGGCATCAGGATCACTGACCCGGAACTCGCGCACGTGGTAGAATCCCTTGCCGCCGGAGCGTTTGAAATGTCCGGCCTCGGGCTTGTTCAACCTGGAGGGTTTCTTTTCCAGAAAGCCGACCTGGATGGCATTGTATCCTTCCTTGGCCTCGGTCTTTTTCTGCAGTATGGTACAGGGCCCGGCCTCGATCACTGTCACGGGAATGGAGCGGCCATGTTCATTGTAGACGCGTGTCATCCCTATCTTGCGGCCCAGTATTCCTTGTGTTTTCGGCATCTGTTTACCTGTTGGCTAAACTCTTAACTAAGCGGTCAACAACCAGTCGCTGCCATCGGCAAGCATGGCTTACGGAAGCTTGATCTCCACGTCGACGCCGGCAGACAGCTCGAGCTTCATCAGGGCGTCGATGGTCTGCTGCGTGGGCTCGAGGATGTCGAGCAGGCGGCGGTGGGTCCGCATCTCGAACTGCTCGCGCGACTTCTTGTCAACATGCGGTGAACGGAGAACCGTGTACTTGTTTATGGTTGTCGGCAGCGGGATGGGACCTGCCACGGTGGCACCGGTCCGCCGCGCTGTATCAACAATCTCGCGTGTCGACTGATCAAGCAGTTTGTGGTCGTAACCCTTCAGCCTGATACGGATCTTATCTGTGGGGATCATTCTCTTCCTCTTTCACCAGAATGGTGTTCCGGCCCTCGCTTCAGGGGCGTCTTCCTTCTTGTCTCTTGCCCTGCCCGGCACCACGGCCGCTGGGGCGACTACTCGATGATTTCGGTGACCACGCCCGCGCCCACGGTCCGGCCGCCTTCGCGGATGGCGAAGCGCAGACCCTCCTCCATGGCAATGGGGGTGATCAGTTCGGCCGTGATGTGGATGTTGTCGCCGGGCATGACCATCTCCACGCCCTCCTCCAAGGTGCAGACGCCGGTCACGTCCGTGGTCCGGAAGTAGAACTGCGGCCGGTAGCCGTTGAAGAACGGCGTGTGCCGGCCTCCCTCCTCCTTGGTCAGGATGTAGGCCTCGGCCTTGAACTTCTTGTGCGGCGTGATCGAACC
>WFUT01000061.1 GCA_015484845.1 Desulfobulbaceae bacterium
AGCGTCAGATGTGTATAAGAGACAGGCCCTGAAGGCGGCTGGCGCCGACATCCTGAACTTCAGCGTCGGCGAGCCCGATTTCGACACCCCGGCCCATGTCTGCGAGGCGGGCAAGAAGGCCATCGACGAGGGCCATACCCGTTATACCGCCGTGCCCGGCATACCGGAGCTGCGGGAGGCGGTCTGCAACCGGTTCCGCGAGGACCACGGCTGGGAGTACACGCCGGAGCAGATCCAGGTCTGCTGTGGCGGCAAGCACGGCCTCTACAACATCTTCCAGGCCATCCTCAACCCCGGCGACGAGGTGCTGGTCCCGGCCCCCTACTGGGTCTCCTATCCGCCCATGGTGCAGCTGGCCGGCGGCGTGCCGGTGGCGGTGCCCCTGGACGAGGAGGCGGACTTTGACCTGGACCCCGGGACCCTGGCTGCCCATGCCACCGACAGGACCCTGGCCATCTTTCTCAACAGCCCGTCCAATCCCACCGGCTCGGTCTTTTCCGAGCGCGCCCTGCGGGCCGTGGCCGAGATGGCGCAGGCGAACAACTGGCTGGTCGTCAGCGACGACATCTACGAGACCATCACCTACGGCGACGGCCGGCTGCCGCACATCCTTGATGTGGCTCCCGGGCTCAGGGACCAGACCATCGTTCTCAACGGCGTCTCCAAGTCCTTCGCCATGACCGGCTGGCGGATCGGGTACGCGGCCGGGCCCGAGTACCTCATCAAGGCCATGAACAAGATCCAGAGCCAGTCCACGTCCAATCCCAGTGCCCCGTCCCAGTACGCGGCCCTGGCCGCCCTGACCGGACCGCAGGACTTCCCCGGCATCATGCGGGATGCCTTTGTCAAACGGCGCGACTTCTTTGTCCGCGACCTGGAAGCCATCGAGGGCGTCACCTGCGTCAATCCCCGCGGCGCCTTCTATGTCTTCCCCAACTTCTCGGCCTACTATGGCCGTTCGTTCAAGGGCAGGAAGATCGAGGGCTCGGTGGCCATGGCCGACTACTTCCTGGACGAGGCCAGGGTGGCCAGCGTGCCCGGCGCCGCCTTTGGCGCCGATGACTTTGTCCGCTTCTCCTTTGCCACCTCCATGGACGTGATCCGGGAGGGCATGGAGCGGATCAGGGCGGCCCTGGCGGCCCTGGAGTAGGCGGCGGGGCCGCGGCCGCCGCCTGCCGGGTCATTCCTTTCCCTTTTCGGCGTTGTACTGGGCCAGCAGGGTCTGCAGCTTCCAGGGCGAGGAGAGGCACTCCCTGCCCAGGCCGCACTCGGTGATCACCTCGCAGAAGCTCAGGAACTCGTCCATCAGCCGGGTGGTGACCTTCTCCCGGTGCTTGATGATCCTGAGCTGCCGCTGCATGTTGATGCCCTCGATGGGCAGGCTCTTGAGCCATCCCTGTTCCGTCTCCCGGCAGACGGTGAGCATGGAGAGGCAGGCGGCGCCGACCCCCGATTCCACGGCCTTCTTGATCGCCTCGGTGTGGCCCATCTTGGTCACCACCTTGAGCTGCGAGGCGTGGCGGCCCAGTTTCTTCTTGAATATCTCCGCCGTGCCCGATCCCTCCTCCCGCATGACCCAGGCGGTCTCCCTGAGGTCATCGGGAACACGGAACACCGACTGCCTGGCCAGCCGGTGGGCCGGGTGGACGATGATCGCCAGCTCGTCCTCGAACCAGGGCACGGCCCGCACCATTTCGACGCTGATCCCCCCCTCCACGAAACCCAGGTCGGCATCGCCGCTGGAGACGAGCTGCTCGGCATGCAGGGTGTTGGAGACCAGCATGTTGATGTGGGCCTCGGGATGCAGGCGCATGAAGGCGCCGACCAGGTAGGGCAGGACATAGTTGCCGATGGTGGAGGACGCCACGATCTCCAGCGACCCGGCCACCACGTCCCGCTTCTCGGTGAGCATGGCCTCGACGTTGTTCACCTGGTAGAGGATCTCCTTGGAAAGTGGCAGCAGGTAGCGGCCGCGGTCGTTGAGGAGCAGGCTGCGGCCGTGCCGGTCAAAGAGGGGGCCGCCCAGCTGGTTCTCCAGTTCACCCAGGGCCATGCTGACCGCGGACTGGGTGAGAAAGAGTTTCTTGCTGGCCCGGGTTACCTGCTGCGTCTCTGCAACGGCAATGAATATCTCCAGTTGCCTCAATGTGATAGCCATCGTGTATCGGGTCTCCTTTTTTTTTCGCAAAAACAGCAGCCATAGGACAGGGAACAGGCTGGCTGCCGCCCGTGACCGGGCCGGATCGGGCCGGTCGCGCCATCCTGTTGTTTTCATGACCTGCGTTCCCCCCCCCCCTGCAGCGGGGCACCACGCTGCGGTGTCCCGCCGGCATCCCTGCCGGCCCGTGGCACAGGCGGTGGCCGCTGCCGGGGGGCGTGAACCTTGATCAGGAAAACTTGTAATACCTATCAGGACTTCGTCATTGTCTTGCCGGAGAGTACCATGTAGGATGAAACGGTCAATTTATTTCCTGGCAGGGGTCTTTTTGCGCCGACCAGGAAAAATGAATGAAGGTTCATTTTTTGTTGACAAATACCTGCCTGCTTAAGTAGTGTGCTCAACAAATCCTGATACGTTTCATCATTTGGGTTTATGTCGTGGTGGTCGATGTCGCACGCCAGCCACTGATCAATTGCGGCCGGCCCAGGATTTCCGCGGCCCGGCCATGACAGACGGTGAAGATCATCCGGGTGGCGGAAGCCGGCCCCGAAGGGTCTTCCGGTACAACGGAGAGACACGATGGATCAGCAGATTCTGACCAACATCATCTACGTTACCATCTTCCTCATCGGTGCCCTCCTGTTCGGCATTGGCCCCATCATCATTGTCAAGCTCCTCAGCCCTTCTTCCCACACGCGCAACGTAACGGACAAGACTCGCCAGTTCATCGAATGCGGCATGGTGCCCATCGGCAGCGCCTGGATCCGCTTCGGCATCATCTACTACCTGTATGCCCTGATTTTTCTGGCCTTTGACGTTGATGTCCTGTTTCTTTTTCCGGTGGCTGTGGCCTACAACAGCCCCCAATTCGTGGTCCGCGACTTTGTCGAGGTGCTGATCTTTGTCGGCATCCTGTCGCTGGCCGTAGTCTACGCCTGGGTGAAAGGAGTCTTCAAGTGGGAACCGAGAAAGTACCTTCATCAATAGTTCATTTCGCCGAACTCGACAAGCTGCTCAACCTCTGCCGTGCCAATTCACTCTGGCCGATGACCTTCGGCCTGGCCTGCTGCGCCATCGAGATGATGTGTACCGGCGGCTCCCGGTTTGATATCTCCCGTTTCGGCGCTGAGGTCTTCCGGCCCTCGCCCAGGCAGTCCGATGTCATGATCGTGGCCGGTACCATCACCAGGAAGATGGAGCCCGGCGTCAAGACCCTCTACGACCAGATGCCCGAGCCCAAGTGGGTGATCGCCATGGGCAACTGCGCCATCTCCGGCGGACCGTTCAAGTTCAAGGGCAATTACAACGTGGTGGAGGGCGCGGACCAGTTCCTGCCCGTGGATGTCTACATCCCCGGCTGTCCGCCCCGGCCCGAGGCCCTGCTGGAAGGGATCATGACTCTGGAGGAGAAGATCACCGGCAAGCGTCGCTGGCCGCGCCGGCAGCCCGGCCAGGTCGCGGGATAACCTGTCATCGACCGTCCCGGCGTCCCGGCAGATGACCGCGGGACGGGTTCCGGAAGATGGTCACAGATAAGCGGGACGAACCGATGAGTATTGTTGAAGAGACCAGAAAAGCGTTGTTGCAGCTTTTTCCCGAACAGGCCGCCGCCGAGGCAGAGGCGGAGGCCGCAGCTGCCGCCGCGGCCGAGGCCGAGGCCGGGGCGGAGACCGAAACCGATGCCGAGGCTGAACTGACGGTATCGGAGGAGGGCGGGGAGGACGCCGGGGGAGAGGAGGCGGCCGGGCCCGCCAAACCGGCGAAGGAGGAAGAACCGGTCGAGGAGGGGCCGCGGGAAAACGGGGTGCTGGTGACCGACCATGCCGCCAGGGGGACGCATCTTGACGTGCTCTGCGACCCGGACCAGGTCGTGGAGGCGGCCAGGATCATGGACGCGGCAGGTTTTTTCCTGGAGGCGATCACCGGCGTGGACTGGATCAAGGAGGACCGGATGGAGGTAATCTACGATTACAACCAGACGGGACCGGAACCATGCCGGGTCGTTGTCAGGGCCTTTATCCCGCGGGCCAACCCGGAGATACCGACCATCTCGGATATCCTTCCGGGCGCCAACTGGCACGAACGGGAGACCCATGATTTCTTTGGTATCAAGTTCCAGGGGCATCCTTACCTGGTGCCGCTGCTTCTGCCTGAAGACGCGGATTTCCATCCTCTCTTAAAGGACTTTACGCCATGACCGTCCCGATTCAATGCAGACCCGACGAGGTCTTTGTTCTCAATCTCGGTCCCCAGCACCCCGCGACCCACGGCGTCCTGCGGGTCAAGCTGACCATGGACGGCGAGTACATCGTCAAGGCCGAGCCCGTGCTCGGGTACATCCACCGCATGCACGAGAAGATGGCCGAGGCCGGCAGCTTTGCCCAGTTCATGCCCAACACCGCCCGCATGGACTATCTCCATGCCCTGGCCTACAACCATGGCTATGTCCTGGCCGTGGAGCGGGCCGCCGGCATCGAGGTGCCGGAGCGGGCCGAGTACATCCGGGTCATCACCGTGGAGCTGAACCGGCTCTCCAGCCACCTGCTCTGGTGGGCTGCCTTCCTGCTCGATCTCGGTGGATTCACGCCCCTGCTCTACGCCTTTGACGACCGTGAACGGATCCTCGACCTGCTGGAGCGGATCACCGGTTCCCGTCTCACCTACTGTTACTTCCGCTTCGGCGGGGTTTATAACGACATCGACGACGAGTTCATCGCCGGCACCCGTGACTTCATCAAGCGGCTGCGTTCCCGCCTGCCGCGCATGTACCATGACCTGGTCACCCACAACATCATCCTGATCAAGCGGCTCAAGGACATCGGCTTCATCACGCCGGAGCAGTGCCGCAGATACGGCGCCACCGGCCCGGTGGCGCGGGGATCGGGCATCAACTACGACGTGCGCAAGAACGAGCCCTACTCGGTCTATCCCGAGTTCGACTTTGACGTGCCGGTCTACACCGAGTGCGACTCCATGGCCCGCTACATGGTGCGGATGGACGAGATCGAGCAGTCCCTGCGCATCATCGAGCAGGCGCTGGACAAGCTGCCCGACGGCCCGGTCAAGGCCAAGAAGGTGCCCAAGATCCTCAAGCCGCCGGCCGGCGATTACTATGCCGCCGTGGAGGCGGCCCGCGGCGCCTTCGGCTGCCGCCTGGTCTGCGACGGCGGCAAGTCGGCCTACCGGCTCAAGCTGCGCTCGCCCACCTTCTGCAACCTGAGCCTGTTCGGCGAGGTCGCCGAGGGCATGCTGCTGGCCGACGCCCTGGCCTTCATGGGCAGCCTGGACCTGGTCATTCCCGAGATCGATCGCTGAGGGAAAGGAAAGAATTATGGATACAAGCATCTGGCGCCCCATCATCTACCTGATCTGCTTCATGGCCTTTGCCGGCCTCAACGCCGCCTACCTGGGGTGGTGCGAGCGCAAAGGCGCCGGCCGCATCCAGCGCCGGACCGGCCCCATGGAGGTCGGCTTCCACGGGTTGCTGCAGCCGCTGGCCGACGGTCTCAAGCTGATGAGCAAGCAGCTCCTGGTGCCCGAGGGGGTGGACCACATCCTGTTCAGGATCGCGCCGATCCTGGCCATGATCCCGGCCCTCACCTCCATGGTGGTGATCCCGTTTTCCGACAACATCCAGGGCCGGGCCCTGGAGCTCTCCGTGCTCCTGCTCTTTGCCCTGGCCTCCATCGGCATGATCGCCATCCTCATCGGCGGCTGGGCCTCCGGCAACAAGTATGCCGTTATCTCGGCGGCCCGTGCCGTGTCGCAGAACCTGGCCTACGAGATCCCCATGCTGATCACCGTGATCACCATCGTCATGATCACCGGGTCCATGAACCTGCAGGACATCGCCATGGACCAGCAGGGCGGCTTCTGGCACTGGAACATCTTCCGGTTTGACAAGTCGATCTTCATGCCGGTCTCGTTCATCATCTTCTTCATCTGCTCGGTGGCCGAGACCAACCGGGCGCCCTTTGACATGGCCGAGGCCGAGAGCGAGCTCATAGCCGGCTTCATGACCGAGTACAGCTCCATGGGATTTGGTCTCTTCATGATGGGCGAGTATCTCAACATCGTGGTCGGCGCCTGTCTTACCACCATCCTCTTCCTGGGGGGCTGGAGCTGTCCGTTCGGCCTGTTTCCCGGTGTCTGGTGGTTCCTGATCAAGATCTACATCCTGATCTTCACCTTCATCTGGATACGCTGGACCTATCCCAGGACGCAGGTCTACAAGTTGCTCAACCTGTCGTGGAAGATCCTTATTCCCTTTTCACTCGTCAACCTGCTGGTCACAGCCGCATTTATCAAGGTGTTCTAATCATGAGTGCATACTGGAACGATGTGTTCGGTGGCGCCAAGAGCCTTGCCATCGGGCTCTCCATCACGGCCAGGGAGTTCTTCAAGCCGGTCATCACCATGCAGTACCCGTGGGAGGTGCCGGAGATCCCGGAACGCTTCCGGGGCCATATCGAGCTGGTCAGGGACGAGAAGACCGGCAGGCCCAAGTGTGTCTGCTGCGGCATGTGCATGCGTTCCTGTCCGTCCGGCTGTATCTCCCTGGTGGGCAAGAAGCCGGAGGGGGAAAAGAAGAAGGTACTGACCAAGTACCAGCTTGATTTCACCAAGTGCAGCCTGTGCGGCTCCTGCATCGAGAGCTGCAACTTCGGTGCGATCCGGTTTTCCAAGGACTACAACCTGGCCAGCACCAGGAAGGAAGATTACGTGTTCGATCTTCTCAAACGACTGGAGGAACAGGGCTGATGCACGCAATAATCTGTCAGACATCGGCAAACCCGTCGCTCTTTTCCGCCGAGGGCTTTGTCGGTCTGATCTTTCTGCTCACGATCGGACTGATCATCACCGGCGCCCTGGTGGCCACCTGCGCCAGGCGGCTGGTGCGCAGCATTGCCGGCCTGGCGCTCTGCTTCACCGGGGTCGCCGGCATCTACTACTTCCTGCTCGCGCCCTTTGTCGCCATGATGCAGATGCTCATCTATGTCGGCGCCGTCTCCATCCTCATCGCCTTTGCCATCATGATGGCCACGCCGGAAGAGGGCGATCTGCCGTCCCGGCGGATATCGGCCCTGGCCGGTCCCCTGGGATTCGCCACCGGCTCTCTCATCTTCGCGGCCCTTGCCTTGCTGGGCACCAGGACCAACTGGCAGGTCTTTCCCCGCGAGGGCTCGGCCGACATGAAGCACATCGGAACCATCCTGCTCACCGGCCATTCCCTGGTCTTCGAGCTGATCTCCATCGTTCTTTTGATCGCAATCATCGGCGCCCTTGTCCTGGCGCGCAGAGGAAGGAACTGAACCCATGCACCTGCTCAATCTCTACAACTGTCTTGACACCTATCTTGTCATCGGCGCCCTGCTGTTCGGGTTCGGTGTCTATGGCCTGGTCGCCCGCAGGACCATCATCGGCATGCTGATCTCCTCCGAGCTGGTCCTGGCCGCGGCCTCGGTCAACTTCATGGCCTTCAACCGGTTCACGGCCCCGGATCCTGCCATCGGTCAGATATTCACCATCTTCATCATGGCCATTGCCGCCGCCGAGGCGGCCATCGCCGTGAGCATCGTGATCGCGGTCTATCGTAACTACAAGAGCATCGACACGGAAGATATCGTCGACCTGCACGGTTAGGTTCCGCGCGCCCGCACAGGGCGCCGGATGGGAAAGAGTTTTTTTCAGGCCTCAGTAACCACGGAGTCATTCCGCGGACACCTTCAGGGTAAGGGAAAGATTATGGACGCTGTCTCCACCTCCGCAAACATTGTCGAGAATTCCAATCTGCTGCTGGCGGTCATGATACCGCTGGTCGGCAGCCTGGGTGTCATGACCATGAAGAATCACCCCAACCTGCGGGAATTCATCTCGTCATGCGCATCCATCCTGCTGTTCATTATTGTCCTGTCCTTCATTCCCAGCGTGCTGCACGGCAAGGTCCTCTACTATCGGATCTTCAGCATCCTGCCGGGGCTGTCGGTGACCCTGCGCGCGGACGGCTTTTCCATGATCTTCGCCCTGGTGGCCTCGTCGCTGTGGATGATCGCGGTCTACTACTCCATGGGCTACATGCGCGGCCTGCAGGAGCATGCCCAGACCCGGTTCAATGCCTGCTTCGCGCTGGCCATCTTCGGCGCCATCGGCGTGGCGCTCTCCGACAACCTGTTCACCCTCTATCTCTTCTACGAGATCGTCTCGGTGTGCACCTATCCGCTGGTCGCCCATCACCAGGACGACGAGGGCTACATGGGGGCGCGCAAGTACATCATCTACCTGACCACCACGGCCAAGCTCTTCCTGCTGCCGGCCCTGATCCTGATCTATGTCCTGGTCGGCAACCTGGATTTCCCCCATAACATCTTCACCGGCATGTTGCCCTCGGACACCAAGTCCTGGGTGGTGATCATGCTCTATATCTTCTGCCTGCTCGGCTTTGCCAAGAACGGCGTCATGCCGCTCCATCACTGGCTGCCGGGTGCCATGGTGGCGCCGACCCCCGTCTCCGCGCTCCTCCATGCGGTGGCCGTGGTCAAGGTCGGTGTCTTCTGCACCACCCGGACCATGCTCTACGTCTTCGGCATCAACACCATGAACGCCCTCAACCTGGGGGTACCGACGGCCTACTTTGTCAGCTTCACCATCATCATGGCCTCGGTGATCGCGCTTTCCAAGGATAACCTCAAGAGCCGGCTCGCCTACTCCACGGTCAGCCAGCTCTCCTACATCATCCTCGGCGTGGCGCTGCTCACCCCGCACTCCATCGACGGCGGCCTGATCCACATCGTCAACCACGCCTTTTCCAAGATCACCCTCTTCTTCGTCGCCGGCGCCATCTACGTGGCCACCCGCAAGAAGAACATCTCCGAGATGAGCGGCCTGGGCCGTTCCATGCCCTTCACCTTCGGGGCCTTTGCCATTGCCTCGCTCTCCATGATCGGTGCGCCGCCGGTGGCCGGATTCGTGACCAAGTGGTACCTGCTGGTCGGTTCCATGGAGGCGCACCAGGTGGGTATCCTGCTGGTGCTCATCGCCTCCACGGTGCTGAACGTGGCCTATTTCGCGCCGGTGGCCTACAAGGCCTTCTTTGGTAAGCGGCCCGCCGGTGAGGTCGAGACCGGCATCCAGGAGGCGCCACTGAGTATG
Organism: Desulfobulbaceae bacterium; assembly: GCA_015484845.1. Classification (GTDB taxonomy): domain Bacteria; phylum Desulfobacterota; class Desulfobulbia; order Desulfobulbales; family Desulfobulbaceae; genus DRKI01. The sequence continues at coordinate 9,311 of WFUT01000061.1, forward strand.
TTGATCCCCATTCTTATCGCGGCAACGGTTTCCGTGATCATCGGTATCTATCCCAACTTCATGATGCAGTTCGTCAAGGCGGTGACAGGATGATTAGACTGATCGAGTACCTGCAGGCGCACATCAGGTGCGTTGTCTGGGCCTGCTACTTTCTGCTGGCCGCTGTTGTGGTCTTTGCCTCCATGGTCGACCGGGGTCATGCCCACACGGCCGTGGAGCGGAGCATTCCCTTTTTCTGGTCCATCTTCGGATTTGTCGCCGCGGCCGTTATCATCGGCATCGCCTACTGGTACGGCCGTTCCGGCATCATGGTCGACGAGGATTACTACGATCGGCCCATACTGCAGGTTGACGAGGAGGAGTGAGCCTTCTCCCGGAACGTGTCTCAGACCATGAATGTAGAGCTACGAGGAAAAAAGAATGACTAGCAGTTTCACCCATCCGGCGCTCATCATGATGATCGGCGCGCTGATCCTGCCCTTTGTCAGGGGACCGATCAGGAAGCCGTACCTCTTCCTGGTACCGCTGCTCAGCCTGGCCGCGGTTCTCGTCAACAGCGCCAGTCCCGGCATCTACGGCGTCTATCACTTCATGGACTGGCAGATCGTCTTTGGCCGGGTCGACAGGCTCTCGTCGGTCTTTGCCTTCATCATGGCGCTCATGGCCGTGATCGGCACCCTGTACGGGCTGCACGTGGACAACGCCGCCGAGCACATGGCGGCCTGGTTCTACGTTGCCGGCTCGCTGGGCACCATCTACTGCGGCGACTGCCTGACCCTGTTCTTCTTCTGGGAGATGATGGCCTTTGCCTCGGTCTTCCTGATCTGGTTCAGGCGGCGCAAGCAGTCGCTCGCCTGCGGGTACCGCTACCTCCTGGTCCATACCGTGGGCGGTGTCATCCTGCTGTTTGGCATCATGCTCCGCTACCAGGCCACGGGTGATCTCTCCTTCACCCTCCTCGACGTGCATCATCCCGAGCTCTATACCTGGTTGATGATGATCGGCCTCGGCCTCAATGCCGCCGTGGTGCCCATGCACTCCTGGCTGCCCGACGCCTATTCCGAGGCCTCGTTCAACGGTGCGGTCTTCATGTGCGCCTTCACCACCAAGACCGCGGTCTACGCCCTGGCCCGGGCCTGTGCCGGCATGGATATCCTGGTCCTGCTCGGCGTGGTCATGGCCCTGTACGGCGTGATCTACGCGGTCATGGAGAACGATATCCGCAAGCTCTTGGCCTGGTCCATCGTCTCCCAGGTTGGCTACATGGTGGCCGGGGTCGGCATCGGCACCCAGATGGCCATCAACGGCGCCACGGCCCATGCCGTGGTCCACATCCTCTACAAGAGCCTGCTCTTCATGGGCACCGGCTCTGTGCTCTACATGACCGGCAAGACCAAGTTCACCGAGCTGGGCGGACTGTACAAGAAGATGCCGGCCACCTTTGTCTTCACCATGATCGGCTGCCTGTCCATCTCCGCGGCGCCGCTCTTTGCCGCCTATGTGTCCAAGTCCATGATCATCACCGCCGGCTTCGAGTCCCATCTCAACTGGGCCGCCTGGCTGCTGATGTTCGGCGCCACCGGTACCTTCATGTACAACGGTCTCAAGCTGCCCTACTTCCTCTTCTTCGGCAAGAACAACTGCAGCGAGGAGACCTGGCAGAAGGCCGACGATCCGACCTGGAACATGATGCTGGCCATGGCCGCCGGCGCCACCCTCTGCATCCTGGTGGGCACCTTTCCCGGCTATCTCTACTCCCTGCTGCCCTATCCGGTGGAGTACAACCCCTACACCATCTATCATCTGGCCGAGACCCTGCAGATGATGGGCTTTGCCGCCCTGGCCTTCTTCCTGCTCAAGAAGTACCTGGTGCCGGTGGACAAGATCTGTCTCGACATGGACTGGTTCTACCGCATGGGCGGCCGCCTCTTCTACTGGATCGACAAGAATCCCCTCCAGTGGTTCGATACCGCCTGGGGCGAGGCCTACCGGGTTGTGGCCCTGCGCCTGCTGATGGTGACCGCGTTCTTCATGAGCTGGTTTGACTGGCACGGGATCGACGGCGTGGTCGATGGCTTTGCCCGCTGCGTGCGCGGCATCGGCGGCAGGCTGCGGGTGCTGCAGAGCGGCCAGATCCAGTACACGATCTACTATGCCGCCTCGTTTGCCGCGGTCCTGATGATAGCATATGTTCTCTACCAACTCTCTTAACTGAAAGGATTAACGGGAATGGACTGCCTGATACTTAAAGAGGGGTTTCCCCTGCTCAGTTTCCTGATTTTCTTCCCGCTTGCCGGGGCGGTGGTGCTGTTCTTCTTCTCCGGCGAGAGGTTTGCCCGCTGGTGGACGCTGTGCATCACGACCGTGGAGGCCATCGCCTCCCTGCCCCTGATCACCGGCTTTGACACCACCACGGTCAAGTTCCAGTTCGCCGAGATGCACCGCTGGATCCCGCAGTGGCACATCAACTACATACTGGGCGTGGACGGTATCTCCATCCTGCTGGTGCTGCTCTCCACCCTGATCATGCCCTTCTGCGTCCTGGCCTCCTGGCGCTACATCAAGACCCGGGTCACCCAGTTCATGATCTGCCTGCTCATCATGCAGGTCTCCATGGTCGGCCTGTTCGTGGCCCTGGACTTCATGCTCTTCTGGGTCTTCTGGGAGTTCATGCTCATTCCCATGTACCTGCTGATCGCTGTCTGGGGCGGACCGCGCAAGGAGTACGCCTCGGTCAAGTTCTTCATCTACACCATGGCCGGCTCCGTCTTCCTGCTGGTGGCCATCATCGCCCTCTACCTGAAGAACGGCAGCTTTTTTATCCCGGACATGATGTGGAAGAACTACTCCACCACCTTCCAGATGCTGGTGTTCCTGGCCTTCTTCCTGGCCTTTGCCATCAAGGTGCCCATGTTCCCCTTCCATACCTGGCTGCCGGCCGCCCATGTCGAGGCGCCCACCGCCGGTTCGGTCATCCTGGCCTCGGTGCTGCTGAAGATGGGGACCTACGGCATGCTGCGCTTCTGCCTGCCCATCACCCCGGAGGCGACCTTCACCCTGGCCCCCTACATCCTCTGGCTCTCCATCGCCGGCATCATGTACGGCGGCTTCACGGCGCTGGCCCAGCACGACATGAAGAAACTGGTTGCCTATTCCAGTGTGGGGCACATGGGGTTTGTCACCCTGGGGATCTTTATCCTCAACTCCCGCGGCATCGAGGGCGCCATCATGCAGATGATCAACCATGGCGTCACCACCGGCGCCCTGTTCCTCTGCGTGGGTATGATCTACGAGCGGACCCACAGCCGCGAGCTGCGCCTGGCCACCGGGGTTGGCAAGTACATGCCCTGGTACGTCACCTTCCTTGCCTTTTTCTCGCTCTCGTCGTTCGGATTCCCGGGCACCAACTCGTTCATCGGCGAGTTCCTGGTCCTGGCCGGGACCTTCACGGTCAGCAAGCCCCTGGCCCTGGCCGCGATTCCCGGCACCGTGCTTGCCGCGGCCTACATGCTGCGCATGCTGCAGAAGATCATCTGGGGCGGTACCGACAACCCGGACCAGTCCTATCTCAACGACCTTGGATTCCGCGAGATCATCACCCTTGCCCCGTTTCTCTTCTTTGTTTTCTGGATAGGGCTCGGGCCGCAGCCCTTCATCGATATGATGCATACCTCGGTGGTCAACCTGCTCCAGCAGCTGGGCGAGTGGCAGCAGCACGCCAGTGTGGCGGCCCTTATCCTGCAGTAGGGTGCCAGACGACAACGCATGATAATCGGAGCGAACGCTCGATCAGTTTAACCGGATTTGCCGGCAAATCTAAGGAAAGGAATACCAAATGGCTATTCTACCTGAATTATCGCTTCTGTCCGCTGCCGTGGCCTTTTTCGCCCTCAGCCTCAGCAGGCAGCTGGACAGTGTCCAGATCAGAAACACCGCGGTGAGCTTCGGTATTGTCACCTTCATCTGCTCGCTGATCAGCCTGGGGGCCCACCAGGTGGTCTTCATGGGGGCCTACCAGGTGGACCTCTTCAGCCAGTTCTTCAAGCTGGTGATCAGCCTCGGCCTGGTCTTTGTCCTCATTGCCGGACAGAACCTCAGGGACATCGAGCAGGAAATCCGGCCTGAGTACTACATGTTTCTCTTTCTCAGCTGCCTGGGGTTGATGTCGCTGGTCAGCTCGGTGGAACTGATTACCCTCTTTGTCTCCCTGGAGCTGTCCTCCTTCTCCCTCTACCTGATGGTTCCCATGCGCAGCGACCAAAAGGGGTTGCGCATGCAGATGGAGGCGGGCATCAAGTACATCCTTTTTGGCGTCTTTGCCACCGGCTGCATGCTCTACGGCATGAGCTACATCTTCGGTCTCACCGGCACCACCTATATCAAGGATATCGTGCCCGGCCTGCAGAAGGTCGCCAGCGAGCCGGCCGCCTTTTTTGCCGTGGTCATGGTCCTGACCGGCTTCTTCTACAAGCTGGCCATCTTTCCCATGCACTTCTGGGTGCCTGATATCTACCAGGGCGCCTCCAACGAGACCACCGGTTTTGTCGCCACCGTGCCCAAGCTGGGGGCCGTGGCCCTGCTCATCCGGTTCGTCATCCTCCTGCCCGGCCATACCAGCCTCCTTGTCGACCTGCTCATGGTCCTGGCCATCTGTTCCATGTTCTACGGCAATCTCTGCGCCCTGGTGCAGACCGATGTCAAGCGGCTGCTCGGTTACTCGGGCATCGCCCATGCCGGCTTCATCCTCCTTGGCCTGTTGACCCTCAAGGTGAGCGGTTATGCCACGGTTATGTACTATATCGCCGGTTACGTGTTCATGAACATCGCTTGCTACATGGTCCTGAGTAATGTCTCGGCAGGGGGCGAGAACCTGGAGATCACCGACCTCAACGGACTGCACCGGCGGCAGCCCATGCTGGCCTTTGTCCTTGCCGTGGGGCTCTTCGCCCTGGCCGGCATCCCGCCCATGGTGGGGTTCATGGGTGAGTTCATGTTCCTGGCCGGCGCCCTGCGCGAGGGGCACATCATCCTGGTCAGCCTGGCCGCCGTCAACGCCGGTATCGCCATCTACTACTACCTGATGGTGATCAAGGCCGCCTACACCGCCGATCCCGGCGACCGGCCGGCCGTGGAGATCAACGGCCTGACCCGGTTCACCGGCGTGATCCTCGTCCTGATCATCCTGCTCATGGGCGCCTTTCCCTCCAAGATCATCGCCTTTGCCGGCACAGCGGTCCAGACCATCATGTGACGGCAACAGGCACACCTGGTACGTTGAAGGCGGCATGGCAATGCCGCCTTTTTTATTTGCCACCTTAAATCGTGCAATTGGCAATTTTGCCGGAGATGAGTGGCCTCAAGGTGGTAGACGTATACGAATACTTCAAGTCCTTGATAACGAAGTAGATTCGGTAAAATTGCCAATGCCTGCGGGCGAGAAAATTGAAAAAAATCCTTCACAGGACCAGTGAGTCGAAAAAAACGAACACGTTCGTATAATTTGCTGGTACGGCAAAAGAAATTTTTTTCTTCATTTTTGAAGGGCAGGATTTAGGTGCCATTTGACGATACCTTGCAGGAAGGGAACCGGTTGCAGAGGAGGGAAGCGATGGACAGGGGGAAAGAGCCGGTACTGCTCACCAGGCGCCGTGGTGAGCTGGTCTGCCTGGTGTTGAATCGGCCAGCGGTGCGCAATGCCCTGAACAGGGAACTGCTGCTGGCCTTGCGGGAGGAACTTGCTTCGATCAGGGAGGATCCGGCTGCCAGGGCGGTTTGTATCACCGGGGCAGGGGATCGCGCCTTTTCAGCCGGTGCCGATATCAGCTATCTCAACACGGCATCACCCCTGGAGGTGCGGGAGCTGGCCATGCTCGCCCTTGCCGTTACCCGCCAGGTCGAGGAGCTGGGCAAGCCCTCCATCGCCCTGATCAACGGGTTTGCCCTGGGGGGCGGGCTCGAGCTTGCCGAGGCCTGTATGCTGCGGATCGCGGTTCACGGGGCCCGACTGGGCCACCCCGAGGTCCGGATCGGGGCCGTTGCCGGCTGGGGCGGCACCTCCAGGCTGCCGCGGCTGATCGGCAGGGGCCGGGCAACGGAGATGCTGCTGACCGGCGAGGTCATTGATGCGGCGGAGGCGCAGAGGATCGGCCTGGTGAACCGCGTCGTTGCGCGCGACGAACTGGAAAACGCCGGCGAGCGCCTGGCCAGGAAGATCCTTGCCAACGCACCCGTGGCGGTCCGGCTTACCTGGGAGGCGATCCGGCGGGGCCGGGAACTCCCGCTGGAGGAGGCAGTCCGCCTTGGCGCCGACTGTTTCGGCCTGGCCGCGGCAAGCGATGATTTCCGCACGGGAACCGCCGCCTTCCTGGCCAGGAAGACGCCCCGTTTCCGGGGGCACTGAGCAGCCGCCCTCCTGTGGGGATGGCCGGGGCCGCCGCGAGGGCGGTGTCTGACAGTTTATTCGTCCCGGCCGGACCTCTTCTGCTGTCTTCTACGCCAGCCGACCATGCCGGCAAGGCCGGTTCCGAACAGCAGCATGGTGGCTGGCTCCGGTACCGGCGCCACGCCCTTGACAGAGACGTTGTCGATCCCGCCCATGGATCCGGTCCAGCCGCAATCTTGCCAGAGCTGAAAGGCAAGTATCGCGTCGTCCGTGGTGTAGGTCGAGACATCAATGGTCTGTTGGTAGGTGCCGTGGTTGCTCAAATCGATCCCGTCGGACTGCAGGTCCATGAGGCTGATCTTCATAACCGGCGTCCCATCCTGCCGGATAAAGGAGAGAAAGGTGTCATCCCTGTTGGCCGAGAGGTCAATGTAAGGGAAGGTCCAGTCAAAGGAGACCGTGAGCTGGTCGATCCCCTGGATGGAAAAGGTCTGCCAGAGTGAGGCAATGCCCTGGCTGCTGAAGGCTCCGAACAGGGCATAGTTGCCTTCCATGCCCAGGCTGTTGGCAACGGGGCCCGCGGGCACGACATGGACATCACCGTAGCTGTGCCATCCCTGCCATCCCTGTTCAAAATCTCCGTTTTCGATCAGCTCGATCGGCGTGGCCATGGCGGTGGCGCTCCAGCAGGCCAGGATGAGGCCGATGAAGAGCAGGCGGTATCTTGTCATGATATCTCTCCAGGTAAAGGTTTCCTTTCCGGATGCAAGTGCCGTTCCATGTCGTTGTTTCCTGTTTTGTAATCAATCTCACCGAAAGACCGGGTATTTTCCAGGAGGGAACCGGGCAGGGAACAACTGCCAGAGAAGGGATTATTCCTGGTTTTCGGAAAAGTCCATATTTCTGGAAAAGTGATGTGCCGGAGGCTGGCCTGTTTTTGCCAATATCCCCGATCGTTATCATCGCTTGCCACGGTGTGGTATTTTTTCTTTCGGAATCCGGGAAATGTGGTATGTTGTATTTGCCGAGGAGCGGATAAACTCGACGATCGGCGGGCGGGAGATCAATTTTTTTTGCAGGATGTCGGCTCGGTGCAACAAGATACTGGATTCCCTGGCCCGAGAGCGCATCAGGGCTGGAAAAGTCACAGCCTGGCGAGGAATAGGTGGCAGCCTGGTGCCAATAATGGTAAGGTTGTGATAATAAAACATATCATCAACCTGTTCCGGCGTCGGTTGATCCGTTTCTGGTAAATGGTGGTGATTTTTCAGTGTTTTTCTTCGGCACGACAGGAGGACAGCCTGTCGCCGGCCAGGTTGGGCCGGTTGCAAGGCCTGTCTCCTTGTCCGACAGCGGTTGCGGCCAGTCTGCCATGCGCAGATGAGCCGGGAGAGCCCTTCCCGCTGGAAAAGGTCTTGCGGCGAGAGGGAGCGGTGATCGCTGTCAGTCCGGGTCGCCCCTGCGGGGCGGGGCGATCAGCGATGGGAGCTGGATGAAAAGAGCACAGATCTTCGTCAGTCAACTTCCTGGAATCCCTGATCCGTTGCCTGTGGCGGC
>WFUT01000062.1 GCA_015484845.1 Desulfobulbaceae bacterium
GTGCGGGTACCGCCGATGGCCAGCATGTAGCGCGAGTCATGGTTACGGTCACCCAGGGGAAGGACGGTGAAGGTTCCATGCCGGCTGCGGATGGCGTCTAGGGTGGAACGGGATATGGGCAGGGTGAAGCGGCGATAGGGATGGGGGATGGCATGGGCCTCCGCAAGCAGGGCAAGGAGCACGGGCAGGGTCAGCCAGCGCAGGGACGGCCGGCGGTCTGACAGCCTGTCGAGAAAACAGGCCCCGGCCACGACCAGAAAGATCATGACAATGATGCTGAACCTGGACATGACCCGGAAACCGCTCAGGGGAAAAAAGGTGCCGACCAGGGAAAAGACCAGGTTGTCAGCCCTGGCGGCGCCACCCGAAAGCACGAGCAGGGACGGCCCCAGGCTGAGGATGAAACAGAGCAGGGCCGCGGCGGCAAGGCCGCGGCAGAAACGGGCCGCGGGCTGCCCGGGCACGGCAAGCACGGCGAGCAGCAGGGTGGCGGCCAGGGCCAGGACCAGGGTTCCATTACCGAACCAGGTCAGCAGCAGGCCGGAAGAAGCACCATGTGCGTGGCCAAGAGAGAGCACCAGGACGGCGAACCCGGCCAGGGCGGCCAGGCGCAGCCAGCGCAGCATGGTCACCGGCGCCGGCTCCCGGTCCGCCTGCGGACGCCCGGGCAGGTGGCGCGCCGCAATACCGTAGCCGGCCACCAGGACCAGCAGGGTCAGGGAGGGAAAAACGCTCATCTCGTCGAATTTTACCCTGCCGACCATGCCGGCGGGCAGGACCAGGCCCAGCAGGTACCTGCCCAGGTAGGCGAGCGGCTCCAGCGAATGTTTTGTCATCTCGCTGGCACTGCGGCCGTAGCCGCCGTGGAACAGGGTGAAATAGGGGCCCAGGTAGAGCAAGCAGAGGGGAACCACGGTGACCAGGCCGGTGGCCACGGAGAGGTAGAGGCGCAACGTCCTGGCGTACCTGCGAAATATTTCCCCGATAAAGGGCAGGACCAGCAACGGGAAGGAGAGTGCCAGGATGACGGCCTGGTAGAGCTCGCTCACCGCCTGCAGCCAGAAGGCCAGGCCAAGGCCAATGGCGTTCACCACCCCGGGCCGCCTGGCATAGCGGACCCAGAAGTAGAGAAACAGGGGCAGGCCGAAACACATCTGCATGTTGAACTCCACGTAGTAACTGACCCGGTAGGGGATCAGGCACATGGCTGCGGCGCCGAACAGGGAGGGCAGGCGGCGCAGGCTCAGCTCGCGCAGCAGCAGGTACATGCAGAGACCGGACAGGGCCCAGAAAAAGAGAAAAACCAGGTTGTAGGTCAGGATCGGACCGCAACCGGCAAGGGCGAGCAGGGCCGCCAGCATGGCCTGGGGCCAGAGCAGGGCGTCGAAATAGAACTCGTTGCCATAGGGGTAGTAGACATTGGTCTGGGTATCCGGGACCAGGCGGTGCTGGCGCAGGATCTTGTCCGCCCCCACCTGGAGCTTCCAGGCATGGAAGGGGGGGTCGAAATGGTCCGGGAAGCCGGTCCGGAAATGGAGTGGCCAGGGCCAGAGGGCGAGGAGGATAAGCGCTGCCAGCAACGAAAAGATCAGCAGGTATTCCGGCAGCCGCGTGCTCTGAAACGCTTGTGACACCTTCATCGGTCAACCTGCGCTCCTACCGGGCCAAGAGCGGCCGGGGCTCGATCCACAGATCGGGGAAAAAGTCGGCCCGCTGGTTACGGGTCACCTGCCGCCACGCCTCGACACCGGTCAACGCACTGTTGAAACGGCCGACCAGGATCTCGATGCCCGCACCGCCGCCGCGGATGGCGTTGCCGCCGTGCATGACGGTGTAGGGGCCTGAGACCGCGAGGTAGCGGCGGTTGTTGGACCAGCGGGGATGGTAGACCTCGTGCCCCCCGACCAGGGGCGCGCCGCTGATATCCACCTGCCAGCGGCGGCCGCTGGCGGTATCCACCATGCTCAGCCGCCGGTGATTGGCCTGGAAGACCCAGAAGACATAGCTGTTGTCCGGGGCAAGCGCGGTCCAGCAGCCCCGGTCGTAGATCCTGATCCGGCCGTCGGCCATGCCGATCACCCCGGCCCTGGGCCAGGGGAACAGGCCAGCGGCCCGGCTGCCGTCCGCGGAGAGCTGCAGGCTGTCCTGGCTGAGAGGGATATTCCCCGGCCAGACCCGCTCCTCCCCAGCCCCGCCATCCAGGGGCAGGCGAAAGAGAACGCCCCTGTCCGCGGACCGGCCCGGAGGCGGATTCTTCTGAAAGTAGAGCCACTCGAGGCCCGAGGCAGGATCCAACCAGAGGGCAAGGGCCCGGCCGTCGGCGATCCGCCGCCGGCCACCGCCGTCCCAGTTCACCTGCCAGATCGCGGAGCGGCCCTTGCCATCGCGCGACGAGTAGACAACCCTTTTGCCGTCACTGCTGAGCAGCGGCTTGCCGAAATTGCCGATCCCGGGCACGAGCTGCCGTTCCCTGCCCGGTCGGCGGGAATCCAGGGCCATGAGACGCAGCCGCTGCCCCTGGCAGAAGACATCCCGGTTATCGCCCGCGTCCTGGATCCAGACCAGCCGGAAACGGAGCTTCGCCAGGGGCCCCTGGCCATTGCCGGCCCCTTCCCGGCCATCACCACAGCCGGCGAGAAGGGTCCACGCCAACAGCAGAACAATCGTCTTGACCACCTTCTTTCTCATTATCATTCCCAGGGACTCCCCGGCCCGACCATTGCCGGCCAAAAGAACGTCGCCCTCGTCGCGGCTCCGGCTCAGCGAAAGGGCCGGAAACTTGGCTGGTGCGCCATGGCCAGCATGGGCCGGTCGCCCTCGGTATCACCGTAGGCATGGATCTGGTCGAATTCCCCCAGGCGGTAGCAGGCCATGATCCGCTCCACCTTTTCCCGGCCGCGGCAGTTCCGGCCCCTGATCCGTCCGGTCAGTAGCCCGTCGGCCACCTCCAGCCGGGTGGCCAGCAGGTCGAGGCCGTTCTGCCGGCACCAGGGCGCCAGTATCGGCTCCGGGGTGGCAGACACGACCGCGATCCGGTCGCCCCGCCGGCGGTGCCAGTGGATCCGCTCCCCGGCGCCGGGCCTGATGATGGCCGGAACGCGCTCGCGGCAGAACTCTTCGGCAAGCGCCTGGAATCTCTGCAGGGGCCAGTGGCGGAAAAAACGGGTCAGCACGTCCTCTTTCAGGGCCTGGTTGGGATAGCGGCCGAGCAGAAATCCAATGATCCGGGGCGAGAGCAGGGTCATACCGGCGGCGAAACGGCCCGGCCCCACCGCACTGCGGACAAAAAGAAGGAAACTGTCACGATCGCTGATGGTGCCGTCAAAGTCAAAGAGCGCCAGGTCCATGGACTTCAGTAGGAGGCCGTGATGGTGGGGTGGAACAGCTCGTGCAGCATGGGCACGGGAATGAAGAGCAGGGCCAGCAGGACCGTGCCGCAGAGGATGCAGTAGAGCAGAAAACCCCGCTGCCGGTAGAGATGCTCCGGGTACTGGGTCGGACTGTTCTCCATGAAGCCCAGGTGGATGTACCAGGCAATGAAGCCGGCGATCAGGGGAATGGAGAGGATCAGCTCCATGCGGTAGCGGATGAGAAAGATGCCGAAAAACAGGCCAAAGGCCACGGCGTAGTAGATGATGCTGGTCAGGAGGCGTTCCTCGTTGTAGTGGGCAAAGGACTGGCGGTAGCCGGCCGAGACCGCGGGATCGTTGATGCGCCGGTACTCGGCGAATCGCTTCACGGCCATGAAAAAAGCGCCCACCATCCAGTAGGCCAGCACCAGGGAGACCGGCGGCAGAACGGTGATGCCGGTGGCGTACCAGCCCAGCAGCAGCCGGAGCGGGTTGTTGACCGATTCACTGAGCACGTCGAAGTAGGGCTTGTCCTTGGACCGGATGGGCGGGATATTGTACACGCACCCCATGATCCAAAGCGCCAGGGCCACGATAAAGAACTCGGTTCCCAGGGTGAAGGCGATGGAGAGGCCGATCAGTCCGAACACGATCCACTGGACAAAGGCGAGGGGCTTGTTCACCAGGCCCGAGGGAATGGGCCGGTGCTTCTTGACCGGGTGCAGGGCGTCGAAGCGGGCGTCGAGCAGCTCGTTGAGCACGTAGTTGCTCGAGGCCACCATGCCCGTGGCCAGGAGGGCGACCAGGACATGCCACAGCGTCGTCACGGACAGCAGGTCGGAGCGGGCATAGAGGGCGACCACCACGCCCGGCAGCATGAAGACGTTCTTGAACCAGTGGTCAAAGCGGGCGATCTGGATGTAGGGACGAATTTTCTTCAGCATAATCTCGATCTTCGGGCCAGCGGCACAGCGGCGGCCTGGTGTTGCATCACAGGTAAGGAGGTGAGCAACCTTTTACCTAAATCCTGCACTTCGAAAATGAAGAAAAAAATTTTCTTTTGCCGTATCAGCGGACTATACGAACGTGATCGTTTTTTTCGACTCACTAATCGGGTGAAGGATTTTTTTTCTTCATTTTCTCGCCCTTCGGGATTGGCAATTTTACCGAATCTGCTTCGTTATCAAGGGCTTGAAGTATTCGTATACGTCTGCGCCCTTGATGCCTCGCATCTCCGGCAAAATTGCCAATTGCAGGATTTAGGTTTTACAAAACTCTGAAAAAATATGAAACAGCTAAATTCACGTCGGTCCCGGGATCAGGGGAAGAGGATCCTGACCACGTCCATGCCCAGGGTCCGCCGGTCCCTGGTGGCCGGGACAAAGGTCCTGCTCAGGACCTGCACCTCCCGTAGCCGGTCCAGCTTCGGCGGCAGGGCAAACAGGTAGCTTGCCCCCTGCCGCCGCAGAAGCCGCAGCCGGCGGCCATTTGCCAGCACCCGCAGGCCCAGGGCCCGGGGATCACCGCCATGCGGACTGTTGCCGCCGGTGACCAGGACCAGGGTGTGCCTGTCCCCGGCCAGGCGGAGGTGGAGATCCCGGAAGATGCCCCGGCCATTGGTCCAGCCGTCATGATAAAACCCCGAGGTTCCGTCCTGGCCGGGATCGAGGAACGGCAGGCCGGAGCGGTGAAGATCAATGGTGGCCAGGTCGTGAAAATCCTGCAGGCGCACGAGCAGATGACCGTTCCAGTAGAGAAATCCCTGCCCCGGCTTTCGCTTCGCCCTGTCCAGGAAAAAAAGGCTATAGCCGGCCAGGTCCACGCGGCGACGGATGGCGTGGCGGCCATAGACCGCCCGGAGCCGGCGCTCACAGGTATCGGCCACCTTCCTGGCCGGGGCCAGGACCAGGCCCGGCGCCGGCACCACCAGGCGGCTGTAGTCCTGGTTATCGGCGCGGGGATTGAACCGCGGCAGGGCAGGAAGGCGTCCGTTGCGGGCCCCCAGGGCCCGGATAATGGCCGCGCTGAGCCAGCGATCGGCAAATGTGAAGCGTGCCTGCTCCCGCCTGAGCAGGGCCACAACCCGCTCCGCCTGCAGGTCCGCACCCGGCCGCGGCCCTGCAGCCTCAAAAAGGACGATCCCGCTCAGGCGCACCTCCCGGTTACCGGTCAGCGCGATCCGCAGGTAGCGGGCCAAAAGGGGACGGAAACGGCACTCGGCCCGGCCGAAATAGCCCGATACCCAGACGCGGTTGCCCTGGACATAGGCCTGGTTGACGCGGGAGGCAAAGGAGAGGACCGGCCTGTAGACCCTGTCCGCGCCGGCGGCACTCACCTGGTAGCTGACAGGCAGTCCCTGCATGGTGCCCTCTGCCTGTCCTTGCGGTGCAAAGAGCCAGAAACCGCTCAGCATGCGCTCGCCACCGAGGTCGATGAGCACGGAGCGGGGAGAGGCCCCGCCCTTCCACGTTACAGCGGTGGACATGCTGCCGTCCAGGAGATTGGCGGACTTGCCCGTCGCATTACCCTGGATCCGGAGGGTGATTCCCCCGGGCCCCATGGCCCGGACCGGACCGCCCAGGATGCGGAATCCGTGGAACAGGGTCGATCCACCAGCGGTCTCGAGGCTATAGGCAACGCGCAGGGGGGCCAGGGCGGCCGTCACCCTGTCCCGGTCCGCGGCCCTGCACATGAGGCCGTAGGCCGGTTCGCCTTCCGCGGCCTGGGCATTCTTCTGATAGCGCTCCCTGCCGGCAGACACGAACCTGATCCGGTTGCCGGTAAGAGCGCTGAGTTTCTGTCCCCCGTAACCGTACTTCTCGTTGCCCAGCAGGAAGACGGCCTTCAGACCGGCCGCCCGGACCATGCCCAGGATCGCTCCGGCCTGCTGCATCCGCTCCTGCCTGACCCGGGCCATGGAGCGAACAAAGAAATAATCACCCAGACCGTTGTACCCGGCCCAGAAGAGCAGGAGGACGAGGAAGAGGACCCTGGCAGGACGCCTGGCAGGACCGGCCCCGGCCAGCAGCTTGAAGGAGTAGGCCCACATGGTGGAGACCATCATGGCCCAGGGCCCGAACAGGTACCTGGGCGTGGGGATGACCGCCATGCGGTGGGGCAGAAACAGGGCCAGGAAAAAGGCAAGGTAGAGCAGGGGAACCAGGAGGAGGAGCAGGTGGCGATGGCGGCGACGAATCACATAGAGCAGGGCGCAGCCGGCAAGAAAAAGACACAGCACCAGGCAGAGGCCGTGGGCCCAGGCGGGATCGGGGGCCAGGTCTCCCCTCCAGGCAAGATAGGCGCCGAGATCGCGGTGGACGAGGATGTCCAGGCTGCGCTGCAGGTGGGGGAGGCTGGGAACGAAACTGGAGATACTGCTGCCCCCCAGGCGGCCGTTGTTGACGACGAGAAAGGGAATCAGGCCACAGGCGGCCAGCAGGGCACCGAACAGGTAGAAGGCGAGGATGACGATGTCGAACCGGCGGCGCACCCAGTGGGCCAGCAGACAGATCGCGGTGACCAGCAGGTAGGGCAGAATAAAGAAGTGCACCCAGATGGCCAGGGCGGCAAGCAGGCCGATGGCGAGCACCTGCGGCAGAAGCCGGGCGCGGTCCGGGTTTTCCCGGCAGACACGGGCCCCCAGCCAGAGAACCAGGGTTCCCAGGGCCAGGATGACGCTGTAGCCGCCACTGAGGGCAAAGCTGTAGTACCAGGCGTAATAACCTGAAAAGACCGCTGCCAGGGTGGCCACCAGGCCACCACGGCGGTCAAGGATCTCGGAGAAGAGGAGGTAGGTGCCAACGAGCCAGAGCAGCGAGAAGAGGATGGGCGAAAGGGTCAGGGCCAGCTCGGAGAAACCGAACAGCCTGATCATGGCCGCGGCCACGTAGGCCTCCAGGGCGCCGGCATAGTGCAGGCCGTACCAGAAGAGGGGGAAATCCTCGCCCCTGGCGATATTGACGGCCATCAGCTCCACGGTGCCGGTGTCAAAGTCCCCCGTGAATCCCCTCCAGGAGCCGTAGAGGCACATGACCCCGTACAGGACCACCAGGGTGATGAGCAGGGCCATGGCAACAGGCCGCCGCAGATCGCCACGGGCGACCTGCCCGGCAGCCTGGTATGTGCAGAAACGGGGTCTGAGCATGCCGGTAAGTAGGGAGGGCACCGGTTCCGGTCCAGGGAGCCGGCCCGGGCGATTCCAATAATATTGAATCCTGTTTTCTTCTTGACCGCAAACCGGGAATCAGGTACCACGAAAACAGCCCCTGGGCGCGGCATCAACAAAGGCGCTGGGGCAGGGGCACCGCCTTGCCAGGCGGCGGGTCGGCGGATGCGATTTCAGCAACTCCTTGACGAACAGCCCGGGATCCAGTAATGAAACCAGGATCAATTCTTTTATAGTAGTCCTGTTCCGATATTTTATCCACTCTTTTCACAGGTGGGGATGACGGCATG
Source organism: Desulfobulbaceae bacterium (assembly GCA_015484845.1). Taxonomy (GTDB): domain Bacteria; phylum Desulfobacterota; class Desulfobulbia; order Desulfobulbales; family Desulfobulbaceae; genus DRKI01. Next base: position 7,806 of record WFUT01000062.1, read on the forward strand.
AAACACTTCAACAAGCGCCCTTCCGGCTCCATCCTGCTGACGGCTATGCTGCTGGCCTGCCTTCTCCTGCCATGCGCCGCCGCGGCGGCGACAGCAGGAAACAGCAGCATGGATCTCGCATGGTCCGAGTTTGACGGCCAGCGATTCGAGATCTACTTCAAGACCCGGCGCGATTCCCGGTGGGGAGAAACGGTGCAGATCACCAATGACCAGTACAACAACATGCATCCCAGCCTGGCCGTTACCGGCCGGGGAGAGGAATGGCTGGTCTGGACCGGTCTCAACGGGCAGCACAACAGGCTGTTCTATTCCAGGAGGAAAAAGGGCCAGTGGACCTTTCCCCGGGAGATCGAGACCGGGCTGGAGTCGAGCATCGCGCCCTCCATCACCATCGGCCCCGGTGACAGGCCCTGGATCGCCTGGGCAGGCTACAACGGCAGGAACGACGACATATATGTCAGCCGCTGGAACGGGAGGACCTGGCAGAAGCCGGTCCGCATCCACCCGGCCAACAACGTGCCGGACATCCTGCCGGTCATTGCCATGGACCATGGCAGGCTGACCGTGACCTGGCAGCGGTATGACGGCGACAAGTACATCTACGTGACCAGCACCTGGACCGGCAAAGGATGGTCTGCCGTAAAGGCGGAATCTCCCGCCCGCCTCCAGGTGCGGAAAAAGATGCTGCTAGAGCGAAAGAAACTCAAGGCGCGGCTTCCCGAAGATATCAGGCCGGTGGGCGAACCGGCCCTCCTGGCCCGTTAGGGTTTCGCCACTGCCGCGACCACCCATCTCCAGCGTGATACCAATGGACCGATCACTCTCCCGCCGATGCGCTCTTGCCATCCTCCTCCTGGCGCTGTTCCTTTCCGCTCTGCCGGCCGGGGCGGCCGAACTCATCACCGCCTTTGGCGACAGTATCACCGAGGGACTCTGCCGCGGTGTCTGCCACGGCTACTTCGAGGTGCTCGACTCCATGATGGACGCGGCCGGGCGGCCGGTGGACATCATCAACGGCGGCCTGGGCGGTGAGCTGACCTCCGGCGGCGTCGGCCGCATCGATATCTTCCTTGCCGACAATCCCGACTATTCCCACAACAACCACTGTCCGCCGCAGACCCAGTACAACGGCCGGCGGGCGCGGATCATCCTGATCATGGAGGGGGCCAACGACGCCATCCACGGCGTCTCCTGGACCGCGACCCGGGACAACCTGCGTTTCATGATCGAAAAAAGCAGGGCCGCCGGCGTGATCCCTGTCCTCGCCACCATCACCCCGGACTACAAGTACAACATGAGTGACTGCAACACCGGCATTATCGGCGTCTACAACAACGCCATCCGTGCCCTTGCCAGCGAGGAGAACGTCACCCTGGCCGACCAGTGCAATGCAACGGACAAGGACTGGCAGAACCTGACCTGCGAGGGACTGCATCCCACCTATGCCGGGGACGTGCGCATATCCAACACCTGGTACGCGGTGATGCCGCCGCGCCCCGGTCTCAACGGTCCGCTCCTACTCCTGCTGCGATAAAAACAGTGCCGGTTGCCGAGTTGCATTCCATCAACCCTCTGCAGACAACCATGCCATGCTGAGTTCACGAGTCACTTCCGCCGCCCGGGTCCTTCCCGCCCTACTCCTGCTCTTTCTTTTCCTGCCGGCCAGGCCCGCGCACGCCGAGGATATCATCGCCTTCGGCGACTCCATCACCCATGGCAGCATCGACCCGGCCGGCAGCGATCACGGCGGCTATCCCATGGTCCTGCAGCAGATGTATGACAACAACGGCATTGCCGTTCATGTCTACAACGAGGGTGTACCCGGGGAACGGACCTCGGCCGGGGTGAGCAGGATCTCGTCGGTTCTCAACCGGCGGCCGGCCAGCTACCTCCTCCTGCTGGAAGGGGCCAACGATGTCATCGCCGGCATCAGCCCCCAGACCCTGGTGCAGAACCTGGGGATCATGATCGACAAGTGCAAGGCAAAGGGTGTGGTGCCCCTGGTGGCCACCATGACCCCGGAGGAGAAATACGGCAACACGCCCCTTATCAGGGACACCATCAATCCGCAGATCATCGCCCTGGCCGGCAGCAAGAACATCACCCTGGTCGACCTGTACAGCGCGGTGGCCGACAGCTGGTCCGCGTGGAGCTGGGACGGCCTCCATCCCAACTACGACGGCATGCTGGCCATCGCCCGGGCCTGGTACAACAAGGTGCCGGTTCCGGGGGTCACCACCAAGTCCGGGCCTGCCGGTGCGGCCGCCTCGGGCTCCGGTGGCGGCGGCGGAGGCTGTTTCATTGCCACGGCCGCCTACGGTTCCCTGCTCCAGCCGCAGGTCGTGCTCCTGCGCAGGTTCCGGGATCGCTTCCTGCTGAGCAATTCCCCGGGCACCCTCTTTGTCAGGCTGTATTACCGCTACTCTCCGCCCCTGGCTGACTATATCGCCCGCCACCGGCTCCTGCGGGCACTGACGCGGATCGGTCTCTATCCGCTGGTCGGCCTTGCCGCCATACTCCAGTACCCCTTCCTGCAGCGGACGCTCGCCCTGGTCCTGCTCTCCGGCGCCGTGCTGCTGCTGTTGCTGCGCAGGCGGGCCGGCCTTGGAACCGGCAGGATCCCCGGTCCCTGAAAAATCGGCGCCAGCAGCGGCCGCTGTCGGCAAAATCCTGTTTGTCTCCTGGACAGTTCCCGTCATCCGTTTTCGGTCAAACCATGTCCCTGTCCCGTCCCGCTGCCCTGCCGATACGCATTGTCCGGCAGGGAACCGTCTATGGCATTTTCTTTCTCCTGGTCTGTATCTTCACCTATCCGCTGATCCTGCATCCGGGATCCATGCTGCGCGGCCTCAATGACCCCTATCTCTTCACCTGGATACTGAACTGGGCCGCCTCCCATGTGGTGGCTGATCCAAGGGGGCTCTTTGACGCCAATATCTTCTACCCCTACGGCGCCACCTTTGCCTATTCCGAGCCCCTGCTGGTCCCGGCCCTGCTGACCGCGGCCCCGATCCTGTCCTTAAGCGGCAACCCGGTCCTGGTCCACAACCTCACCCTGCTCCTTTTCCAGGCCCTCTGCGGCTGGGCGGCCTGGTTCGCCACCAGCAGGATCACCGGTTCCCGGACCGCCGGCTGGATCGCCGGCATCGCCTTTGCCGTCTCGCCCTTCCGGACCGGCTATTACAACTATCTCAACGTCCACATGCAGTGCGCGATCCCCCTGGCCCTGGTCTCGCTCGCCCTCTACCTGGAGAAACGCTCGCCCCGTTACCTCGCGGCCACCGTGATCCTGCTCTGGCTGCAGATGATCACCATCTTCTACGGCGGCGTGCCCCTGGGTATGCTGCTGGCCCTGTTCTTCGCCGGCTTCCTGCTCCTGCGGCCTGCCGGATGGCAGGTCCGGACCTGGTGCCAGCTGCTTGCCGGCGGTAGCATTCTCCTGCTCCTGCTCGCGCCCGTGCTCTCCCCCTACTACCAGGTCTTCCGGGAACTGGGCCTGGAACGCAGCCTCAAGGATGTTATCCGCTACAGTGCCGACTGGTACTCCTTCTTCGATACCGGGCGGGATCACAACTTCTATCAACTGGCCGACTCGGGCAGGTACCCGGGCTTTTTCCCCGGCTTCACCGTCTACATCCTGGCAGGTCTCGCCCTGCTCTCCCTGTGGCGGAACCCCGGCGACCTCCCGCGCCGCATCCTCCTGCCACAGCGGATCATCGGCGCCACCATCACCCTGCTCTGCGCCGTGGTCGCCCTGCTCCTGGTCCGCAGACAGGCAACCCTTCCCCTGGTCGCCGGCCTCTCCATCTCCATCGGCCAGGCGACCCTGGCGATCCTCCTGCTCGGTACCCTTGCCCTGGCCGTTCGCGGACAGGCCGTGCGGGCCGCCGGATCCGGCCACCGCCCCCTGGCCCGGCGGGAATGGATCATGCTCCTTGGCCTGCTCAGTCTCTTCTTTGCCCTTCTCACCCTGGGACCGGTGATGCATATCCAGGGCAGGCCGGCGGGCACCGGCATCTATGCCTGGCTCTACAAGGTCTTCCTCCCCCTGCATACCATCCGGCTCTCCATCCGGCTTGGCTACATGCCGGTGCTGCTCCTTGCCATGCTGGCCGGCTTCGGTCTGGCCACCCTGCGCGACAGGCTGCCCCGCCGCCTCCGGCCCCTGCTCTGGCTGCTGCCGATCGTTCTCCTGTTCGAGTACTCCTCCTTTCCCCTGCATTACCAGCGCGTCAACTGGAACGCGACCCCGCCTGTCTATCGCTGGCTGGCCGGCCAGAAAGGCGACTTTGCGGTCCTGGAATGGCCATCCAACAACGAGGGCATCGATTCCAGGTATGTCTTCTGGTCCCTGCGGCATCACAAGAAGGAGGTCACCGGCGTGAGCGGCTTTTTCCCGCCCTTTACACGACGAGTGGTCAGGGACATGATCCGTTTTCCCGCCGGTGACTCCATCACCCATCTGCGCCGGATCTACCCCCTGCGCTACCTGATCGTGCATGGCGACCTCTTCTTCCGGCCCGAGCATCAACGGCTGGCCCTGACCTGGGCGGACAGGGTTCCCACCGGCATGACCCTGGTGCGACGGTTCGGTAACACCATGGTCTTTGCCTTTCAGGACCGTCCCGAGACCGTGCGCCGGTGGGAGCGCACCTTTTCCTCGGCCCTGGTGAAAAAGCGCCCGGTGGCCGTGGTGACCGTGGCGATGCACAACAGGGGCAGCGCGGGAGGCGAGATCGGGGTGGAGTTCAACGGTCGTCTCCTTGGCCGGATCAGGGCGGACAGCAGGGCCCGGACCCACCGGATTCCCCTGCCCGGCCCCTATCCGGCAGCGGATCGTAATATCTTCCGCCTCCTGCCCATGTCCGGGAACGGCAGCATGACCGTGTCCGGATTCCGGCTGGACCGAAATCCCTGAGCAAGAGATGTCGCGGTTCAGCGTCGATCCTGGATATTCCTGCAGCGACAGACTGTTACAGTCAATCTCTTTGCCCCGTTCCTTGACACTGCATCGCCGCATTATGTATCCTTACAGTATGGGGTTGTGCCAGGACGGCCGGAATCTCTTCCGGACCGGGCAGCACCTGTACAGCCCTTCATCTTCCCTGTGCCGGGGATCCCGGCAGGCCCGACCGGATGAAAACATCACTTGCCAACCAGGACATCCAGGCTGTCTGTGCCTTTGCCACCTCCCTTGCCGGGGCGGCACGGAACTATGCCCTCTATCCCGGCGACCATGCCATTGCCGCCCGACACGCCACCAGGGTGCACACCGATCTCCTGCGCTACCTTGCCCACAATGAACTGCTCAGGCTGCAGGTCGACAGGGGGCGCCTCCTCTACGAGGGAGAACCCGTGCTCGAGGGCAGGATGCACGAGGGCAACATTGCCTATCTCTTTGCCCGCGACGGCCTGGAATGGTTGGAGTTCCACAACGGGATCGAACGCTGGGAGGTGGAGGGATTCCTGAAACTGATCAACGACTACCGGGTAATCGACGGCGAAAACGACGAAAACATCGTCACCGCCCTCTGGGAACAGGACTATCCCCACATCCGCTACAAGGCAGTGGACATCCTTGCCCTGGACGCGCCGGCGATCAGTTTCTCCTCCTTCCGCATTGCCCCGGCCGCCGGCCCTGGCACTGCTCCCTCCTCCGCCCAGGCCCCGCATGGTTCCCGGCCCGGCAATGCTCCCGGCGGGCAGGCGGCAGGGGCAGGCAGCGAGGCACCGGGCGGACGGTCCGAAGAGCCGGTCGCGACGCCGGTTCAGGATGAGGAACCGCCACCGGTGAGCATCGCCATTACCGCCAGGGGCAACGATCTCTGGAGCCTGACCCCGGCCGAACAGGAGCAGCTCGAGGCCATGGTGTACGAGGAGGAACACCATGACAACTCCAATGACGTCATCGAGGTACTCCTGATCCTCCTGGTGGTCCAGAACAACGAGGCGGACTTCATCACGGTCCTCGATTTCCTCCAGGAACGGTTTATCCGCTCTCTCCGCACCCACCAGTTCCACCTGGCCCTCAAGATCGTGCGCAACCTGAAGAACGTCCGCTCCACCTTTGCCGCCAAACGACAGTGGAGTATTCCCCTGCTGGACAACTTTTTCACTGCCATCTCCAGGCCGGAGAGCCTGCGCGACGTCTCCAAGTTCTTCCTCAACCCGCCGCCGGATCTCGAAAAGGAGCAGCTCGATTACCTGTGGCAGGTATTGCGGCAGCTCCGGCCCGGGGTCCTGGCCACCCTGGCGCCGTTGACCAGGAAACTGCGCTCCGGCCCCATGGCCGCACCGATGTTCGATCTTGTCATCTTCCACGGCCTGAAAAAACCAGGCGTCCTGGCCAACGTGGTGGACCAGATCGACGAGGCCACCTGCAGGGAGCTCTTCCCGGTTGTGGAAGAGATGCGGATCGAGGATGCAACCCGTGTCCTGACGGCAATGACCCGGCATTCCGCGCCTGCCATCCGCAGGCAGGCCCTGGACCTGCTCATCGAATGGGACATCCTTATCCTGCGCGATGTATTTCATCTCCTCAACGATCCGGACGAAGAGACCAGGAACAGGATCCTGGCCCTCATCGGCAGGCAGAGGGACACGGAAACCGAGCAGCTGCTGCTGGACTACCTGGAGCAGGAAAACTGGACCATACAGAGCCGCGACCACCTCCTGGCCTGTTACCGGGCCCTGGGGATGTGCGGCAGCCACCGCTCGCTGCCCTTTCTCCGGCACATCCTCATGCAGCGCAACCTGAACACCATGTTTGCCATGGGAGGCAGCGTCCACAAGGAGGGCGCGGCCCGGGCCCTGCAGGCCCTGCACCTGCGCGATGCCGCGAACATACTCGAAGAGGGATGCCACAGCATGATGCCTGACACGCGCAGTGCCTGCCGCAAGGCCGTTGCCCGGCAGGGGGGGATGGCGACGTGACCGGGGCGGAGCCAAAGAAAGAGCCGGACAGGCTGCTGGGCCAGCGGTTCCTCGCCGCGCTCAACAGCCTGTTCAGCACCGCCAGGATCCACCGGGACAACAACATCCTGCTTATCCATTGCGTGGAACGGTTCATTGAGCTCACCGAGGAACTCCTGCAGAACGATGACGAGGTCACCCTGCTCACCTCGGTGGGTGGTTTCTACCTGCAGCAGGAGAAGGTCCTCTTCCAGCGTAATGCCGCCGGCCTGGTCCGCAAGCTCCTTGATTACTTCCAGCAACGTGGCATCAGCGGCCTGCGCTTCTACCAGGGCGCCACCTATGCCTCGCTCGCCGAGATCCTGGCCTTTGTGCGCCTCCTCAACGAGATGGCGGACCGGGACGACCCGATCCGCTGGCTGCGGGACAAGCTGGAACAGGCCCACTTCCCCTGGGTGGAGATCATTGACGGCTCGGAGACCGATTCCCTGGAATCCATCTTCATGGACGCCGCCGGCCAGGGGCAGGAGCACCCGGCCACCATCGCGGCGGGGCCGGGCCGTGATCCGGAAGGACATGGCCGGCCGGCCGCGTCACCACCAGCACACCACGCCGGCGGCCAGGGCGGGCCGGCAAATGACACCAGTACCGGGAAAAAGGCCGAGCGCCGCAAGAACCGGGCCCTGCGCACCTATGGCTATGCCATGCACTCCCTGCAGGAGGTGGCGGACAAGCTGCGCAGCAACCGGCAGGCCGGCATCGGCAAGGCCGTGCACCTGGTCCAGAACATGGTCGACCTCATCATGGATGATGACAATGTTCTGCTGGGGCTGAGCACCATCCGGGACTACGACGACTATACCTTCACCCACTCGGTGAACGTGGCCATCCTCTCCATCTGCCTGGGACACAGGATCGGCATGTCGCGCGTCTCCCTGTCCCGGCTGGGCCTGAGCGGTCTCTTCCACGACCTGGGCAAGATCGATGTGCCGAAAAAGATCCTCAACAAACCCGGCCGTCTGGGCGAACAGGAGTTCGCCATCATGCAGAACCATTCCATGAACTCGGTGCGGCGCATCGTCAGGCTGCGGGCATCCTACGAAAAAAAGGCCTGCATCCTGCTCGGCCCCTTTGAACACCATCTCCGCTATGACCTGTCCGGCTACCCCAGGACGCCGCGAAAAAAACCGCTCAGCCTCATCGGCCGCATCGTCGCCATCGCTGACGTCTACGACGCGATCACCTCGCCGCGCAGCTACCGCCGGACGGCCATGACCCCGGACCAGGCCCTGGGCCTCATGCTCAAAGGTTCAGGCACCGCCTTTGACCCGATCCTGCTCAAGGTCTTTATCAACATGCTCGGTGTCTATCCGGTGGGCACGGTCCTGGAGCTTGACAAGGGCGAGATGGGGATCGTCATTCCCCCGCCGCCGGGCCGGGAGGACGCCGGCGCCCTGTGGCTCCGGCTCCTGGCAGGGGACCGGGCCGGTGGATTCCGGAAACAGGGCATCATCAGCCTGGGCCGCTGGAACCCCGCCAACGGGGGCTTCAACCGCGCCATCCTGGCCAGCCACCACCCGGCCGACTTCGGTATCCAGCCGGCGGACTTTTTCTTCTGACCAAGGATGCTGAAAAGAACAGGCAAAGGAGCAACAAAAAACAGGGAGATAAAGTACAAAAGCCTCAATAATCACCCGCTCCCCACGCAGACAGGTCATTACAGATGACCATTCACAATCATCGACACCACGGATCTTGTCGTCTTGTCACCGGCCACCGCGACTGTTTTTCCGGCCTCCCCTCCCGCGCTAACCTCCCGCCCGGCTCGCTTCGCGCCCACCACCATCTTTTTTATTGACCATCCAAGCAGATCGCACTATTTTTGAGAAATTGTTCCAAAAAGATCAAGATGCTGAAAAGCTATCGTATCCCGGACCGCAACCTGACCGGATGCCACCTCTGATTGCCGCCTGCCGACCGCTTCACTGGCTGAAGAACCTGCTTGTTTTCGTCGCGATCCTTGTCTCACACCGATTTCTCGAACTCCATTCCTGGTGGCTGTCTCTCCTGGGCTTTATCGCCCTGTCCTGTACGGCCTCGGCCGGTTACCTGTTCAACGACCTGACCGATCTGCGGGCTGACCGCACCCATCCCGTCAAACAACACCGGCCCATGGCCAGCGGCAGGATCACTGCCGTGCAGGCCGGGACAACGGCGGCTGCTCTGCTCGCGCTGTCCGTCTTCCTCGGTATCACCCTGGGAGCGGAATTCCTGCTCGGCCTCGCCCTCTATTTCCTGACCACCACGACCTATTCCCTGTGGCTGAAGAAAATGGTCATCATCGACGTATTAGTGCTGGGGCTGCTGTTCACCCTGCGGATCATCATCGGCTGCGCCGCGCTCACGGTGGATCCCTCGTTCTGGCTCCTGGCCTTTTCCCTGTTCTTTTTCCTGAGCATTGCCCTGGTGAAAAGATTTATCGAGCTGGACAGCGCCGGCAATGGAGAAAATGGACACTGCCTGCCCCGACGCGGCTATATGAAAGACGATCGCGCGGCCATCGGCGCCATGGGGGTGGCCAGCGGATATCTGTCTGTCCTGGTGCTGGCCCTGTATGTCAACAGCGACCAGGTCCTGACCCTGTACAGCCATCCCCATGACTTCTGGGGGCTCTGCCTGCTCGTCCTGTACTGGATCAGCCGGCTCTGGTTTCTCGCCCACCGCAACGAACTCTGTGAAGATCCAGTTTTTTTCGCGGCCCGGGACGGGGTGAGCTGGCTGGTGGCTGGAGCTGGCCTGTGTATCCTGCTCCTGGCCCTCTGAAAAGCCATGACCAGCCGCAGAATATACAGATCAGCCACGCCTCTTGCTTCCGGTCTGTTTTACCCGGCCGTTACCCTGCTTCTGCTGCTTGGCGCAGGCCTGCGCCTCTATCTGCTCCTGCAGCCACGGTACGCCCAGGTCCAGTACGAGGAGGCCGAGTTCGGCCTGATCGCCCTCAACATCCTCAAGGGCAAACCGGCCCTGTTTCTCTGGGGCTCACCCTACCATGGGGTACTCGAATGTTACCTGATCGCCCTGCTCTTCAAGCTCTTCGGTGTCTCTACCCTGGTCCTGCGGCTGGAGCCCCTGCTGATGTCCGTCCTGTACATGGTGGTCATGGTCTGGGCGGCCCAACGGTTGTGGGACCGGCGCACCGGGCTGTACACGGCCCTGCTGGTGGCCCTGCCGCCGCTCTATCTCTCCACCTACAGCGCCCTGGTCTATCCCTCCTATCTCGGCGTAATCATCCTGTCGACCGTTGCCTGTGTCCTGCTCTTCTCCCTGATCACGGATGACGCCCGGCGAGCCTCCAGGATCTTTCTGCTCGGTCTCGTGTGCGGCCTGAGTTTCTGGGAACACGCCACCTCCATCCCGCCCCTGTTGTGGTTTTCGCTGGTGCTGCTGATCAGCAGCCCGGCCTGGTTCACGCCGCGACGCTGCGGCCTGCTGCTTCTGGGCGTTTTTCTCGGCGGCTCTCCCCTCTGGCTCTGGAACCTGAGCCACCACTTCAACACTTTCCGCTGCCTGTTCGGCGGCTACGGCGCGGTTCAAAGTCCCTACTCCCTGCAGGAAATCATCCGCCACTTCCTCACCTTCCTGCTGCCCTATGTCGGCGGGGTCATGGTCCATTACTGGGACTCCGCCAGTCAGGCCCCGTTCTGGCGTCTCTGGTACTGGGCCTGCTACCTGCCGATCCTGGGCTGCTGGCTGAACATGGCCATGGCCCAGGGAAGGTCCTGGTGGCGTGGCGAAAAAACACTACAGCCGGAGATCCTCTTTCTCGGCCTGGTCGCCACCGTCCTGGCGGTGAATATCTTCAGCGGCCGGATCACCGACCGCTACAGCCTGAACATCTATGCGGCCTGGCCGATCCTGGTCGCGCTCTGCCTGGTCAGGATCCAGCGCTGGCGCCGATGGCCGGCCTACCTCCTGCTCACAGCGCTTTTGATCCTGCATGGCAACGACCATCTCCGTTTTTTTGCCGGCCAACGGCGTGTGGCCGCTGTTGACCGCCGGCCGGTGGACCAGGTCATCGCCACTCTGGATAAAAACGACATCCGCTATCTCTACGGGCACTTCCGGGTGGCACGGGTGGTGACCTTCGAAACCGGTGAGAGGATCATCGGTGCGGACTTCCACGGCTACAAGATGCGGATGTACGAGCTGTTCGAAGGAGACCTGTCCACACCCAGGGGCTATCTCCTGGCCGTGGATAATGCACGGAGAAAGGCGATCCTCACCCACAAACATCTCGGCCTGCCCTACCCCCGGGAGATGGATCGCTACCTGGCCTGTCTCGATGCCCGTTCGACCAGGGATGAACTCCGCCACCATGTCATCTACCACGATTTCGTGGATCCGTACCCGATCCTGGTCCCCATCGAGCCGAGTCACTGGCGGGCCACGGCCAGCAGCAACCGGGCCGAGGCGTCACACGCCTTTGACCGGACCAGGGGACAAAGCTGGCACACAACCCGCCAGGACCACGCCTTTTTCCAACTGGATCTCGGCCGGGAGCAGACCGTGGCCAAGATCGTCCTGGACGCCGGTGTGGACAAGGGCCACGATTATCCGGCCGGCCTGCGGATCGACGTGTCCCTGGACGGGAAGAAATGGACCGTTATCAGGCCGGATCATGATGAATTCTTTCATCTTTTCCCAGGATTCGACTGGTTCAACGGCTCCCCCCGCCTGACCATGAACGGCCCTGTGGGCATTGTCCTGCCCCACCCCTGTCGATGCCGCTATCTGCGGTTGACCGTGGTGGTGCCCAGACAACGCTGGTACTGGACCATCGACGAGATATACTGTTACCGGCCCGGTCAGGGGCCCCGGGTCCGGGACAGCGACCGGCGGGCGGTGTTGAACTGGCTGCTCGCCCATCCGACGCCGGGCCTGATCTACGGCGAACCGGAACAGGTGCCCTACCTGAAACAGCATGGCCAAGGCCGGCTGCCGCTCTGGGATATCTACCGGACCGAGGTATGGATCAACACCCGGCGGGATCTTCGCCCCAACGGCAGCAACGCCCTGTTTGTCAGTCCACTCCGGCACGAGGCCGCCATGGCCCGGGTGGCTGAACGGGGCGGCGCCCGCTGGCAGCGGGTCTTTACGGCCGGGGAACTGGGCGTGTACAGGCTGGGGATACCGGCCGGCTCCCATCCGCCCCTGTACTGGAGCAACCAAGGGCTGCTCCTGCTCCCCGGAGCAGCAAACCACCCGCAAGGATCATGGCAGAGGATACCCGCTGGTTTGCCACGGCCCGCGGCAAGGAAAACCGGACAAAAATAAGGCTGATTTTTCAGCTCGAAATGACTGAAAACTGACTCTGGAATAATACTTTTCAACACCCCTTGTGCTGTCGGGGCCGAAAAAACAACCGCTTTTGCCGCCATTTCGCAACAGTCGCTTGCATGATACCGATTTTCTGGTATACTCCCGAAGTCCGTGACGCCTCCTGTTCACTGTCCGTCGGAGAAGCATCCCCGCGGCAGGGGGATTTCACCTGCCACTGCCTGCTCCGAACCTGAACAACTCTTGCTGAATATATATGCCGTCAATCTCCTTTGTCATCCCGATGCACAACGAGGCCGGAAACTGTACCGCCCTGGTCAAGGAGATCGACACCATGGCCGCAACCCGCTGGGAAGACTACGAGATCCTCTGCGTCGACGACGCAAGCACGGACAACACCCTTGCCCTGCTCCAGGAACAGCAAAAGGAGATCCCGCGACTTGCACTCATCGCCTTTGCGGCCAACTGCGGCCAGAGCACGGCCCTCTGTGCCGGTATTCGCGCCGCCCGGGGCGAGCTCATCGTCACCCTGGACGGGGATGGCCAGAATGACCCTGCCGACGTGCCGGCCATGGTCGACCTGCTGCTGCAGAAAAAGAAGGAGCAGGTCCGCATGATCGCCGGCTGGCGCAAGCAGCGGAAGGACACCTTCTGGCGGCGGCTGTCATCGAGGGTGGCCAACAGGGTGCGCAGTTTCCTGCTCCGGGACAACACGCCGGATACCGGCTGCGGCCTGAAGGTCTTCTACCGGCAGACATTCATGGATCTTCCCTGGTTCGACCACATGCACAGGTTCCTGCCTTCCCTTGTCCAACGGGGCGGCGGCAGGGTCCTCTCGGTGGAGGTCCACCACCGGCAGCGACAACACGGCAGCTCGCACTATGGCACCCTGGACCGGCTGCGGGTCGGCGTGGTCGACCTGCTGGGCGTGGCCTGGCTGCAGCGGCGCTACAAGGTACCGGTTCTGCGCCAATTGCCGGGAGCCGAAACATGACCAGGGAGCATGTCTGGCTGGTGGTCGGTTTTGCCGGCCAGGCCATGTTCACCATGCGCTTTGTCGTCCAGTGGATCGCCAGCGAACGGAAGAGACAGAGCACCATTCCGCTGGCATTCTGGTACTTCAGCCTCATGGGCGGCATGATCCTGTTCAGCTATGCCCTCTACCGCAGGGACCCTGTCTTTATTCTCGGACAGAGTTTCGGGATATTCATCTACCTGAGAAACCTCTATTTCATCTACAGAAACAGGGCTAACACAGGTGACTGACCGACAGGCCACTGCAGGACAACCGCCGGGCGCAGCGCCTGTGCCGGACACGGGTCAACGGCTTCGGACCTGTTTCGTCGCCGCCCTGGCCCTCCTGCTGCTCTGCATCACCCTGGCCTACATCCTGGCCGCCTATTCCGCCTTCACCTCCTTCAAGTTCACGCTCACCGACTACGGCCGCTACGTCAACACGGTCTGGAACAGCGCCCACGGCCATCCCTACCGGCTACTCACCCAGTACAGCTACCTCAACACCCACCTCTCCTTCACCCTGTTCCTGCTGGCCCCGGTCTTCCTGATCTGGAACCATCCCTTTGCCCTCTGGAGCGCCCAGTTGCTCATGACCCTGGCCGGTCTGGGCATCATGTGGCGGGCCGCGGCGCGGCACGGGATTCCCGGCGAGGTCACGGCCGCGCTTCTCCTCTTTTACCTGGCCAGCCCCTACACCCAGTCCGTTCTCCTTTCGGAGTTTCATGGCGTTGGCCTCTATTTCCTCCTCCTGCCCTGGCTCTACTACTGTCTCGCCTTTCGGCGCGGAATGGTCTGGCTTCCCCTGCTCCTCACCTGGGGTGTCCGGGAAGAGGCCGCCTTCCTCGTCCTGCCCATGCTCCTCTACTTTACACTCCGTGACCGCTGGCGGACAGGCTGGCTGTGGACCGCTGCCAGCGGCCTTTACGGCCTGCTGGCCTGCACCCTGCTCTTCAGGTGGATCAACGGTTTCAGCTTGTCCTCGGAGCGACCCGGCCTGCGTCCCGCCGACCTCCTCGGCATGCTCGGCTCCATGCGGCTGCGGCGGTTCACCCCCGCCCTCACCCTGGTCGCGCCGGCCCTTCCCTTTCTCTACCGCGGCTGGGTTCCCATCCTGGCCTTTCCCGCCGTGGCGCTGCTCTTCACCATCTTCAGTCCCTACCCGGCCCAGTACAGCCTCAGGTTCCACTACCCGGCCGCCCTGCAGGTGAGCTTTGTGCTCGGCCTGCTGCAGGGCCTGGCCGTCTTCTGGCAGGGACGGCCGAAACACCCCCTTGCCGCCAGGTGGTTCCAGGCTCTCTTTCTCGTCATTGTCACCGCCCTGTTCTACTTCCTGCACGGCTTCCTTGTCCTTGGCAGGTACAATGCCGCCTTCTACCGCCGTCCGAACATCATTGGCAAGAGCGCCCTGTGTGCGGTCTCCCGCATCCCGAGACAGGGGCTGCTGCTCACTGACCGCCAACACGGTGGCATGTGCGCCAACCGGGGGAAGATGATCATCTGGGAACAGTATGCGACAGGAAAGTGGCAGCCGGACATCATCTTCACCAGTATCAGGGATCTTGCCGGCAGGCATGCCAACGTCCTGCAACCGCTGCTCGAAAACGGCACCTTCGGGGTCTCCTTCTCTGACGATGACCACCTGGTCCTCGTCCGCGGCTATTCCCGTTCCAAAAACCAGGCCGTGCTTGATGCGGCCCGCAATGCAGCCAGGACCATTCTGTTTGCCTATACCAGGAAAAAGGGGGGCAGGGAGCTCATGATGCCCGACTGCCGGCTGGTCCGCTACTGGGACGGCACAGGCGGAACTGCCGGGACACTGGTTGCCTACGGCCGGGCGTTCACCCTTGCCGCCGGCGACTACCTCGCCCGTTTCCGGCTGCGGCTGCGGCCTGCCGGCAGGCCCGGCATCCTCCGCATCACTGAACGGGCCAGCCAGAGGACACTGGCTCGGGCCGAGATCCGTCTGCCGAAGGACAATGGCAAGGCATTCTTTGTCCAGACCCTGCCACTGCACCTGGCCCAGAAGACCAGGGTTGAGCCGCAGGTAATCGGTCAGGGCAGCCCCCTCTGGCTGGACCGGGTTGTCCTGGAGCCGGTCCGACGGCGGCCACCGGACACCGATGTGCGAGAAAAGTGACAGCAGGGGCCACGGACGGGGAGCCACAACAGGTTTTTTCCTGTAGAAGAGAAAAATTCTCTTTCAGGATGACAAACTGCCATGGTATTGTTGCACAGTATTGTCAACGCCGGCCGGCAAACTCCAGGAAGACCTTTCAACAGCTGCGATGACGACCGTGAACTGAGATGCGTACCACCTCCCTATACCGTGGTGAAGCGTTCCTTGTCCCTGTCCTGTTTCTCGTCGTCTTCGCAGGTTGCTCCCTCTTCTATATTCACCGAAGAGATTCCGATGACATCCGGCAATTCAGAACACACGCGGCCATCATCACCGATGACCTCTGGGCCCTGAACGAGGCCGGGGCGAGATCGTACCTGCAGCTGGCGGCCCAGGCGAATCACTACAGGTCACTCTCCCTGACCCTGGACCGGGGCGATATCTTTCTCGAGGTGCACAGCCCGCCCCTTCGGGGCCTTGACGCCCTGCTCCGGCGAATGCATCTTATCTGGACCAAGACCCTGTCCACGGATGTCTTCTACAAGAACCGGTTCATCGGCACCCTGCATGGCGAGCAGTATGTCCGCATCGTCTATCCCCTGCTCAATATCTTCCTCGTCCTGCTGCTCGTCACCCTCCTGCTCCTCTTCCTGGTCCGCTCCCTCTCCTATCGCCGGCTCCTGGAGCGCCGGGTCCGGGAGAGGACCCGCAGCTACCGCGAGAGCGAACGTCGCTTCCATGACCTGGTCAACCTGCTGCCGGAGATGGTCTGCGAGACCGATTCCAGCGGCCGTCTCACCTTTGCCAACGAGATCACCCTCAAGCGGTTCGCCATACCTCCGGACCATATCGGCCGCCGCTCCTATTTCGACCTGGTCGTTGCCAGCCAGCGCCGGGACCTGGAGGAGCACTTCGCCAGGGCGCTGCAGGGCCGGGACCAGGGCCTGGCCAAGTTCACCGCCCTGGGCAGCGAAGGCAACCACTTCCCGGTCCTGATCCGTTCCGCGCCCATCTACAGGGAGGAGGAGGTGAGCGGCATCCGCAGTATCGTGATCGACATCACCGAGCGCCAGGCCCTGGAAGAACAGTTACGGCGGGACCAGAAGATGAAGGCCATCGGCGCCATGGCCGGCGGCGTGGCCCATGATCTCAACAATATCCTTTCCGGGGTCATCAATTATCCCGAGCTGATCCTCATGCAGATCGGGGAGGACAGCGCCATCAGGACATACGTGGAAGCGATCCGCTCCTCCGGAATGCGGGCCGCCGAGGTGGTGGCGGACCTGTTGACCGTGGCGCGGGGGGTTGCCGCCAGCAGGACCGTGGCCAACCTGAACGACCTGGTGCGGGAGCACCTGGAATCACCCGAGTCCAACCGCCTCAGGTCACTGCACCCGGAGATCACCATTGGCCTGGACCTGGCCCCTGAGACCGCCAATATCTACTGTTCCACCATTCACGTCAAAAAATGTCTCATGAACCTGCTCCTCAATGCCGCCGAGGCCATCGACGGCAGCGGCAGGATCACGGTCTCGACCAGGAACAGGGAGAAGGGGGAAGCGACATGGAGTGTTCTCACGGTACAGGATACCGGCGAAGGCATCTCCTCCAGGGATATTCAGCATATCTTTGAGCCCTTCTATACCAGGAAGGTCATGGGACGAAGCGGCACCGGCCTGGGGCTTTCCGTGGTCTGGAACACCATGCAGGATCACGGCGGCGAGGTGCAGGTCAGAAGTGACAGTGGCGGCACCCGGTTCGACCTCTGGTTTCCGAGTACCGACCGCAAGCGGGAAACCGATCCCTCGGAAACGGTCCTGGGCCGGGTCAGGGGCCGGGGAGAGAGCATTCTCATCGTTGACGACGAGATGCTGCAGCAGGACATCGCCCTGCACCTCCTGAGCTCCCTGGGATACAGCGTGGCCATGGCCTCCTCGGGCGAGGAGGCCGTGCGCTACCTGGAAAAGCACACCGTGGACCTGCTGATCATCGACATGCTGATGCCGCCGGGCATGAACGGCTACCAGACCTATAAAAAGATTCTCGAGATCCACCCGAACCAGAAGGCGGTGATCGCCAGCGGTTTCTCCAAGAACAGGGACGTGCTGGCCACCATGGAACTTGGTGCGGGCGGTTTTATCAAAAAGCCCTATACCATGGAGCAACTTGCCGAAACCGTTTACAACGTACTCTACCGGCAACCCGCTACCGGTCCATCTTCACCATCACCCACGGAGGACCTGCGAAATTGAGCCTGTCCCGTCCCCTGTCCGCCTGCCGGCGTACCATCCATGTCAGGCTGTCTCCGGCCATCCTGCTCCTTGTCTTCTGCCTGCTGTCCGGCCTCGCCTGTTTCCGTCCTGCCATGGCCAAGGATGAAATCACCTGGCTGGAGGCCGACGCACCACCTTTTTTCATCGAGCATGGCCCGGACAAGGGCCAGGGATACGAAGACGTCATCACCGCCATCATCCAGCACGACATGCCGGACTATGTCCACCACCGGCTGACGGCGACCATCTCACGGCATTACCATGACTTCAAAACAGGGAAAAAGGTCTGCAGTGTCGGCCTGTACAAGACCCCGGAACGGGAGAAATTCCTCTATTTTTCCATCCCCAGTTTTTTTACCCTGCCCACGGTGATCATCATCAAGAAGGATCGGTTTGCCGATTTCGGCAACAGCAAGACCGTTTCCCTGGAAAAGGTGCTGCAGAAAAAGAACCTGCTCATCGGCCGGGCCCAGAACCGCTCCTACGGCCGGTACGTGGACGAGATCCTGGACCGGCACAAGGGGGCAGGGAACATCTTTGTCTACGAGGGCGAGCAGCTCTCCCTCAACTTCTTCCGCATGCTGCAGATGGATCGGCTGGACGGGGTGATAGGCCTGCCGGAGGAGGCAATGTACCTGGCGGAAAAACTCGGCATCCGGGACCGGATAATGACCCTCACCATCAGGGAGAACCAGCGGGGCATGGAATCATGGCTCAGTTATGCCGCCTGCTCCAGGACGCCGTGGGGAAAAAAGGTGATTGCCCGCATCAACGAGGTTCTCCTCAAGGAGCGCCCCACCGAGCGCTACCGGGCCGCCTACGAACGATGGCTGGATCCGAGCAGCCTGGAGAACTACAGGAAACTGTACCGCCGGGTCTTCCTCAAGCTCACCAGCCAGGCCCCTGCCCGGCTTCCCCTCACCCGGCCATGATGGTGGTCAGGGCCGTTCCTCCTGCCCGTGGCGCATGACCCTGCGCACCGTGTAGATGGGTTTATCCTGGGCCTCGTGGTAGGTGCGGGCCTGGAGCTCGCCCAGCAGGCCCATGGAGATGAACTGCATGCCCATGAAGATGAGGAGCACGGCCAGAAGCAGGAGCGGCCGGTTGCCCAGCGGGATGCCGAAGAACTGGCGCTGGATGGTCATGACCAGGGCGATGGCAAAGCCCAGCGCCCCGCAGATGACACCGAGCAGGCCAAAGACCTGGATGGGCCGGGTGGCATAACTGAGCAGGAACTTGACCGTCATCAGGTCCAGGATCACGCGGATGGTCCGGGAGATACCGTACTTGGAGGTGCCGAAGCGGCGTGGCCGGTGGTTGACCCGGACCTCGGCGATGCGGCTGCCCATGCCCGAGGCGATGGCCGGGATGAAGCGGTGCATCTCGCCGTAGAGGCGGATGCCGCGGGTGATCTCCTTGCGAAAGGTCTTGAGGGTGCAGCCGTAATCGTGCAGGTGGACGCCGGTGACCGTGGAGATGATGCGGTTGGCGATCATGGAGGGCAGCTTGCGGCTGATGAAGGCGTCCTTGCGGTCGTGGCGCCAGCCGGAGACCAGGTCATAGCCCTCGTCCATCTTTTCCAGGAATTTCGGGATATCGTGCGGGTCGTTCTGCAGGTCGCCGTCCATGGTGATGATGATCTCGCCGCAGGCATAGTCGAAGCCCGCGGCCATGGCCGCGGTCTGGCCGAAGTTCCTGCGAAAGCTGACCACCACCACGTGATCGTCGTCCCCGGCGATCTCCTCGAGCAGCTCCAGGCTGCGGTCGCTGGAGCCGTCATCGACAAAGACGACCTCCCACGGCCGGCCGATCCCCTCGAGCACCTCCTTCAGCTCGTCATAGAGGGCGCGTATGTTCTCCTCTTCATTGTATATGGGGATGACGACGGAGAGTTCCACATCCATCCCGCTGCAGTCACTGGACATTATTCAAGGCTCCAAGAAATGCGGTTCCGGTTCAGGGCCGCCGCGGCCGCGCCCCGGTGAGAAAGATATCGGGCCAGCAGTCGTTGCCGGTGAAGTAACTGATCCGCACGGCCGCAGCCGCCGGCCGCCCCACGGGCCAGAGAAAGATCTCGTAGTCGGCGCGGTCGTGTTCATGGCCGCCGGTGCTGGCACCATATACCATAAAGTCGCCGGTGTTGGCTACCTTGGGAAAATATTCATGGCTGTATTCCCCCTCGGCATCGAACCAGAGCGTGCGGGACAGTGTTTCCGGATCGACCCGGAAGATGGCGTTCCTGCCGCGGCCGCCGTGGTCCACGAAATAGAGATAGCTGGAATCGGGTGCCCAGGCGAGCTGGCAGCCACCGCCCACCTGGTGGATCGCGCTGCCCGGCCCGACCACCGCGGTCATCCGCTTTGTGCCGCGCAGGGTGACCGCCATCTGGCGGCGGGCTGCGCTCCAGGAAGGAGTCTCCAGGATGACCGAGCTGGCCAGGGGCAGGTTTTTCCCACTGGCATAGACCACCTCCTCCCGGCCCGTTGCAAGATCGTGGCTGACAAAGGTGTTGCCGTTTCTCTGGAAAAAGACCCGCTTGCCGTCCGCGGACCAGGTGGGGGTGTTGGCGTCCCTGGCGATGAGCCGCTCACCGCCGGTGGCGAGATCGAGCATGTAGACGTCCCAGGCATAGTAGTTACGCTGGGAGACCCATGGTTCCTGGGAGCGGCAGAAGACGATCCTGGTCCCGTCCGGCGAGATGCGGGGGAAGTACTCGGTATGGGGGTTGTCGGTAAGCCGGACCAGCTTTTTCTGCGGCAGGGTGAACATGAAGATGTCATGGTTGCCGTAGCGGTTGGAGCTCCAGACGATGAACCCATGCAGCGAGGCGAGCAGCGGGTCCCTGTCCCTGGCCGTGGCGGGCAGCAGTCGTCCCTGCTCGGTGGACGGTGGCGGCAGCATGCCCAGCTTTTTCACCTTCCTGAGTTCAAAGAGGCCATAGAGGGCCGCGGCCGCCACCAGCAGCAGGAGCAGGGATACCAGGAGCCGTCCCCTGCCCCGGCCACTGGTCCGGGCAACCGCTTGCCGTCTGCGGCCGGCGGAAAAGACAAAGAGGATAAAGGCCGCGATTCCCAGGGAATAGTCCATCACCTGGCTCCAGAGATGCAGGGCCAGCATGATCAGGACCGAGGCGGACTTCTCCGCGCCCAGGGCGACCATGGCCAGGGCACCTCCGGCCTCGTAGGTCCCGAAGCTCATGAAGGCGGGAACCGGCAGGGCGGCAGAGGCCTCGGCACTGACAAGGGCGGCCAGCACCGGTGCCGGCCGGGTGTCAATGCCCACAAAGGAGGGCGAGGCAACGGCCAGGAACAGGACATAGAGGCCCAGGTATTTTACCAGGCGCACCCCCAGGGAGAGCAGCAGCACCGGGCCGAAGATCCCGGCCCGCCGGGTCCTGGCCAGGGTGGCGGCCGTGGACTCCAGGAAGGCCACGGCCCGGCCGATCAGCCGCAGGTTTTCGGCGCCGCTTTCCTGCAGAAACCGGCCGACCCGGGTCGCCACCGGAAAGAGCAGGACCAGGAGGAGCAGGCAGAGCAACGCCACCATGAGAAAGGAACCAATGAGCCAGGTCTGCAGGCTGCCCAGGAGTAGTTGGCCCAGGAGCAGCAGGAACAGGAGCAGGGCCAGGGCGACCAGGTCAAAGACAAAACTGATGGCCAGCGAAGACAGGCAGGCACCGGCCGCCACCTGGTAGCCGCGGTTGAGCATGGCGATGTAGCTCAGCTCGCCCAGGCGGGCCGGCAACATGTCGACGAACATGTTGCGGCTCATGGAGACCAGGAAGAGATGCCAGTTGCCGGGGACAGCGGGCTCGGTGGTGCGCAGGATCACGCCGTAGCGCAGGCCGCGCAGCCAGGCCTGGATGAGGCCGGTGAGCGCGTACAGCCCCACGTACAGGAGCGAGGTGGCCGAGAGAACAGACAGCAGTCGCGGCCAGGCGCCGCCGCCGGCCTGGCCGGTAAAGGCGCTGACCAGGGTCCCCAGGACCAGCAGGGAGACAGCAAGCGAGAGCAGGAGCCTCAGGAAAAAGCGGCGGTCGAACAGGGACGCATCATTCATGGCTTGTCGGCCTCGCGGTTGGTCCGGGTGGTGGCGGGTACGCCGAAGATGCGCCAGAGGTGGAGCAGGCCGCCGACCAGGGAATAGCAGACCGTAAGACCCAGGAAGAGCAGGGCCAGGGAGCGGGTCTGCAGGTTGGAGAGGCCGGCCTGGCCGAAGAAGAAGACATAGCCGGCGTCACGGATGCCGATGCCGTAGATGGAGACCGGCAGGGCCTCCATCAGGGTGATGAGCGGCACAAAGGCGGCAAAGTAGAAGAACGGGACCCGGGCGTGCAGGGAGAGCGCCAGCAGGTAGACCACGCAGATCACCGAGAGCTGGAAGGCGAACGAGA
This sequence comes from Desulfobulbaceae bacterium, assembly GCA_015484845.1. Lineage (GTDB taxonomy): Bacteria > Desulfobacterota > Desulfobulbia > Desulfobulbales > Desulfobulbaceae > DRKI01. The sequence goes on from WFUT01000062.1 coordinate 29,854, forward strand.
TCAGCATCACCCGCAGGAGCAGGCCGCGGTCGGCGCCGTACTTCTGCCAGGAGAGGAAGAACTTGTCTGTCAGCCGGGTGAGCGTGGCAAACCGGTCCAGCCGGGTTACGGCCAGGAAGCGACGTACCGGGGTCTGGTAATGCAGGATGACCAGCAGCAGCACCAGGGCGAGAAAGATCACCAGCGGCCCCAGGAAAAAGGCCCAGCGCTGCAGCCGCAGGGCAACCAGCACCGACGAGGCCAGCCCCAGGATGACCAGGGCAAGGAAGCCGGAGAACCGGTCCGCAAAGACCGAGGCGGCCGAGCGCATGGTCTGCCGCGACTTGCGGGCGATATCATAGATCCGGTAGGAATCGCCGCCGATGTTGGACGGCAGAAACAGGTTGTAGAAGCTGCCGATCAGGTAGGTGGCGGTGAGGGTGGACAGGGGGATCTCCACCTGGTCGCAGCGCAGGAGGAGCTTCCACTTCCAGGCCGAGAGCACGGTGTTGGCAAAGAGCAGCAGGACAATGGGCAGCAGGTAGCGCCAGTCGATATCGGCCAGCAGCACCAGCAGTTTGTCCAGGGGCGTCTTGCGGTAGAGCAGGACGAGCAGACCGGTGCTGACCAGGAGCTTGGCAAGCGTCAGCGCGGCCCTGTTCCGGGTCATTGTGTCCGCTCCCGCACCACCCTGGCCGGCACCCCCATGCTCACCGTGCGCGGTCCCACCGACCGGGTGAGCACGGCGCCGGCCGCGGCAATGCTCGAGCGGCCCATGCTCACGCCGCCGAGCACGGTGACATTGCCGCCCAGCCAGACATCCTCCTCCAGCCGGACCCCACCATCGGGCCGGATACCCTGCGTGCGGATCGGGACATCCAGCCGGTCGGTATTGTAGGAACCGCCGCCGATGATGAAACAGCGCTGGCCGATGATGCAGTCATTGCCGATCTCCACCGGGCAGCCACTGGTGGACTGGACAATGGTCTGGGCATTGAGGCCCACGTCGGAACCGATCCGGATGGTGCCGTTCTTGCACGAGAGCATGACGTTGTTGGAGAGGATCACGTTGTCAGCGAGCACGATGGCGTCCTCGGCCTCGGCGTGCCGGCCATCGAGCACGCAGCCCTCGCTGATGATCACGTTGCGGCCAAGCCGGATACGGCCGGGATGGCGCACCACGATGCCGGCGCCGAACATGCAGCCCCGGCCGCAGGCGCCGAACATCCGGGGCCAGAACACCTTGCGCAGGGCCATGCCCGCGGCACCCGGCACCACGGAGAGCACCATGCACCACTCGAAATAGAGCAGCTCTGCCAGGCTGCGGCTGCCGACCACCACGTCCTGGTATTTTTTCAGGGCCGAGCCCCTGCCGGTGACTGCCGCGTGGGTCTTCTTCATCAGGGATCGAATATCGGCCTAGAGGTATCCTTCTGCCCGGTACCAGTCAGCGGTGCGCCTGAGGCCTTCGTCCAGGGAGATATTGGGGGCATAGCCCAGCTCCCTCTTGGCCTTGCTGATGTCAAAGGCCCGGTTCTGGCGGAACCAGTCCACCCGGCGCGGAAAGATGGGCGGCTTGATCTTGAACGGCTTGCAGGCCTTCTCGCAGACATGACCGGCGATGATCAGCGGCAGGATGGGATAGTGGGGAATCCTGACCTCCACGCCCAGGGCGCGGGCCGTGCGCCGCACCAGGTCCTCGATGGACACGTACTCCTCGTCGGCGATGAGATAGGCCTGGCCGTCGCCCACGCCCTCCTGCTGGACCAGGAGAAAGGCGTCCACCAGGTGGTCGATATAGAGCGGATGATAGAGGGTCCTGCCAGAGCCGAACATGGGAAAGACGCCCTTGCTGACCCGCTTGAAGATCATGAAGAACCGTTCAGGATCGCCGGGACCGTAGATGGCCGCCGGCCGCAGGATCACCGAGGGCAGGCCGTTGCGGTGGAACTCGAGAACCACGGGCTCGGCCCGGTACTTGGTCTGCTGGTAATAATCGGCCGCGTTGATGGGCGCGTTCTCGTCGGCAGGCGGATTGTCCACGTTGCCGTGCACGCCGCAGGTGGAGCAGTAGATGAACTTCCTGACCCCTGCCTCTTTCGCCTCTTCCAGGCAGATACGGGTGCCGCCGATGTTGACCTCGTCGTAGTAGGAATGCGGCACGTCCAGCTCGCGAAAGGCGGCGGCCAGGTGATGGACGACCTCCACGCCCTCCATGCACCGCCTGACCACCTCCCGGTCGGTGACCGTGCCGATCACCACCTCGGCGCCCCACTGGCGCAGCTCCTCGGTCTTCAGTCCCTCCTGGTAGTCCAGGGCCACCACCTGGTGGCCCTCGTCGAGCAGGCGCCGCACCAGGGCCTTACCCGTGAAACCGGTGCCGCCGGTAACAAGTATCTTCATATTCTCACTCTCTTTCAGTCAAAAAACCTGTCGTGCCAGATAGCCACGTTGAGCAGGGCCCACAGGATGTGATTGTGATTATGTTTCATGCTGCAGTGTTCCGCGATCAAGCGATCGACCTGGTCCATGTTCATGGTCTCGGCCAGGACCGCGGAATCGTGCAGCCGCTCTATCATATACTGTTTGAGTTCGCCGCGCAGCAGGTGTTTGACCGGCAGGCTGTAGCCCTGCTTGCCGCGATGAACGATCTTCTCCGGCAGCAGCCCCTCCAGGGCCTTGCGGAAGATGTACTTGGTGGTCATGCCGTGCAGCTTCCAGGAGCCGGGCAGCGAGGCCAGGAACTCGACCACAACGTGGTCGAGCAGGGGCACGCGGATCTCCAGGGACGAGGCCATGGACATCCGGTCCACCTTCATGAGCACCGAGTCGGTCATCATGAAGCGCATGTCCAGGTAGATCTCGCGGTTGACCTGGTCGGTGGCGTCGCAGCGGGCCGCCAGTTCGCGGATCCGGCGGAAGGGGTCCATGGTGATCCGCTCCCTGAAACCGGCGGAGAAGAGATGCTGTTCCAGGTCCTGGTTCAGGAAGTACTGCCAGCGCAGGTGCTGGCCGGCCGGGTCCAGGTTGGCGCCCTCGACGAACCGCTTGAACATGTTGATGGCGCCCTTTTTCTGGGGCCGGTCCGGCAGCATGGCGGCAAGCCGGCCGACCACCTGCCTGCGCAGGGGAGCCGGTACCAGGCTGAACCAGCGGTTGAGGCGGCTGGCCTTGAACCGGTCATAGCCGGCAAAGGACTCGTCCGCGCCCTCGCCGGACAGGCAGACCGTGACATACTCCCGCGCCTGCTTGCAGAGCAGGTAGAGGGGCACGGTGGAGAGGTCGGTCATGGGCTCGTCCAGGTGCCAGAGGGTCTTTTCCACGTAGTCGGCATTGAGCTGGTCGAGCATGAGCACGTGGTGCTCGGTGTCGCAGTGACGGGCCACGATCTCGGCATAGTCCAGCTCGGAAAAGGTCTTGTCCTCGTAGCCGATGGTGAAGGTCCGCAGGGGGCCGTTGATGTGCCGCCGCATCAGGGCCACCAGGCAGCTCGAATCCAGGCCGCCGGAGAGAAAGACGCCCAGGGGCACGTCCGAGACCAGGTGGCTTTTCACGGCCGCGTCGAGCTGGCCGCGCAGCTCCTCCACGGCCTCGTCCATGCTCGGCACCGGCCCGTGGCCGGTGAAACGGAGATCCCAGTACTGGCGGACATCAATGCCACCCTGTTCATGGACCAGCAGGTGGCCGGCCGGCAGCTTGCGGATCCCGTCGAACATGGTCCGGGGCGCGGGCACGAACTCGAATCCAAGGTAGTCGTAGAGGGCCTGGTGGTCCAGCCGTCGCTCCACCTGCGGATCGGCCAGGATGGACTTGATCTCGGAGGCAAAGAGCAGGCGGCCGTGGCTGAAGGTGTAGTAGAGCGGCTTGATGCCGATACGGTCACGGGCCAGGAGCAGCCGCCGGCGGGGCTGGTCGTAGATGGCAAAGCCGAACATGCCGCGCAGGTGCTGCACGCAGTCGTCGCCATACTCCTCGTAGGCATGGAGGATCACCTCGGAATCGGTGCGGCTCCTGAAGCGGTGCCCCTTTTTTTCGAGCTGATCGCGCAGTTCCTGGAAGTTGTAGATCTCGCCGTTGAAGACCAGGTGGATGGAACCATCCTCGTTGGCCATGGGCTGGGCGCCGTTTTCACTGAGATCGATGATGGAGAGCCGCCGGAAGGCAAGCGTCATGTTCCTGTCGGTAAAGACGCCCTCCTGGTCCGGTCCCCGGTGAGTGATACGGCCGGCCATCTCCCTGGCCAGGGCCTCATCGTTCCAGTTAAACCCGCAGATCCCGCACATGATCCCAGTCCTGCCAGCAGAAAGAGGTTCACAAAAAAAACCGACCTCAAGTGGCCGGCCCCTGGTTTCCCATCCACCTGGGAAAGTCGAAGAATATTCCAAAATACCTTACTTTGCCAAAGCCGGCAAGCTGTTTCCGCCTCCAACCGGGAGTGGCAGAGGATGCCCCGGCCGCACCCTGTTTCAGGGATGCAGGGCCTTCAGTTGCGGCCATGTCCGGGGCTGACGGTCTTTCACCGCCTGCCCGCAAGGCGCCTGTAGCTCGCCAGTAGCGTCTTTCCCACCGCCTCCATGGAGTAGGTGCCGCGGACCTGCTCCCTGCCCGCCTCGCCGCGGCGCCGTGCCAGGGCAGGATCGGCCAGGGCGGCGCTGATGGCGCGGGCCAGGCCGGCGCCGTCCATGCTCGAGGCATAGAAACCGCACTCGCCCAGGAAGCTGCGATTGTTGGCAGTATCGAAACAGGCCACGGGCAGGCCGGCGGCCAGGTAATGGAGCAGCTTGCCGCTGGCCTCGCCGGAATCATCCTCCTTGGGCTCGACCGCCACGTCGCCGGTACCGAGCCAGGCGGCAAGATCGCCGTAGGCCACCTGCCCCGGCAGCCGTACCCGGTCGGCCAGGCCGTACCGGCCGACAAATGCCCGGGCCTCGTCCACCGGGTAACCGACAAGAACAAAGAAGAGATCGTCGCGCGCCTCCAGCAGGATACGCATGGCCTCGAGAAGGTGGGCCACCCCCTTGCCCGGGAGCAGGGAGCCGGTATAGATGATGATCTTCTTCTCCAGGGGAAGGTCATGGTGTCTGCGCAGGGCGCGGGAATCGGCAGAAGCAAAAAATTCCCCGGGCACCACGTCCTGCAGAAGCGCTGTTTTTTCCGGGGCCACCCGGAAACGGCGGAGCAGGGTATTCCTGCTCTCACGGGAGGAACAGAAGAAGAAATCCGGCAGTCGGCAGATCAGCCCCTCCACCAGGCCGACCACCCGGGTCAGGAGCCGGGAATTCAGGGTGCCATAGCTGACCAGTTCCCCGCTCAGGCTGCCCTGCATATCCATGACCAGGGCCGTCCGCCGCCAGAACAGGCAGGTCCTGACCGCCCAGCCGATGAGGGCGCCCTCGTGCAGGTGCCCGTGCAGGACATGCGGCCGCTGCCGCCAGCAGGTACGCAGAACCAGGAAAAAGAGCAGGATATCGGCAGGAAACCTGAACGGCGAATAGCCGGCATCGAGCTTGCGGTAACCCGGGATCCTCCAGATCCTCCGCACCTCGAGCCCGCCCGGATCACGGCCCAGGTGGTAGGTGCAGACCAGGGCCTGCACGGGATATGGTTGCAGGGCCTCAAGCTCGTTGCGGATGCGGATGTGACAGCCCCGGTCGGCAAAAAATGGCGTGGGCGCGATATGCAGCACCCGGAGCGGTTCCGACTCCATGATGATCACCTGTACCGGTAGCGGTCTTCGACCGCGGCGATCTGCCGGGCCTGCTCGTCTTCGTCCCAGCCCAGGTGGTCCGCCATGATGGCGGCGCAGCGCAGCAGGGCCTCCCTGCCCGGGTGGCCGATGGTGCCCAGGCCGGTGCGCCGGAAGACCACGTCTTCGAGCGTCCGGGCCATCTCGTGCCGGACGGCGTGTTCGATCTCCACCACCAGGGTGTGCCGGTCCGGGGCCACGGGCTCCAGGCCGCCATGCTCCTGTCCCCTGCTGACCAGGGTGTCGATCTCGCGGCCATGGTTACGGATCAGGGCGCGGATGACATCGTCTGCCAGCAGGCCGGCATACCGGGCCCGGCACTGGCGGCTGAAGGTCCGGATGTCCGGGATCTCGCCCTCGGCCAGGGGGGTCGAGGATGTGGCGCAGCCGGGATCCCGCCTGTCCAGCCGTTTCATGACCAGGTCCACGCACAGGGCCGCCACGCGCCGGGCCGTGGTGAACTTGGCGCCCAGGGCGGTGACCACCCCCTGGATACCGTCCTTCTTCGCGTGATCCACGATCTGGAAGGCGCCGGTGCCCTGGTAGGTATCGGGCTTGATCTCGCGGGCGATGATGGGATAGATACCGGTGAAGGCGTAGTGGACGTCCGACTCTGCCAGGTTCGCCTCGGGCAGGGCCTCGTTGATGTCCTGCAGGAAATCGGTCACGTCCCTGGCCGTTACCCGGATATGTTCCAGTTCGCCCTCCACCGGCACGTTGGTGGTGCCGATCAGGGAGCGGCCGCGCCAGGGAATGATGAAAAAATGACGGCCGCCGCGGGTGATGAGCCCCTCGGTCTTTTTCCTGGTGGTGAGCGCCAGAGCATAGCGGGGTTCGAGCTGCCGGGTGACCAGGTGCACGCCGCGGGAAAATCCCGTCAGCCTGTGGTGCAACCGCAGACCGGGCAGGGAGCGGTTGACCTTCTGGACAAAGGGCCCGGCCGAGTTCACCACCAGGCGCGCCCTGATCTCGAACTCTTCACCGCCCAGACGGTCCCTGACCCGGGCCCCCTCAACCCGCCCGTCCCGGGCCAGGAGGTCAGTCACCTCCAGGTAGTTGGCAATATCACCCCCGTTCGCGGCCGCGGTCTTGAGAAAGCCAAGCGTCATCCGCTCGGAGGAGTGCATGTGCGACTCAAAGAGCACCTGGGCGCCGGTCAGTCCCTGCAGGGCCGAGAGCAGGGGCACCCGTGCCAGGACCTCGGCCGGGGGCAGGAACTCGCGTTCGGGCGGCTGCTTGCCCGGGTCCGGGATCAGGGAAGACAGGCCCAGGCAGCAGAGGCCATAGATCCCCATGGCCGCCTTCATGGCCAGGGCGCCCTTGGCCGGCGCACTGTTGTCCGTGGGAATCAGGAAGGGCAGCCAGCGGGTCAGGTGCGGGGCCAGGCACTGGAAGATGGCCTGTTCCCGGGCCGATTCCCGTACCTTCCAGACCTGGCCCTTGGGCAGGTAGCGGATACCGCCGTGCAGGAGCTTCGAGGATGCGGACGAGGTGGCGGCGCCAAAGTCGTTCTTCTCGACCAGGCCCACGGACAGGCCGCGCAGGGCAGCGTCATGGGCAATGCAGCTGCCGGTGATGCCGCCGCCGATGACCAGCAGGTCGTACTCCTTACTTGCCAGCTTGTGCAGGTCTCGTTGCATGGTTGTCACGCAGAAGTAAAAGGGCCGGGACAGGCGTTCCCCCGGCGCAGGACCTGGTCTCTATCTCGATCCGGTCCACCAGGAGATCAGCCTTGCGCTCGAAACGCACGTTGAAGCTCACCTCGTTATCCCGATCCAGGATCATGTCCAGCGCGAAGCTCTTGTAGTTTTTTCCCTCTGCCGCTCGCAGCCGCACCGGCCGGCGCGCCAGGATGGTGCGGCCCTGGTCGGTGCTGATACCGAGCTCGGCCACAACCGGGTTGCCGGCCACGGGGAGACCGGCCCGGTCGGCGCGGAGATAAAAGAGAACGCGGTAGCAGCCGGCCGGATACTTGCGGTACGGGCCATAGACCAGCAGGCCGGCCGGATCACGCAGCACGTTGCCCAGCACGGCCCTGCCGCCGGACGCCTCCCGGTCGCGCACCGGCAGGCCGGTGTCGCCGAGCAGGCTTTCCGCTTCCAGCAGGGCATCGAACCGGTCCTGGTCCGCACAGGTGACCACCACCTTTTCCAGCCGCAGGATACCATTGCCCTCGTACCAGGTCCTGAACTCCATCCTCTGCAGCCGGTCAAGGGAAAAATTCAGGGTAAAGGCCTGGTAGCCGGGACCGGAAAAATCCGTGCCCCTGATCTGCCGCCGGCTGAGAATCTTCTGCCTCGCGTGGCCGACATAACTGGCCACCTCGAGGCGGGCCACCGGGATGTCGCGGCCGGCCTGGTTGCTGCGCAGTTCGAAATAGACCTGGTACCTGCCCGGCGGCAGCTCCACGTAGGGACCATAGTTGAGAAAATGGGGCCGGTCCAGTTTCGGGCTCGCCTTGAGCACCTCCAGGCCGATGGTGGGGTCCTTTTCCAGGCGGCCGACCACGTGCGAGAGATGGCTGGCCGGAAAGATGTCCGGGATAAAGTAGCGGCAGGTGGCCTTTTCCTCGGCATGGCTGATGGGGGGGACCCGGTCCCTGACCCGGAAAAGATAGAGGTTCCTGTTCTCCCGGACCAGGCCCGGCAGCCTGATCATGTTGCGCAGGGGAACATACTCCAGGAAGGGCGAGCTCATCAGGTGCCTGATCGTGACCAGGGGCGGATAGGGACTCACCTTGGTCGGGAAGACATCGGGATTGTTGTGAACCGTGATGAAACGGACCCCCATCCTGCGCAGCAGTTCATACTGCGCCCGGTCAAGAAAACCGCGGTTCAGGGTGGAGAGCGGCTTGTAGACCGTGTCGATATACTCCTGGGTGACGATGGGGGTATAGCCGTTGACCCGCCGGATGCGGTCCCGGGTGATGTAATACTCGTAGAGCGAGGACTGGTGCGAATCACCGGGCCAGAGCGGCAGCTCGAGGAGCAGCTTGTCACCGATATGCTTCCGCACGTAGTCATAGACGCTCTGGCCCTGGTCCAGGTTGGTCAGGGCCACCGGCTGCTGGGCGCCAAAGTCGTACCAGGTGACGACTGCCAGCAGGAGGATGAAACCATGGGGGATGAGTCTGCGCGCGCCCTCTTCCCGGAAACGGAGCAGGATATCGCGCACCGCGAAACCGGCCAGGACCGCCCCGGCCAGGAAGGCGATGGTCATGATCCGGTCCGGGACCCGGGGATAGTTGAAAAAAGGAAAATAGTTGAAAAACGGGATGTAGAGGGAGGAATAGCCAAAGGAGAGCCCGGCGCCCAGGATGAAGCCCAGCAGAAAGATACAGGCCCACAGGGTGGCGAGACTGAGCTGCAGGCGGCTGTAGAACCGCTCCCGCGCCAGGAACTGGCGTACGATCACCACCAGCATGTAGAGGATGAGCAACAGGGGCACCAGGCCCAGGTAGACGTCAGCGCCCCGCGTGTAGAGATCGGCGAGATGGGGGCTGAAGAGCTTGACATCCTGGATGGTGCGGCCGCCGTGGGCAATGGAACCGGCAAAGAAGACCTTTTTCACCAGCAGGACCCAGGCCACGGCCAGGAGCAGGCCCAGGGCCACGGGCAGCAGCGGCCGCAGCCGCGACCAGGAGCAGAGAGTGCAGAGCAGGGAACCCTGCAGCCGGGCCCTGTCCAGGTAGCGCGCCGCGGCAAAGCGGGCAGTGACCAGGGTCAGGAGCAGCACCGTACCGCAGAGCAGGACCAGGGCAATGCGGACATCTACGTGCAGAAAATGGTTCAGGCCATAGAGGGGCAGCAGGGCCAGGGGGGCCAGGGAAACGCCGAAAAACCAGAGTGTTCCCCGAAGGCCCTGGCCGGTCAGCCTGGCGAACAGGTCCACGAGCACAAGGACGGCCACGAGAAACAGGAGGGGATAGAGCCCCAGGATCACCCAGAAGTCGGACGACAAAAAGGGTTGAAAGAACTTCCTGCTCACCACCACCTGGTAGATGACGGTCAGGCCGACCCCGGCAAGCCAGAGCAAAAGCGGCGGCAGCCACATCCGACGGTCACAGGCGCCGGGCAGGGGCCGGTCGATGCTCTGCAGGCCGGTGCCGGCGACAGGGTCGGCGGTATAGAGCAGGCGCAGGGGGATGAAGACGGCCAGCAGGACGCACATGTAATAGATGAGATGGACCTCGAGCAGGGAGAGCCAGAAGATGCAGAGACCGCAGAGGATGCCGGCGACGACACTGCGGCGGCGCACGCTCCTCTCGAAAAAGAAAAGAATGGCCGGGATCAGGTAATAGATAAAGCCGTTGAGGTGCCCCCCCATCAGGTTGATGATCCGCAGGGGCACCAGGGTGTAGAGCAGCGCGGCCAGCAGGGCCCCGGCCCGGCTCTCGGTATACTCGCGCACCAGGAGATAGGTGAAGAGCCCGGTCAGGACGTAGGAGGCCAGGACCAGGGCATTGTAGGCACCGATATCCCCCAGGGGAGTGAAGAGGAGATAGAGGAAGTAGAAGGGATACATGTAGGGGCCGCCGGGCGGGGAGACGGCCGTCATGTTGAACTCGTAGGGGTTCCTCATGAAGCCCGAGGCGCCGAACAGGTTATCGCGCAGGAGCCAGAACCAGTAGTAGAGCTGCAGGGAATCCCCGGGCCGGTCCAGGTACAGACGGCCGGCCGTGGTCTGGCACGGGATGGCGAAGAAAAAATGGTCCAGCAGCGGCCAGGTCGCGGCCACGGCCACCGCGCCCATCAGGAGAACAACGGCAAGATCCTCGAACAGCCGCTTGCTCATGACCGCCCGGCCCGGCACGTGGTTTCCATTCGCTGCAGCAGGCGCTCCAGGACCGGGAGCACGTTTTCCGGCAGAAAGTCACGCCGCCGCTGCCGCTGGCCGGCAAGGACGCGTTCGCGCAGGTCCTGGTCGCGCACCAGCAGGTGGGCCAGGGCCGCCACCTGCTCCAGGTCGCCCTTGTCCGTAAACAGCAGGCCGCCCTCGCCCAGGGTCTCGGGCACGGCCGAGCTGCGGTACGCCAGCACCGGGATATCGAACCACATGGCCTCGATAAACGGCACGCCGAACCCCTCGTGCTCGCTCATGGACCAGTAGAGATGGGCGGTGCGGTAATAGGCGTGCAGGTAGGAATCATCCACCTTGCCGGCAAAGAAGACGTCGCCGCGCAGGCCCAGCTCGTCGATGAGGCGGACCAGGTCCTGGTAGTAGGCCTCGCGCTCGTCGTAACCGCCCACCAGGAGCAGGCGGGCCGAGGGATCGAACCGGCGCAGCAGTCCAAAGGCGCGGATCAGGTCGTGCTGGCACTTGTTGGCCACCACCCGGCCGACAAAGAGGATATTGGTGCGGCCGTCCTGGAGCTCGAACATCACCGGTGTTGCCGCCGGGATGTTCCACTTGGCCGGATCCACGCAGATGGGCATGATCTCGGGCTGCTGGAACCCGTGCTCCTCCAGTTCCCGGGCATTGAAGCGGGACACGCCGGCCGAGACCGGAAAGAGGCGGGCCAGTTCCGGCAGGTCATCCAGGCCCTGCTGCAGTTGTTCTGCCAGCTCCGGGCTGTGCTCCCGGACCAGCTCGGGCGGCGTGATGTTGTGGTAGACCAGGCAGCGCGGCCCCTTGAAACCCCGCAGAAAGGGCATCAGGCCGGAGCCGATGGAGTGATGGTAGATGAGGCCATGGTCCGGCCTGATCTTTTTGCCGCCGCTGAACAGCTCCCCTTCCCGGGTCATGGAGGGGTCGATGGTCTCGGTGAAGATCGTCGACCGCAGCCCCTGGCCGCGCAGGAAGTCACGGATCAGCATGGCCTGGTTGGAGATGGCGTCACCAAAGGCGAAACCCGGCAGGAGCTGGTGCACGGCCGCAAGCCCGGTCCGGACAGTGATACGCGGCTTCTCCTCTCCCGTAAGTCCCAGCACCTCCTCGTAACGGTCAATGACCCGGTCCCAGACCGCGTAGCGCCGGGCATACTCCCTGCCACGCCGGCCCAGGGCCAGGAGCTCGCTCTCCGGCAGGTCGCTGACCCGGGCCAGCAGCTCCACCCACTCGCTCTCGCCGTCGGCCAGCCAGCCGCCCCCGGCCCGGGACACGGCAATGGCCGTGGCCAGGCAGCGCCGGTGCGCGGCAACGGGCCGGTCATGGAACCAGGCCTCCATGATCACCCGCGAATAGGATTCGTTCTCGCTGGGATGAAACAGGGCCAGGCAGTGGCTGAGCAGGGCCTCTTTTTCCTCCTCCGAGACCAGGCCGAGATCAATGACGCCGGCAGCGGCGTCGCTGTACTTCTCCTCACCCGGTCCGGCCAGGGCCAGCTTCAGGTCGGCGCCGGGATGATTCCTGCGAAAGGCGGCAAAGGCGCGGGCGAGAAAGAGCGTGTTCTTGTGCACGTCGCGGCGGCCCAGGCAGAGGATGAACCGGTCCCGGCCCATGCGCAGCGGCCCCACCCGGTCCACCCGGTGGCCGCCGCCGACGCTCTCGACCCCGACGCCGACCACCACCTCCCTGGCCGCGATACCGGGTCCGTACAACCGCCTGGCCAGCTGCGCCTCGCCGTCCGAGTTGTAGAGGATGCCGCGGGCCATGCGGAAGAGCTCCTCCACCCGCGGCAGGTAGGCATAGGCCTCGTCGTGCAGGCAGGGCTGCAGCCAGGCCCGCTCCGCCACCAGGGGCAGGCCGTTCAGGATGGGGCCGTACAGATAGGGCAGGAAGATGAAGGCGTGGTAGGATGTCTTGTTTCTGCGCAGGTACCTGAGCAGGCGGGCCGACTTGATATTCTCGTAGACAAAGGTGTCGCCGGTGCCGCAGGTAAAGGGACTGACCCCGGGCAGGAGGCTGCTGCGGGGAATGGAGAGCACGAAGTTGTTGGCCGCGGCAAACTCGCCGTCCCGCCTGCGGTCCACGGGAAAACGACGGACCAGGACGCCCTCTTCCTCGGACTCGCCCGGCGCAAGGTGGTTCACGGACCAGTCGTCGAGAAAGGAGCGGCAGCAGGTGGTGAGCACCTCCACGTCGTGGCCGCGGGCCGCCAGCCGGGTGGCAACCTGCCAGGCGAGCTGCTCGGCGCCGCCCTTCAGGTCGCGGCCGAACCAGGATGTGACGATGGCGACCCGTCTGTTCATGGCCGGTAGCCGATCACCGCATAGTCACGGGCACAGGAGAGCAGGTCATTGAGCCGGGCCGCCAGCTCGGGCGCCTCGTCTTCGGGCAGGCGGGCGCCGGGCTCGTGCGGATGGAGGAACTTCAGCTCCACCCGCGAAAACCCCCGGTACTCGAGGAAGAACTTCTGGGTCTCCGGGTAGAGGGGCCGTTTATGGGTGGGATCGGCATAGAAGTTACAGGCCCCGACCAGGAGGTTCTGCGGATTGGGGGTCTCGAAGATGGCCACGCCGCCCGGCCGCAGGACCCGCACCGCCTCGCCGTAGAGTTCCAGCTGCGTCTCCATGGGCAGGTGCTCGATGATATGGAAGCCGGTGACCGCGCCCAGGCTGGCCTCGGGCAGGGAGCGCAGGTGGGCGATGGCGTCGCCGGTCTCCACGGCCAGGCCCCGTTCGCGGCACTGGTGGGCCAGGGTATCGTTAAGGTCCACGCCGCGACCGGCCAGCCCCTCGTCACGCAGCAGCTCCAGCCACTCGCCCCGGCCGCAGCCGATATCCAGCACCGGCTGCTCCTCGCTGCCGGCACCGGCGGCACGCAGGATATCCAGGTAGACGCGCAGCCGCTCGCGGATCTCCCCGCGCGTGCCACGGAACTTGTCTTCAAAGGTGACATAGAGGGAGTCGAGCAGGTGCCCTTTCTCACGGACAAATTCGCCCAGCTCCTCCTGGCTGAAGGTCTCGGGCAGGCAGCGCCTGGCCTCGTCCAGAAACAGGCTGATGCGGCGCTCCTGCATGACCAGGCTGGCCTTGAGATAGCCGATCAGGTGGTCCTTTTCCCGGTCGCGCCGGGCCAGTTCCGCAAGCTGCCCGGCCTGCTCCTCCAGGCGGGCATCGAGCCGGCGCACGGTCTGGTCCGTAAACCGGTTCATATCCCGGATCCCGTTCAGGGTGATGCGCAGGGCATGGAGAATGGCGCTGTTGAAGTCACGCTGGGGCACGGTGATCACCCGGCCGAAGTAGAGGATCACCCTGCCCACCCCGCGCACCAGCCAGCGCACCGAGCGGCGGTAGTTGAGAAAGGTGGAGAGCCGGGCACCGGCATCCACGTTCTGCTGGGCCACGTCCAGGGTGGCGGAGAGCTGGGCCCACTGGTAGGGATTGTTGGTCTCGCCCTCCTGGGCCGCCGCAGCCTCGCTGCCGCCGGTCTCGACCTTCTGCCGCTGCCGGTCCACCTCTTTCTGGACCAGGGCCAGCAGTTCGGCCACATCGATCCTGGGATTGTTCGATTCGATCATGATGTTTCCTTTTTCACCTCGACTTCGGCAGGCAGGGAGGCCAGGCCGACAAAGGACGGGCCGCTACCGGGCACGACCTGGAAGACCAGGCACCGGTCCCACCAGTCGCAGTTTTCGATCAGGTGCGAGTCACCCGGATGCACGGCCACGCTGAGGGAGTAATTGCCCGGCCCCAGGTTGAGGACCAGGGAAAAGGCGGCCTCCAGGGTGTCGCCCGGCGCGCAGGCCGGCGTGGCCGCGCCCAGGTGAAACGAGTTGATGCCAAAGACATCGCCGCCCATCCGGTCCCGGACCAGGATACCCACCGTGGGATTGTCCATGGACTTGCGGAAGCGAACCCGGCAGCGGATCACGGCCGCATCGCCCACGCTGAAGGCCCGGGCCGTCTCCCCTGCCCTGTTCTCCATCTCCACGGACTCGATGCGCACGTTGCCGGTGCCGGAACGGGTGGAGATGCCGTCTTCCCCCTCCAGCTGCCGGATCTCCTCCTCGGAGCTGGCCCGGGCGATGCGGGCGTTGTAGTAGTCCAGCACCGAGTCGCTGGGCCCGTCCTGGAGGATGACGCCGTCCTCGATGAGCAGGGCCCGTTCGCAGAGGGACTTGACCGCGCCGGGATCGTGGGAGACAAAGAGCAGCGTGGTGCCCTGTTCCCGGAAGGAGCGGATCCGTTCGATGCACTTGTGCTGAAAGTAGGCGTCGCCCACGGACAGGGCCTCGTCCACGATCAGGATCTCCGGCCGGACGGCCGTGGCCGCGGAAAAGGCGAGCCGCACCTGCATGCCGGTGGAATAGACCCGCATGGGCTGGTCAAAGTAGTCGCCCAGCTCGGAGAACTCGGCGATCCTCGGCAGCAGTTCGTGGCTCTCCTCGGTGGTGAGCCCCATCATCTGGCAGGTCATCTTGGCGTTGACCCGGCCGGAGAAATCCATGTGCGAGCCCATGCCCAGCTCGAGCAGGGCCGAAAGCCGGCCCCGCGTCTCCATGCTGCCGCAGGTGGGCACGCTGGTCCGGGTCAGCAGCTTAAGCAGGGTGGACTTGCCGGCCCCGTTACGACCGATGATGCCCACCGCCTCGCCGGACTGCACCTCGAAGCTGATGTCGCGCAGCACCCAGCGTTCCTCGTGCAGGATCCTGCGGCCGCCGCTGAGCCATTCCCCGAGCCGGGCCCAGCGGCTGGGATAGCGCTTGTACTTCTTGCCCAGGTGGCGGGCTACGATCTCACCACTCACAGTTCATCCACCATTTCGGCCGAAAGCCTGTTGAACACCATGAAGCCGGCGACCAGGGCCAGCAGGGCGCCCACTGCATGGGGAATGAAGTGGGACCACTGCGGCCACTGGTGATAAAGGATGATATGCTGGTAGGCCAGGACCAGCGAGGTCAGGGGATTGAGCCAGATGAGACTGCGCACCCGCTCCGGCAGGATCGTCGCCGGATAGACAATGGGCGTGAACCAGAACCAGAACTGCAGTACCACGTTCAGGAACTGGCCCACGTCGCGGAAAAAGACATTGATCGAGCCCAGGAGGATACCCAGGCCGATGACAAAGAGCTGCTGAATGACCAGGAGCGGGATGAAGGCCAGGACCACCCAACCGGGAAAGCGGCCGGTCAGGGCCAGGAAGCCCAGGAAGATGGTGAAGATGATCACAAAGTTGATGGTCGAAGAGAGAAAGGCGATCACCGGCAGGGTGATGCGCGGAAAATTCACCTTCTTGATCAGGGCGGCCTGGTCCAGGAAGATATTGGGGAAGCGGCCAAGCAGCTCGATGAAGTAGGTCCAGGGCAGGAGACCGGCGCAGATGAACATGCCGTAGGCCATGGAATCGTCGATGCCGGGCAGCTTGGCCCGCATGACCCGGGAGAAGATCACGGTGTAGATGAAGATCATGGCCAGGGGGTTGAGCACCGACCAGAGGCTGCCCAGGAGCGAGCCCAGATACCTGCTGCGAAACTCGCGCGCCACCATGGAGATGACAAAACCGCGGTAGTGCCAGAGGGCCCGTAACCGTTCCATCTCCTCCTCCCGTTACCGGCCAGCGGCCTGCCGGCAGGCGTTCACCATCATGCGGGCGACATCGGGCATGAAGGAACGCGCCTGCCAGCCGAGCCGGCGGGCCGCCTTGGCAGGGCTTGCCAGGGAAAGCATGATATCGGTGGGCCGGAGGAGATCCGGGTTCTGTTCGACATGGTCATGCCAGTCCAGGTCCAGGGAGGCAAAGACCTCGCGGACAAAATCCTCCAGGGCATGGGTGCGGCCCGTGGCCACTATGTAGTCGTCGGCCCGATCCTGCTGCAGCATCAGCCACATGGCCTCCACGTACTCGGGCGCCCAGCCCCAGTCTCGGCGGACCGAGATGTTGCCCAGCCGGAGCTTCTCCCTGCTGCCGGCGGCGATCCGGCAGGCGGCGGAGACGATCTTCTGGGTGACGAACCGCTCCGGCCTGAGCGGCGACTCGTGGTTGAACAGGATACCGGAGCAGGCAAAGATACCATAGGCCTCGCGGTAGTTGGCCACCTCCCAGAAGGCAGCCGCCTTGGCCACGGCATAGGGACTGCGGGGCCGGAAGGGGGTCTCCTCGGTGGCGGGCACGCCGCCGGTGTTGCCGAAGCACTCGGAGGAACCGGCATTGTAGAACCGCAGGTCCATGCCGAGAAAACGGATGGCCTCCAGCAGGTTGAGGGTGCCGATGGAGATGGACTCGAAGGTCTCCACCGGCTGGTCAAAGGAGAGCCCCACCGAGCTCTGGCCGGCCAGGTTGTAGATCTCGTCAGGCGCGTACTCCCGGAGCACCTGCAGGACACTCCGGAAGTCCACCAGGCTGGCCGAGGCCACCTCCACCCGGTCGCGGATCCCGAGCCGCTTCAGGTTGTGGAACGAGGAGATCTGGGCGTCGCGGGATGTGCCCACCACCCGGTAGCCCTTGTCCAGGAGCAAGCGGGCGAGATAGCTGCCATCCTGGCCCGAGACGCCGAATATGAGTGCTGTTTTCTGTGCCACCAATGGTTTCCCGGCGACAGCGGACCCGGGACGGGCGCGCTGTCGTCTGCTGCAGGTTTCTCGTCGTGCTACTCGTAGTAATTCTTGACCGCAAAACCCTCGCGCCGGCACATGGCGTCGCGCCGGGCCTCTTCCAGGTCAAAGCGGACCATCTCGGCCACCAGGTCCTGGAAACTGGTCCTGGGCTCCCAGCCGAGCTTCTCCTTGGCCTTGGCCGGATCGCCGAGCAGGGACTCCACCTCGGTGGGCCGGAAGTAACGGGGATCGACCCGGACAATGGTCTTGCCGACCAGCTTTTGCTCCGGTGCCTCGACCACGGTGCCGGTCTCGTCCACGCCGCTGCCGTTCCACTCGAGCCTGATCCCCAGTTCCCGGGCCGCCGCCTCGACAAACTCCCGGACCGAGTGCTGCACCCCGGTGGCGATGACATAGTCCTCGGGTTCCTCCTGCTGCAGCATCAGCCACTGCATCTCCACGTAGTCGCGGGCATGGCCCCAGTCCCGCTTGGCATCCAGGTTGCCCAGGTAAAAACAGTCGTCAATGCCCAGGTAGATCCTGGCCAGCGCCCGGGTGATCTTGCGGGTGACAAAGGTCTCGCCGCGGACCGGCGACTCGTGGTTGAAGAGGATGCCGTTACAGGCATAGATGCCATAGGCCTCGCGGTAATTGACCGTGATCCAGTAGGCGTACAGCTTGGCCACCGCGTAGGGCGAACGGGGATAAAACGGCGTTGTCTCGCGCTGGGGGACCTCCTGCACCTTGCCGAACAGCTCCGAGGTGGAGGCCTGGTAGAAGCGGGTCCTGCCGGCCAGGCCCATGGAGCGGATGGTCTCCAGGATGCGCAGGGTGCCCAGGGCGTCGGAGTTGGCCGTGTACTCGGGCTCCTCGAAGGAGACCTGCACGTGCGACTGGGCCGCCAGGTTGTAGATCTCGTCGGGCTGTACCTTCTGGATAATGTGGATCAGGCTGGAGGAGTCGGTCAGGTCGCCATGGTGGAGGATAAACGTGCGCTCCTGCTCGTGGGGATCCTGGTAGAGATGATCGATCCGGTCGGTGTTGAACAGTGAGCTGCGGCGCTTGATCCCGTGCACCTCGTATCCCTTGCCCAGCAGGAACTCGGAGAGGTAGGCGCCGTCCTGGCCGGTGACACCGGTAATAAGTGCTTTTTTCTTCATGGAATTTCCTTGCCGCGGCAATTGTGCAAC
>WFUT01000063.1 GCA_015484845.1 Desulfobulbaceae bacterium
GGCAGTTGGCAGTTTTCAGTTACTGACTACTGAAAACTGAGAACAGGAGCATTACGCAAATGGCGCAGAGCGCTTGGTGAGGTGTTGCACCGCAGAGCGGTGCAACAAGAGCAACCACCCTCAAGGTTCTCCCCTAATCTCCGGGCGTACCTCAACCTCGTGACACCGCTCTGCGGTGTCACGTTGGTTGTGCCCGCTCTGCGGGCATGGAGGATTATGGGTAAGGAATAATGAGAAGTAGATTGTCCAAAAATACGGCCATATTTATTGGTGTGTTACGAGGTCTGTTTGATGAGATTGTCATAGCAAAGGGCAAGAAAATGAAGATGTTGACCATTGGCAGGCTGGCCTGCCGGGCTGGTGTCGGGATCGAGACGATACGTTTTTACGAGCGAAAGGGCCTGCTGGACCAGCCGCCGAGAAGCCCTGCCGGCTACAGGCAGTACCCGCCAGAGGCTGTCCAGAGGCTGATGTTTATCCGGCGGGCCAAGGAGCTTGGTTTTACCCTCGGTGAGATTGGTGAACTTCTTGCCCTGGACGATGATCCGGGCACAACCTGTGCCGATGTGAGACAGAGGGCTGCGCGGAAACGGGATGATATCGACCGGCGTATCCGCGATCTGGGAAAAATGCGCCTGGCCCTGGACATGCTGCTCGCCTCCTGCCCGGGCGATGCCCCGTCTGACCAGTGCCCCATTCTGCAGGCCCTGGCCGGGCAGGAGTGAGTCGGCATTGGTCGCAACATGGGAAGGGCAGGGAGATGATCATATGAAACTCAACTACAGAAAAATACTGGCAGCATTTCCGGCGGTGGCCGTTGCCCTGTTGCCCCGGCTGGCCTGACCGAGTTGCTGGCCCGCCTACGCGGGCATCCTGAGCTCGGTCGGGTTCAACTTCCTGGTTAGAGATGCCTATCTGCTGCCGGTAACGATTTTTTTCCTGCTCGTTACCCTTGCCACCTTTGCTTACAGGGCACGGAGCAGAAACGGCTATGGACCGTTGGCCATCGGCCTGGCGGCCTCGGTGTCCATCGTGGTCGGGAAATTCTTCCTGGCTCTCGATCCCCTGGTGTATGGGGGAGCGGGCATCCTGGTCCTTGCCTCCATCTGGAATGCCTTGCCGGTACGAAGGGGTGAGCGGGAGCTGCCGGGACCGCCGGATGGCATCGGGCGGGAGTGAGGAGAGATTGTTGCGGGCCATGCAACATCCCGATGTTGCATGATGTTCCTGTTGCGCGAGGTCGCGGTCGTTCGGCCGATTCCGAACGGCTGCACGACCGCGGACGCGCGCAGACAGCGTGCCGTGGTACCCTTACGGAAAATCTACACAGGAGGTTTTGACAATGACTGCGAGAAAAATAGAGGTGTTCAGCGCCGGGTGTCCACTCTGCGAGGAGGCGGTGGCAATGGTCGAGCGCCTGGCCTGTCCGTCGTGCGAGGTCGAAGTCGTCAACATGAGCGACAGGAAGGGCGCGGCACGGGCGCGGGAGCTCGATGTCCGTACCGTGCCTGCTGTTGCGGTCAACGGCAGGCTCGCCGGTTGCTGCACAGCAACCGGTCCGGACGAAGCCGGCCTGCGCAGGGCCGGCCTGGGACAGTCCCTGGCTTGAAGCGGAGTCTGCCGGACAGGGCGCGGCCCGACCGTGCCCGCGCGTAAAGGCCCCGGATGCGGCGAGAGCATCCGGGGCCTTTTTGGTATCCGGTATCAAACGTCGGTGGGGACCGGTTCAGGCCGCGACCCGGTGCAGCCAGGCATGGAATCGCATCCGCCACGTTTCCAGGGTAAAGAACAGCAGCGGCACCACGAACAGGGTGAGGAAGGTGCCCACCAGCAAGCCGCCGATGGCGACCACGGCCATGGGCGAGAGACGTTCGATCCCCACCGCCCACTCCAGGGCAATGGGAATCATGCCCACGGCGGAGGCGCCTGCTGTCATCAGGATGGGCCTGGTCCTGTGACGCACCGCGTCGATCAGCGCGTCACGGAGATCAAGCCCCTTGTTCATGCCGATCCTGGTGAAATCGACCAGCAGGATACCGTTGTTGACCACGATCCCCATCAGGAGGATGAAGCCCATGAACGAGGGCATGCAGCCGTGTTTGCCGGCAAGCATCATGGCCCATGCCGCACCGATGATGGCCATGGGCAGGCTGATCATGATGGCCAGGGGATCGAGAAACGACCTGAAGGCGATGGCCAGCATGAGAAAGAGAAAGGCCAGGCCCAGGGCCAGGGATTTGGCCAGCCGGGCAAAGGACTCGTTCATCTGCTTGATCTCGCCCTCGTAGCTGAGCCTGTAGCCACGGGGGATGGCCAGGTCGGCCAGGGCGGCCCTGATGTTGTCGTGCAGGTGGGTGACCGCGATATCGCCGCGATAGCCCAGGATGTCGATGGTGGGCAGGAGGCCCTGGTGGGTCTCTGCCGTCGGCACAAAGGCGGTCTTGAGGCGTGCCACCGCGGTCAGGGGAATGGTCTTCCCGTCCCGGGTCCGGATGGACAGGGCCCGCAGCTCTTCCGGGTCGGAACGCTGGCCGGGCTTGAGGCGGACCCGGACAGGGATGGGGTTCTCGCCGGTGATGCGGAGAAGACCACCCGGTATGCCACCGACCGCCGCCGCGACCTGGCGCGCCACGTCCTCCGCGGTCAGGCCGTGCAGGCGCGCCCTGGCCGGATCGACATCGAGGTTGATCCGGCGGGACATTCCCTGCCAGGTCCGCTCGGTGCCGGTCAGGCCCCTGACGTTCTTCAGGCGGGCAAGGACCTCGTCGGCCAGCCTGTCCAGGACCGAGGTGTCGGGCCCGGTGATCATCACGTCCACGGTGGAACGGATGGAGGAGAGCGGAGTGGCGCCGAAGACCGAGACATTGGAAGAGATAAGGCCGGGGATCTTCCTGAGGCGCCGGCGGATGTCGTCGTTGATGGCGTATATGGTCCTGTTGCGGTGGTAGCGGTCCACCATGTTGACGGTTATCCTGCCCTGCTGCATCAGGCGCGAGGCGCCGAATGATTTCACGCCCGGCTCGGAGCCGATGACCGTGGACATGGAGAGCATCCAGCCGTCGCGGACCACGGCCCTGATCTGTCGCTCCACCTCTTCGGCCAGGTGTCTCATGGTGTCATCATCGGTGTTGGGCTGGGCCTCGAAGGTGACCACGCTGACCCCGGAATCCATGAGCGGCATCAGCTCCTTGCCCAGGATAGGCATCTGGCGCGCCGAGATGAGGCTGAGGGCGATGATGGGCAGGATGATGAACCTGTGGCCCAGGCCCCAGTCGACCAGCCTGATGTATCCCTGCCTGAGCGGATCCAGGATGAACCGCTCAAAGGGGCTGAGCAGCCGGGCGATGGGGTCCGGCGCGCCGGGCTTGAGGATCATGGGCACCAGCAGGGGAATGATGGTCACCGACACCACGAGCGAGGAGGCGAGCGATACCGCCAGCACCACGGTCAGGGGGCGAAGCACGGTCTGCACGTAGCCGCCGATGAACATGATCGGCACCAGGACGATGATCACGCTCAGGGTGCCGGCCGTGTCGGCCAGCAGGATCTCCGACGTGCCCCTGGCCGCGACCTTGAGCCCGCCCCTGCCCGTTGCCCGGATATGGCGCTCGATGTTTTCGATGACCACGATGGCATCGTCGGTCAGCAACCCCACGGCGATGATGATGGCGGTCAGGGTCACCATGTTGAACTCGAAGCCGAGCAGTTTCATGAAGGCAAAGGTCAGCACGTAGGTAAAGGGCAGGGACATGGCGGTGATCAGGGATGCCCTGGTGTTGCCGAGAAAGAGCAGGATGACGCAGAGGGTCATGATCACCGCGTCGCGCAGCGAGCTGAGCATGTTGTCCACGGTCAGGTCGATGAGCCTGCCCTGGGTGTCGGTGACCTCGATGTGCAGCATGGGGAATTCTTTCCTGATCCCGGGAAGCTGCTTGTTGATTTCGGCAATGACCTCGCGGGCGTGGCCGTGCTGGCTGCGCAGCAGCGACACCGCCACTGCCGGCTTGCCGTTGCCGCGGTAGAGAGAGGTCGCGTCGGCCTTGCCCCATCGGACCGTGCCGAGGTCGCTCACCCGGACATAGGCCCCGTGGGCCATGGGTACCATGATGGCCCCGATATCCTCCGGGTCCGCGGCCAGGGCCTCGGCCGTCAGCAGGTAGCGGTTCCCCTGCCGGTGGACCAGGCCGGTGGGAATGGAGACATTGGAGCCGATGAGCGCCGCCGCGACCTCGGCCGGGGTCAGGCCGTAGGCCTGCAGGCGGTTGCGGTCGAGGTCCACGGCAACCTCCATCCGGTCGCCCCCGAAGACCTCGGCCTCGGCAACACCGGGAATGGCCAGCAGCCGGTCACGAAGCTGGTTTTCAGCCAGGCGCCGGATCTGGCCGGAATCGAGCCTGGTATCGCCGGCAGCGGTCAGGCCCAGGACCATCAACGGCTGGGCGGCGTCGGTGATCTTGAAGATCAGCGAGTCGCGGACACCTCGCGGCAAAAGGCTTTTTACCCGCGGCAGTTCGGTGATGACCTTGTTCGCCGCCGTGTCGATATCGTTGCCGTATTCAAATTCCACCTGGACCGCGGAGACCTGGTCCTTGGATGTCGAGGTGACGCGGCGCACCCCGTCAATGGCGGAAAGACGCACCTCGATGGGATGGGTGACATCCGTGGCCACATCATTTGCTGCCGCGCCCGGCCACTGGGTCACCACCGAGACCACGGGCCGGTTCGTGTCAGGGAAGAGATTCATGGGCAGGGTTCGGTAGGCCAGCAGTCCCGCGACAACCCCGACCATGGCCACCGCGATGATGGCGTGGGGGAAACGGAGAAATTTTTCCATACCACTCATGGCAGTTCTCCCTGGGCGATATGGACGGGATCCCCGTCCTTCAGCCGGAGCAGGATGCTCTGGTGGGCGACCACGACCCTGTCTCCGGCATGCAGGTCTCCCCGGACCGCAATGCCTTTGTGGCCACGTAACCCGACGGTTACCGGCACCATCTCCAGCCGGTGCCCCTGCTCCTGTTGCACGACTCGGGCGACCCGGCAGTGCTGCCTGTCCCGGCCGCAGAGCAGGCTGCCGTAGGGGATCCGGACCGCATCCCTGGCCTGCCTGAGCACCACCCGGCAGGCCACCCTGCTGCCGCTGAGCAGGTCAAAGGGGATGGCGTCCAGGTCCGCTTCCACGAAACCAAGGGCCCGGGCATCCAGGGTGGGGAAGATCCTGTCCACGGGCAGGGAGACCGTCTGGCCGTTGTGGTAGAGGATGATGGGCGTGCCGGGCCGCACCTGGTGGAGAATGGCCTGGGGCAGTTCCACCCGCACCAGGGCGCCGCTGCTGGAGGTGATCCTGTAGATCGGCCGTCCCGGGACGGCCAGGTCGCCGGGCTCCGCCAGCCGGCGGGCAATGACGCCGTTGGCCGGAGACCTGATGACCCCGTATCCCTTCTGCACTTCAAGGGAGTTGATCTCGTGTTCCAGGGATCGCGCCTTCTGGCTGGCCGTGACAAAGGCTGTCCGCCTGGCCTCCACGGCGCTCCTGCTGCTGCCGCCGTCCTGGAGCAGCTTTTTCTCCCGGGCCAGCTCGTCCCTGGCCCGGTTCGCCTCTGCCCGCGCCGCGACGCGCTGCGCCTGCAGGGCGTGGATCCGATCCTCTATCTCCCGCGTATCGATCCGGACCAGCAGGGCGCCCTTCCGCACCCGTACCCCTTCCCGGGGGCCCATCTCCTGGATCCTGCCCGATATCCTGGCCGTCAGCGTGATCTCCTCGCGGGTGGAGACCCTGGCCAGGGCCGGGAAGCCGGAGTCGACAGGGCGGTCGCTCACGGTGGCGACGTGCAGGGCCCATGGGGCGATGGCCTGTCTCGGCACCCGGGCAATCTGTGCGGCCCGTTTTTTATGGAGCACGATGCCGCCGATGACAAGAACGACCAGGATGAGCAGCGGGATGAGGCGGGTTGACAGTCTTTTTTTCTTGGCCATGAAAGAATCCTCTCTGGACACAGTACGCGGCTTTATTTTTTTCTGCTTCCGGGGGCGGGTAACGCCATCTTCCCCGTTGCGGCCCGGGCCGTCTCCCTGGTGCCGTGATAGGCAAGAGGTTCCAGGCCGGCCGCCCGCCTGAGGTGATCCATGGCCTGCCACCAGCTGGTCAGGGCCAGGGCGCTGTCCGAGCGGGCCGAGGCAAGGGATGCCTCGGCGTCGACCAGGTCTGCGGCCGAAAGGCGTCCCTCGGCAAAGCGGTCCGACTGGATGCGGGCGTTTTCCCGGGCAGCAGCGACCGCGGCAACCGTCGCCCGGTAGGTGATCTCGGCCGCGTGCAGGGTCGCCCGGGCAGAGGTGATCTCGGCCCGGGCCTGGTTGCGGAGAGTGGCCAGCTGGTGGCGGATGACCGTGCGGGCCGATTCGGCGCGGGCGACCGTGGCCCGACGGCCGCCGCCGTCCCATAGCGGCACCATGAGCTGGACAGACAGGGTCCAGGTGTCATCTCCCTCGCCGTTGAATCCCTGGTTCTGCATCCAGGAACCGTTCAGGCCCAGGTCGGGCAGGCGGGTGGCCACTGCCGCCCGCACGCCGGCGTCGGCGGCTTCCCGGCTGGCGAGCAGGGCGCGGATATCGGGGCGGTGCTCTATGTCGGTGGTACCGGGTGGTTTTTCTGCCGGCGGGACCGACAGGGCCGGGACCGGGTCAGCAAAGGATGGTTCCTGGAGCAGGGCGGCAAGCCGGGCCCTGACCGTCTGCTCCTGGCCACGCAGGGTGGCCAGCTTGCCCTTGACCGCCTCCTGGTCGGCCACGAGGCGCAACCGTTCAACCGGTGCCGTGCGGCCGGCCCTGATGGCAACCGTGGCAACCCGGATATGGGACTGCAGGGCCTCGATCTGTTTTTCCAGTGCCCTTTCCGTGGCCCTGATGCCCTGCAGGCTGTGGTAGAGGTCGGCCGTGCTGTGCAGGAGCTGGAGCCTGACGTCCTGCTCCCGGCCAAGGGCCGCCTCCAGCTCCTTGTCGGCGGCCCGGACCTGCGCCGTGATGCGGCCATTGATATCCAGGGGAACATGGCCGCTGATACCATAGCCGATCTGGTTGTCGTCAAAGAGTTTCGGTTCCAGGTGGACCGGGTAGGTTATGGGATTGATCAGGCGGCCGTCGTTGAAGTTGCTGTTCCTGGCCAGGGCATCGACCTCGCCCCAGTAGCCGCTCTTCGCCTTCCTGACTTCCGCCTGTTGCATGGCTGTCCTGGCATGGGCCGCCTTGAGGGCCGGGGTGTTTTTTTCCACCAGGCGCAGGATCTCGCCCAGCTCCCTTGACTGCACGTTGACCGCCGCACAGAGGATGATGGCCACGGTGGCGGCGATACAGCGAAACCCCGGCACGTGTCCCTGCGGGCGAAAGCGGGCGTTCGCAGCTGGAGATCCAGCCCGCAACCGCCTGTTGCGACGCTCCGCGCCCCTTTTGAACCAAGAATCTCGCATGCTCCTGTCTCCTGCCCGTTATCTCGTTGCAGTGCTCTCTTGCCCTGGCCCGACGCGTGGTGTTTCCACGGGCCTGGCCGTTTAGTATATTGGCATATCGTTATATAAGCATATGCTAATTAAGGGCGGCTTCTTTGTCAACGTATTTCAGTGCGTCGGGATGTGTGGGTACGGGGAGGGGGGACCTGCGGCAATGGGGCAGGGCAGTGGTTTGGCAGAAAAAGAAAGGCCCCGGGTGCCGCGTGCACACCCGGGGCCTTGACGTTGTCCTGCAAAGAGCAGGGGGGATCAGATGCCGGTGACGGCGCCGAACCATGCCCTGGCCAGGGCGATGGGGCCGCCGGTCATGACCATGGCGCTGGCCAGGCTGGCAAAGGCCCACAGGCCCACCAGCGCACCGGCGGATGCCATGGAGATGACCGCTCCCCTGGAGATCTCGGCCTGGGTGTTGACGCTGGTCTGGACACGGGTCTTGGTGGTTGCTGCGGTCATGATCGTTCCTCCCTGATATGGTGTGTACTGCGTGTTATCGTGGTATGTCTTCTCTTTAGCGATTTCCGTGCCATGAGAAAAAGTGGAGTGATTTCAAGAGATATTATCGCGTCGGCCGCCGCAGGCCTGCCAGAATGGCACACAGGTTTTGCCAGGATGACACAACAGGTGCCCCTGTTTCGCCTCAGCGGCCATCCGATGACGACCGATTTCCTTCTGCTTGCCATCCTGTGCATTGTGTCTATAATCGACATGACGTTACAACAGCGACCTGCGCTCCACGATATCACGGGCCCGGGAGGAGGCGTGGTGGATGCAAAGACGATACGGCAGGAGATGATCGACCTGCTTGCAGAAGGGGAGGGTGCCGGGGCCAGGGAGATCTCCCGGGCGCTCGGCATCCCGGAGCGGGAGATCTATGGTCACCTCGAACATATTGCCAGGAGCCTGAAGGCCAGGGGGCTGCGCCTGGAGCTGCAGCCGGCCCGCTGCCTGGACTGCGGCTTCGTGTTCAGGAAACGAAGGAAACTGACCCCGCCCGGGCACTGCCCGTCCTGCCGCGGATCGCACCTGCAACGGCCCCGCTACCGGCTCGCCGCCGCCTGATCAGTCTCCGGGCAGGGGCCTGCCGCAGCTCTTGCAGTAGACGGCCATCTCGTCGTGAAACCGGTCGCCGCAGTGGAGGCAGTGCTGCGGCCTTGGCCCAGGGAATGTAGCATTACAAGACCCCCTCCTTACCGACCCTGTCACTTGACAAGAGCAACGGTTGATGTACAATTTGTACATAATGACTATATTGGAGGTGTCGTCATGACCACTGTTACCACAGCCGAAGCCAGAAGAAAATTTGCAGAAATTGTCAACAAGGTTAAGTACGGAAAAGAGGCGGTTGTTTTGACCCGGAGGGGCAAGGAAATTGCCGCCCTTGTTTCCATGGAAGAGCTTGAACTTCTGCAACTGATTGAAGATCGCATTGATATTGAAGATGCCAAGAAAGCCCTTAGAGAGCCCGGTGAAAACATTCCGGCGGAAAAATTCTGGGAGGAGTTGGGGCTTTGATGCATGAAATATTCTGTTGAGTTCAGGCCGGCGTAGATTGTCCAAAAATACAACCATATTTATTGGTGTGTTACGAGGTCTGAGTTAAAAGTTCTCTGCACAGATTGGGGGTCTCGCAGCCAGGGGGGTGAGGTCTTACGATCAGGCCAATGACCTGTCTTCGACCTTCTCCCGCATCTGTTCAACCTCTCTGTTCCCGGAACGATCTCTCCATGCACGGGATTCCCTCTTTTTGTATCCCGGCCCGCACCGGATTGAGTCCCGCGTAACCAGTCATGCCGTTGCTACCGGATCGTCGCCGCCTGATCAGTCTCCGGGCAGGGGCCTGCCGCAGCTCTTGCAGTAGACGGCCATCTCGTCGTGGAACCGGTCGCCGCAGTGGGAGCAGCGGCGATAGACCTTCTTCCGGCCGGAGGCCAGGGCCATCTCCGCGGACACGATGCCGGTGGGTACGGCGATGATGCCGTAGCCGCAGATCATGATCACCGAGGCCAGGGCCTGGCCCAGGGGGGTGCGGGGCGCGATATCGCCGTATCCCACCGTGGTCAGGGTGACGATGGCCCAGTAGATGGAGCGGGGGATGGATGTAAAGCCGTTTTCCTCGCCCTCGATCAGGTACATCAGCGAGCCGAAGATGATGACCAGGAGCAGGACCGTGAACAGGAAGACCTCGATCTTTTTCCGGCTCGCCACCAGCGACCGCATCAGGATGTCTGCCTCGCCGAGATAGGCGCCCAGCTTGAGGATCCGGAAGACCCGCAGGATGCGGAGCACCCGGATCACCACGGCCAGGGACGCCTGCGGCAGGAAGACGGCAAAGTAGGTGGGCAGCACGGCCAGCAGGTCGATGATACCGAAAAAGGAACGGGCGTACCGGGCCGGCCGGTCGACACAGAGCAGGCGCAGCAGGTATTCCACGGTGAAGAGCAGGGTGAAGAACCATTCCGCCATCCGCAGCCGGTTCGCGTGCCGGACCTGGAATGCATGCACGCTGTCCAGCATCACCACCAGCACGCTCAGGGCAATGGCCAGGATCAGGACGATATCAAAGAGCCGTCCCGCCCTGGTGTCGGACTCGAAGATGATGATGTAGAGGCGTCTGCGCCACGCACTGCGGGTACTGGGCCCCAGCGGCCTCTCCTTCCATGCCACGATGGTCCTCCTTCTGACAGTTTCTCGCTGAAAACCGGGGTACAGGTTCAACACAGTTACCGCCTGCGGCGGCTATCCCTCCTGTTTGCCCCTGCCCATCAACCTGTTGTTATCGTTTGTCGGGGCCTCCCTGCGGGGAGGAAGGCCTGGTCACTGCCCCGGGGCGGTGGTCTTCACGGGGAAGATCGCGCCCCCCTGTACAGGTGTGCGATAGCATCCCTGTAGCGTTGCTCGATCTGCTGCCTTTTCAGCTTGAGGGTCGGGGTGAGGAGGCCGTTTTCCGGGGTCCATGCCTCGAGGAGCAGGGCCACGGAACGGATGCGCGCGTGGCGGGGAAAGCGGTGCAGCCGCCTGTCCAGCCGCTCGAGCAGGGCCTGCCTGGCCGGCTCCGCCTCCAGGGAGGCGGGATCACCGGGGTCCAGGCCCAGGTCCGCGGCCAGCTCCTGCCAGGCCTCCCGGCGCAGGACCAGGAGGGCGGCGATGAAGGGCATGCCCTCGCCCACCACCATGGCCTGCCTGACCAGGGGATCGGCGCTGATGGCCATCTCCAGGTCCATGGGCGCTATCTTTTTCCCGGTGGAGGTGACCAGGATCTCCTTGAGCCGGCCCCGGATATAGAGCATGCCGTGGCTGATCTCCACCACGTCGCCGGTGCGGAGCCAGCCCTGGTCGTCAAAGGCCTGCCTGGTCTGTTCCGGCTGGTTCCAGTAGCCCAGCATGACGCCGGGGCTCTTGATCAGCAGTTCGCCGTTGTTGCCGATCCGGTATCGCACCCCGGGCAGGAGCGGGCCCACCGAGGCGGGATCGTTTCGCTCCAGGGTATTGGTGCTGATCACCGGCGCGGCCTCGGTGAGACCATAGCCCTGCAGCAGGGGAATGCCCATGGCGAGCAGGAAACGGGCCACCTCCTCCTGCAGGGGGGCGCCGCCGCTGGCGGCAAAGCGCAGCCGGCCGCCGAGCCGACCCCGGACCCTGGCCGCCACCAGCCGCTGCAGCAGGGGATGGAGGAGCCGGACCATCAGGCCCGGCTTCGGCTGGCGGCCCTGGGTATACTCAAACCAGGCCCAGCCCACTTCCGTGGTCATCCGGAACAGCCACCGCGAGAGCATTCCCCTGGACTCCAGGCCCTGCTCCACCCTGGCGTGGAGCTTCTCGAAGATGCGGGGCACCGAGATGAGGATGGTCGGCCGGATGGCAAGGAGGTCATCGGCCAGTTGCTTGATGGAGCGGACATAGGCGCTGGAGCTGCCGGCCATCATGGGTGCATAGTAGCCCACGGTCCGTTCGAAGCTGTGGGAGAGCGGCAGGAACGAGAGCAGGACATCCCCTGGATGGCTGGGCACCACCTGTTGCAGGGCCTCGGCGTTCCAGAGGATATTGCGGTGCGAGAGCATGACTCCCTTGGGCGGGCCGGTGGTGCCGGAGGTATAGACGATGGTGGCCAGCTCATCCGGGTCGGCGGTGCGGGACTTCAGGGCGCCGGTGGTCTCCGGCAGCCAGGCAGACACCGGGATCACGGGCAGCGGCCCGTTGCCAGCAGCGGCCTCGTCCTCCAGGCAGATGACCCGGGCCAGGCCGGGAAACCGGTGCACATGGGGCAGGAGCAGGCACCACTGGTGCCAGGTGCCGACCAGCAGCAGCCTGGCGTCGCTGTCGGCGAGCAGCCAGGCCAGGTTCTCCGGGCTGTCCCAGATATAGAGGGGCACGACCACCAGGCCCAGGGACAGGGCCGCCTGTTCACAGCAGACCCACTGCACCGAGTTGGCCAGCAGCAGGGCCACCCGCTCGCCCGGCGCCAGGGATTCCCGGGCCAGCGCCTCCTGCCAGCGGGCGATCATTGCCAGCATGTCACCCCAGCTGTAGGTGCGCCACTGCCTGCCTGCGGTGTCGAACTGGTGAAAGGCGGCCTGGTCCGGGCTGAGCCGGGCGCGGATGGCAAAGAGGCCGTGCAGGGTGAGGGCCTCGCTGGCCGAAATGACATGGTGGTCCGGGCTCATGGTCGCCGCTCCTCCTCCGCTGGTCCGATCTCCATCTGGGCGAGCGATGTATAGGTCGTGGCCAGGTCGGGCTCGCCCAGGCGGCGCAGGATCGCCTTCCGCACCCGGTCGCGCAGCCTGAGCGCCGCGGCCCAGTCATCGCCATCCGGCCGGACAGGGCGGCCGATGTTGACCTGCACCGCCCCCCGGCGCGGGAACCAGGAGTCGGCACGGAGCTTGTTGCGGGTGCCGCGGATGGTGATGGGGATCACCGCTGTTTTCTCGCGGGCCGCGACCACGAACGCGCCCATCTGGAAGGGGAGCAGGCCCGGCATCCGCTGCAGGGTGCCCTCGGCAAAAAAGAGCACCTGCCTGCCCTCCCGGACCAGCCGGCTGATCCGGCGGGCGTCCTCCACGCCCTTTTCAAAGTCGAACCGTTCCACGAAGATGACTCCCAGTCGCGAGAGGAACAGCCGGGAGACCGGCTTGCCGGCCAGTTCCGCCTTGGCGACAAAGGCGGGGTGGACCGGCAGGGCCGCGGCCAGGACAAGGCTGTCCAGGTAGCTGGCATGGTTGGCCACCAGGATGGACGGCGTCTCCAGGTTGGCCCGGCCCCGGACCGTGATCCTGGTGCCGGTGAGCAGGGCGAGCAGGCGCAGGGCGCCGCGGACCAGGGGCCAGCGCCAGCGTTGCACGGGCAGGAGTACCACCGCCGGCCAGGTCACGAGGCTGATCATCGCCAGGAGCAGCCAGCTCCAGGCCGCGTACAGGTATTCGCCCGTCCGGCGCAGGAGACGGCGGCCCCGGGGTGCAAGACCTGCCAGGAAGAGCCGGACAAGCTGCAGCCAGACCGCCCGCTGCGGCCCGGTGAGACGGCCCTCCTCGTAGAGGGCCCGGCAGGCGGTGCGGCGGATCTTGCCGCTGGAGGTCTTGAGCACGGTCCCCGGCGGCGCGATGACCACGTCGTCGGGCGGTGTGCCCAGCAGGTCCACGGTGACCTCGTTGATCTGCTGGCGCAGCGCCTCCAGGGTCCCGGCATCCCGTTTCCTCGACTCGGCCAGCACCACCAACCGCTCGGTGCCGCTGTCGGGATCGGTGGCGCCGAAGACCGCGGTGCAGCCCCGGCGGATCCCCTCGATGTCGTTGATCGCCCCTTCCAGCTCGTGCGGATAGATGTTGCGGCCGCCCCGGATGATGATCTCCTTGATGCGGCCGGTGAGAAAGACCTCGCCGCCGGCAATGTAGGCCAGGTCGCCGGTGTCGAGCCACGGACCATGGAACAGGGCCCGTGTCTGGTCCGGGTTGCGGAAGTAGCCCGAGGTGGCCGAGGGGCCCTTGAACTGGAGACGGCCCTGGCGCCGTTCCGGCAGTTCCCGGTCGCTCTCGTCCACCACCCGCACCTGGTGGCCGGGCAGGGGGAAGCCGCAGCCCACGAAGCGCAGGGCCGTGGCATCTTGGTCCGACGCCGGCAGGGCGCGGCCGTCACTGACCAGCGGACCCCGCCGCACCCGGTCGATCACCGGGCCGCGGCCGGGTGGCGGAAAGACCAGGCCCACCGAGGACTCGGCCAGTCCGTAGACCGGGGTCATGGCCTCGCGGCGGAAGCCGCAGGAGGCAAAGCGCCGGCAGAAGGTCTCGATGGTCACCGGGCTCACCGGTTCGGCGCCGTTAAAGGCCATGCGCCAGGAGCCGAGATCCAGGTCGGCAAGGGTGGCATCGCTGATCCTGCGGCTGCAGAACTCGTAACCGAAGTTGGGCGAGGCCGACAGGGTGCCGCCATGGCGGGTGATGGCGGCGAGCCAGCGCTCGGGGCGGGCAAGGAAGGAGAGCGGCGGCATGATCACCAGGCGGCAACCGTGGTAGAGGCTGCCCAGCCAGGCGCCGATCAGCCCCATGTCGTGGTAGAGGGGCAGCCAGCTGACAAAGACGTCGTCGGAGCGCACCGCGCAGGCCCGGCCCATGGCCCGGATATTGGCCAGCAGGTTGGCATGGGTCAGGATCACTCCCTTGGGATCGCCGGTGGAGCCGGAGGTGTACTGGAGAAAGGCGGTATCGCCGGCACGGATCGGGACCGCGGTGAAGTCCCCGGCCCGGCCGCGGAAGGCTGCCACGGTATCAACCCGCTCCAGGGTCGCCACCGCGCCCCGCAGCAGGCCGGCCACTCCCTTGACCCTGGGATCGGTGACCAGGAAGCGGGCCCCGCAGTTGTCGAGAATGGTCCTGTGCCGGCGCAGGTGCTCCTCGATCTGGGAGGGCCGGGCCGGGGGATAG
>WFUT01000064.1 GCA_015484845.1 Desulfobulbaceae bacterium
CCCCAGAAGGAACTGGCGGCCATCACCCACGAGGTCAACATCATGGCCCGCCAGATCGCCACCAAGAACGAGGAACTGGCCCGGTCGGAAAAAAAATACCGATCCATCTTCGACGGTGCCCAGGAAGGCATCTTCCAGAGCACGGTGAACGGCCGGTTTCTCACGGCCAACCCGGCCATGGCCAGGATCTTTGGCTACGATTCTCCGCAGGAGCTGATCCGGAGCTGTACCGATATCCCTGACCAGCTCTATGTCGACCCCATCCAGCGCCAGAAACTGATCAACAGGCTGCGCAGGGGCGAGAGGGTCACCAGGTTCACCGCCCGTTTCCGCCACCGTGACGGCCATACCCTCTGGGTCTCGCTCAATGCCCGCGGAATCCCCGGCCCGGATGGCGACCTGCAGTACATCGAGGGTATGCTCGAGGATATCACCGAGCAGAAAAAGATGGAAGAAGATCTCCGGCAGGCGCAGAAGATGGAGGCCATCGGCACCCTGGCCGGCGGCATCGCCCACGACTTCAACAACATCCTCTTTGCCATCTTCGGCTACCTGGAACTGGCCCAGGCCCAGGCCGGAAACAACCACCAGCTCTCCGACAGCCTGGACCGCGCCCTGGAGGGAGCCAAGCGTGCCCGCGACCTGGTGCGGCAGATCCTGACCGTCAGCCGCAAGGCGGCGCGGGAGGTGCGACCCGTGCGGGCGGCCGACATCGTTGTCGAGGCGCTCGGCCTGCTGCGCTCCTCCATTCCCGCCACCGTCGACATCCGGCAGGAGATCGGCTCCACGGCCACCATCCTCGCCGATCCCACCCAGATCCACCAGGTGGTGATGAACCTGTGCACCAACAGCTACCATGCCCTTGGCAGCGGCAGCGGCACGGTCCGGGTCAGCCTCAGGGATGTCACGGTGGACCCTGACACGCCCGCCACGGGTACGGACCTTGCCCCGGGCCGCTACGTCCTGCTGGAGGTGGAGGACACGGGATGCGGCATGGACGAGGAGACCCTGGCCAAGATATTCGAACCCTATTTCACCTCCAAGCAACAGGGCAAGGGCACCGGCCTGGGCCTGGCCATGGTGCACGGCATCGTGGAGAGCTACCAGGGCAGGATCACGGTGCAGAGCCGGCCGGGCGCGGGCTCCCTGTTCCGCATCTTCCTGCCGGCGGCCGGGGTCGAGGCCGTGCAACAGCCGCGGCAGGCGGCCCTTGCCGGGCACGACAACACCGGCCGCGAACGGATCATGCTCGTGGACGACGAGCCGATGATCCGGTCCCTGCTCCGGGAGTACCTGGCAACCTGCGGCTACAGGGTGCGGGCCTTTGCCTCCGGCGAGGCCGCCTTGGCGGCGTATGCCGAGGCGCCGGACTCCTGGGACCTGCTGATCACCGACATGACCATGCCCGGCATGACCGGCATCGAGCTGGCCGGGAAGATCATGAAGATCCGTGCCAGCCAGCCGGTCATCCTCTGCACCGGCTACTCCGCGGCGCTGAACAGGGAACAGCACCAGGCATCCGGCATACGGGCCTACCTGCAGAAACCGGTCACCATGGAAGAGCTTTCCCGCTGCGTCAGCCAGGTACTGCAGGCAGCGCCACAGGCCATGTCTGTCCCGTAAGCTGGCAGCATGCCAGCCCCCATTACCGGCCTGCCAGGGCTCAGCCACCTGTCCCGGCCCGGTCCATGGATATCTCCTCCAGCACCCCCTCGAGCAACCGCTGCAGCTCGGCGCCGGCCTCCTGCCGCTCTCCTGGCTCCTCCTGCTGCATGGCCCGCAGGAACCGTTCACAGGTCTTTCTCGCCGCCCGGTCCCAGGTGGTGGTGAAACCGTGCCGCGCCCGGTCCTGTCCGTCGGGAAGCTGGCAATGGTCATAGTCGCGCCTGCCGTGCGCCCAGTTGATGATGTGCCGGTAAAAGAGCAGGGCCCGGTCGAGCAGGATGTAGAGGAGCTGGATATTGGTCACCGGTCCCACCTGCAGCCGTTCCCGGACCAGGCGCATGCCGAGCAGGCGGGCGCCGGAGAGCAGTTCCCTGCCGTGCAGGGCCGTTCCGGCCGCACCGAGCACACCGCCAAGCGTGCAGAAGACGCCAAAGGTGATACCGGCCGCGGCCACGTCCACC
This sequence comes from Desulfobulbaceae bacterium, assembly GCA_015484845.1. Classification (GTDB taxonomy): domain Bacteria; phylum Desulfobacterota; class Desulfobulbia; order Desulfobulbales; family Desulfobulbaceae; genus DRKI01. Next base: position 2,127 of record WFUT01000064.1, read on the forward strand.
CCGGCGCCGATAACGGCGCCGCCCACGGCCCCGGCCAGGACAAGCTGCCTGGCGCTCAGGCCCAGGAACTGCCAGGTCCGGGCGCTGGCCAGGTTCTCGTGCAGGATGGAGTGGGGCGGCAGCCGGCAGTCGAAGATATTGTGCCTGAACAGGCTGCGGATCCGACGCTGGGCCCGCTGTTCCATGTGTTCCACGTAGCGGACATACTCGTCATGCAGACGCCTGCGGACCCCCTCCTCATCTTCACCCTCCCGCAGGGTGACCGACCGGCGGTAGGAGAGGACATCGGTCAGCAGGGCGGTGATGATGGCCGCGGTGCGGACGTTGCGTGCCGCCCAGTCATGGCGGAAGGCACTGATCACCCGCTCCAGGACCTCCTGCAGTTCCTGGTCTATGGCCTTGAGGCTCTCCAGCAGCTCGATCCGCTCCACGTAGGTGGCGCGGCAGGAGTTGAAGATACGGACCGCGTTGAAATGTTTTCTGAACTCGGTGCGCCACTGGCCCAGCCAGGTGGTCTCGTCCTCCTTGCAGTTGATGATGGCCATGCGGGGGCAGCCGGTGAGACGCAGGATCTCCATCTCGGCCCGGTCCACGTTACGCACCGGTCGCGAGCCGTCCACCACGAAGATCACCCAGGCGCCGTCACGCAGGGGGGCGAGCAGCTCGCAATCGTCGTGGAAAGCACTGTCCCCGCGGTGCGCCTCGATGAACCGGGCCAGCATGGCCCCGTCATCGCCCTGGTACTCCTGCATCCAGCGCAGGACGCGGCGCGGATTCTGAAAACCGGGCGTATCGATGAACCGGATCACTTCCCTGCCATCGATGACCACGGGAAAGGAGCGACATTCCGTGGTTTCTCCCGGCACGGGACTGACACGCACCGAATCGTCCTCGGCCAGGGTGGAGAGGACAGAGGACTTGCCCTCGTTGGGATGACCGATCACGGCGAATTCCGGGACTGCACGGGTCATGGCGCCACCATCTCGATGATCTCCAGCCCCGGGTCGCCCAGGGCGGCCAGGCTCTGGTGCCAGACCCGGCTGTTGAGTTCAGTGACCGGTGTGAAGATGGTGCCGGCGCCGGGCCTGCCGACCAGGGCCACGACGAGCCGTCCCTCGGTCCCGGCCAGGCCGCGCAGCCGGGTGAGAAAATCGAGAAACTCCCGGATGGGCGGCTGCCACGCCTCCTGGAGGACCAGGATGCCGCCGGCCTCCCCCTGGCCGTACAGGTCCCGGACCCGGGCCAGGGTCTCGTCCTCGACCTCGTCCTCTTCCCCGATCCTGACCACACCGGCCAGGCCGGCCCCTGTCCGCGCCATGACCTGCTCGGCCAGGGTGGACGCGGGACAGTGGTCATGGAGCTCGTCCGGTACCAGGGCCAGCAGGGCAACAGGCCGCGGAGCCTCCCCGGGGCCCGGCACCGGCGGCCGTCTTTCCGGTATCCTGTCGTCCTCGCCAGGACCGGGTCGGCAGACTGTTTCCCCGGACGCTGCTGCCCGGCTCCCCGCATCTCCAGGCTCCGCACCAGGGGCATCTTCCGGCGTCGACCGCTCCCCGGTCACGACCACTTCTTCACCGGCCACGGCCCCTGTCTCCCCTGCCGGTCCGGCCACGGAACCGCCGGTCTTCAGCCCCGGCGTCAGCATCCGGTGCAGGAGACGGCTGCAGGCGGGACCATCAAAGCTGAAGCGGGCCAGGGCACGGCGCAGACCGATATGTCCGGCCAGGAAGAGGCCGAGCCGTGGCAGGAGGCCATAAAAGAGCACGGCCAGGCAGAGGAAAGGCCACCAGGAGGCCAGGTCAACGGTGGCCAGGTGGTAGATCCCGTCCTTGAGCACCATGCGGCTGCCCTCGATCCGGGCCAGGGACGGGTAGCTGATCCCCGGCGGCACGAACCAGGACCATGGCAGGGCGATCAGGCGGACAAGGCGGGCCACGGCCGCGGCCGAGACCTGCAGGGTGGACTGCCAGCCAAAGGCAACGTCCGCGGTCACCACCTTGACCAGGGTGGCGGCCAGGACACCGCCATTGAAGCTGACGGCAAAGAGCTGCACCAGGATGAACATGGGCCATAACAGCAGGGAGCCGTGGCTGCGCAGCCGGGCGCTGCCGCGGCCGAGGACGGCCAGCAGGCGCAGCCGTTCGCCGGCATCCATCTTCCGCAGCAGGCCGCCCCTGAGCTTTACCAGCAGGCCACTGACCAGGCGAACGAGCAGGGAACAGAGCAGGGAGGAACGTAACCCCCTGCCGGACAGGAGGCGATACACGGCCAGGGTCGCGAGCAGCAGGAGCAGGAACTGCTGGGAGACCACGAAGATCCAGAGATAGAGAGCGACATTGACCGGCCGGGTTCCGGAATAGGCCAGGAAGGAGTAGGCGAGCCCGCCGCCTGTGACCAGGCCCGCCAGGATGACCAGGATCCGCAGGATCCCATGGATCTCCCGCCAGAGGCGTCCCGGCAGGACCGGGTCACCGCCCTCGGCGGACAGCATCCTGCGCCGCTGCCGAAGCCAGTGATACAGGAGCACGCCGGGACCGGGACGGGAATCCCCCACCTGCGGCCTGATGAACTCCAGGTACAGGCCACGGTCCCGCCGGGCCAGGACCACGGGATCGGTGTCTTCGTCCCGGGCCAGCAGGTACTCCAGGTCAAGGATATCGGGTATGCGCCAGGGTGTCTTCATCCGGCCTCTGTTTTCATCTTGCTGTTTACGCGCACGCGCTGCTGCCGCCACCGGCAGGCAATCTTGCCGCTGGCAGGCTGTAAGGTACAGGAGAAGCCATCGGTTTTGCAACCATGCCGCTCCTCTCTCCTGCCAACATGACAAAACAACCGTGTCATTCTGGCACGGATTCCGGTGAGCGCCGGGCGACTTCCCTTGAAATCATTGGATTTTTCAATATGGCACGCCACTGGCAACAGGGAGGGCACAGCAGGGAACAAACCTGAAAACAAAAAAATCCCCATATATCCCAGGAGGAATGACCATGACCGCTACCACCAAAACCCGCGTACAGAGCAAAGTCAACACCCAGGCAGAGATCTCCCGGGGCGCAATCATCTCCATGGCCTCTGCCGGCGCCATCGTCGGCCTCTGGGCCTTTGCCAGCCTGGCCAGCGCCATGGTCATGACCGGCGGCCCCATCGCCCTGGCCAGGGCATGGTTCAGCGCCGTGATCGGTGCCTGAGCGCCTCCGCCAACACCCCTCACAGAAAAACACCCCCGGTTGCACTGCGCAGCCGGGGGTGTTCTGTTTTCTCGCCCCTGGTGCCGGGGACCAGGGGATGTTCTTTTTCTTCCGGTCCGGGGCCGCCTTCTACCCGACAGGCTCCATTCCCAGGGCATCGGCCACGCCGCGTCCGTAGGCGGGATCGGCCTTGGCGCAGTTGGCGATGTGCCGCTTCCTCACCTCCTCGGAGACCCCCTCCATGGCCCGGGCCGTGTTCTCGAACAGGACCTGCTGCTGTTCCGGGCTCATCAGGCGAAACAGTTTGCCGGGCTGGGTATAGTAGTCATCGTCCTCGCGATGATTCCAGTGATCCGCCGCCCCGTCCAGGCCGAGCGGCGGCTCCCGGAACTCCGGCTGCTCCTGCCACTCGCCCCGGCTATTGGGCTCATAGCCGATGGTGGAGCCGTAATTGCCGTCCACCCGCATGGAGCCGTCCCTGTGGTAGCTGTGAAAGGGACAGCGGGGCCGGTTGACCGGAATCAGGTGGTGATTGACCCCGAGGCGGTAGCGCTGGGCATCACCATAGGAAAACAGCCTGCCCTGCAGCATCCGGTCCGGCGAAAAACCGATGCCGGGTACGATATTGGCCGGATTGAAGGCAGACTGCTCCACCTCGGCGAAATAGTTCTCCGGGTTGCGATTCAGCTCCAGGACACCCACCTCGATGAGGGGATAATCGGAGTGGTACCAGACCTTGGTGAGGTCGAACGGGTTGTAGGGGCAGCGGGCGGCCTCTGCTTCGGGCATGACCTGGATGTACATGGTCCAGCGCGGGAAATCACCACCCTCGATGGCCTCGTAGAGGTCCTGCTGGTGGCTCTCCCGGGAGCGGCCGATCAGGGCCTGGGCCTCGGCGTCAGTCAGGTTCCTGATGCCCTGCTGGGTATGGAAGTGGAACTTGACCCAGAACCGCTCGTTGTCTGCGTTGATCAGGCTGAAGGTGTGGCTGCCAAAGCCGTGCATGTGCCGGTAGGTGGCCGGAATGCCGCGGTCACTCATGGTGATGGTCACCTGGTGCAGGGCCTCGGGCAGGGAGGTCCAGAAGTCCCAGTTGTTCTGGGCGCTGCGCATGTTGGTGCGCGGGTCCCGCTTGACCGCGTGGTTCAGGTCCGGGAACTTGAGGGGATCACGGAGAAAGAAGACCGGCGTGTTGTTGCCGACCAGGTCCCAGTTCCCCTGGTCGGTGTAGAACTTGACCGCAAACCCTCGGATGTCCCGCTCGGCATCAGCGGCGCCCCGTTCCCCGGCCACGGTGGAAAAACGGCAGAACAACTCGGTCTGCTTGCCGATCTCGCTGAAGATGGAGGCCCGGGTATAGCGGGTGATGTCATGGGTCACGGTGAAGGTGCCATAGGCGCCGGAGCCCTTGGCGTGCATCCGCCGCTCCGGGATCACCTCCCGGTCGAAATGGGCCAGTTTTTCAAGAAACCACACATCCTGCAGCAGCATGGGACCCCTGGGCCCGGCCGTGAGAACGTTCTGGTTGTCCGGCACGGGTGCGCCGTTGTTGGCGGTCAGTTTTCTTTTCTCGCTCATCGTAATCCTCCTGGATAACTGTGATTGGCATCCACGGCCCGCAGGCCGCACGAACAGAGTTTATCGTAAATAAGATTTAATCCTAGTGGAGAATATCACCATCAAACCCACAGGTCAATAAAAATAATTCTCAATGATTCTTGATCCCGCAACATGATGCCATCCCGGTGAGGTGAGGATTCGGGTTCCAGGTTCCGGTTTTGTATTCTCCATGGTTAGCAGTAATCACAACTACTGACACCATGGTGTGCCAGGGCCGGGATCTGAAAATATGTTCCGCGCTGCGCGGCTTATCCGCAATCGACCAGACTGACGACAGCCGTGTTGCCACTACCTCCAAAATGGCCTCAATGGCTCTCTATGCACGTGGGATGAAAATAGCCAATTCGCCGTAACTGACCGGGGTTACATCTTTGCATCTCTACACGATCGTAATCGTCCGCATGGCTGGCTATCGCGGTCCCCACCACGTTCCACTTCCCTGAAAACGATTGTCCCACGCAAAGCCGCACCACCCACCCCTACCAACTTACAACAAAGAGGAACAACAAAACATAAGGTTAGGTGTCACATGACCGGGCACGACTTACCGGGACCACGGATCCGAATCGTTCCATAACAATTTATTAACCCGGGTATAACAAAAGAGAGCTACTGAAGAGCAAGGAACAAACCGTCCCGGAGCCCGGCTGCCGCGACAAACGATCGTCGATATTCGTCAGGCAGGGAAGAGCAAGACATTGAAACCTAAATCCTGCACTTCGAAAAAAAATAAAACTGCAGCCCTCAAGGAGGACACCTGGATGATACGCCTAGCGACCGTCAATGCCGGAACAGACAATGATGACCCCGAACAGCGGCTGACCCGACTGATCGACCAACTGGAGGCCGAAAGAGTTGACATTCTCTGCTGTCAGCAGGTTTTTGCCACTGATGACGGCAGGTTCAACACTGCCGCAGCTCTCGCAGCCCGGTTGGGCATGACCTGTACATACTCGGCGGCTGGCAAGAAAAAAGGCCTCTTCAGGGGAAGGAGGGTGCCCTCCACCTCCGGCATGGCCATCCTGACCGGAGATGGCACCTGGATGCTCTCCAGCGGCAGATTTTCCCTCCAGGGCCGCAGCGGGATAGATGGCCCCTTGGCCCAGTATGCCGTGGTCCGCAAGAACTGGAATATCGTACTGGTGGTCAATGTCCTCTTCCCCGAGGCAGCTGATGAGAGGGAAATCCATCACCAGCTACGAGAGATGTCCTCCCATCCTGTCATGAACAACGAATATGCCGCCATCCTTTTCTGTGGCCACCTTGTCATTGACCAGTATCCGGGGGCACTGGTGGAGTTGCAAAAAAAGACTGCCTGCAGGGTATCGGGCCGATTTCCCGCACCTGCCTTGAAGCCGGGACAGGAGAACAGAAAAGATACGCCCCAGGTTCTTGTCCTTGAAAAACGCAGGCGTTCGCCGGCCGTTGTCACCATGGCCGAGCAGCGCCGACCTGCCAGCATTACTGCCGACGAAAGCAGAAAAACGCCGGCCCCGGAAGCGGATATTGACATGACAATGCTGCAACTCCGAATCAACAGGATACCAAGGATCAAGGATTACGCCACCCTCTTCCCCTGCCGCGGCGGACAAAACGGAAGAGAGCCTGCTCGATCCTTCTAGGCCACAGATACACGCATCTTCCGCCTTCCCGACAGCATTTCCCCCACTGGGCGGGTTGTCCGAACCAGGTAGTATTGGCGGTCATTTCAGGCCACCGGCGATTCCTTGTCCAGGTTCATCTCCAGATGCAAAAGGTGGGCGGGCTCCCGTCTCTTCGCAACCAACCGGCTGCATCCATGCTCCTCCTCTCATTATCCAGCCCCGCCGAGTTATGGCCATGACCAGAGAAAAAAAGGGCCGGGCCTTGGAACAGGCCCGACCCTTTCGGAGGAGGATAGACTTCGTGGGGAGAAGTCCTCGTGCAACGATCTAACTGTAGCAAGACAATGTTACAGCCGGATAAGGAAACGATCAGGATCTTGTTACGAACAGGCCTGACGAAAAATTGCGGCCATGGTGAGGAGAACAGGATGAGGACAAGGTTAGAATTCGATCAGGATGTTCTAACACAATTCGAACCGGCCTCAAACACTGGGGAGATATATTCCTCCTTCACCAGAGGTGGTGCAGGGCCCTGCCCATGCTTCAAACTCAGGTAAACCAACATGCCTGGACCAGGTTTTCAGGCCACACTCCCAACAAACCATAAAAATGCAATCGCCCGTGGCACTGCGGGTCACCATTCCCTGAAAAAAAAGGAGGAACAGACAATGCAAAACACATGGAAATCTCCCCCCACCTTCCTGGTCGCGGCCGCTCTGCTCGCCGGATTGGCCGGTCATGCCGGGGCCGGAGAAAAGGCCCCCTCCCGGGTGCCCCGGTTTCAGGAGGTACCCGTGCCGGTGAGCGACAGCGACAAGCGCAAAATCCTGGCCAGCGGCGAGGTCACGGTGGACGGCAAGAAATACGAAATCGGATACCACACCATTCTCCGCAGCGGCGACAGGGCCGGAGGGGGAACCTTCGGGCTCCTGCTGGATCAGGACGGCAAACCGGTGCGTAACCGGGACGGCTCCGAGCATATCTCGGTGGACAACGATAATGCGACCCTGCACCAGGTGGGCGACCGCCTGTTCATGGTCTCCCACTTTGAAAGCCGGCCCGGCGCCATGTACCTGACCGAGCTAAAGCAGGACAGCCAGACCGGTGAACTGCACGCGATCAGCACAAAAAACATCGATTTCTCGAAATTTGGCGGCCTCTGGGTACCCTGTGCCGGCGTGGTGACTCCCTGGGGATCGCACCTTGGCTCCGAAGAATATCCCACCGATGCCAGGGCCACGGAGTCGGCCAAATCCATGGATGAGATCGCGGACTACGACAAACCAATGGTCCGGTACTTTGGACTCGACCCTTATGCGCGGGGCACGACCGTGAATGATTTTCGCAAGGTGTTCAAGCCCTACCGCTACGGCTACCCGGTGGAAGTGGCTATCTCCAGCGACGGCAGTCCCGAAGCGAGCAAGCATTATGCCATGGGCCGTATTGCCGTGGAGCTCGCCTATGTGATGCCGGACAGCAGGACCGCCTACATCTCCGATGACGGCACAGATGTCGGCTTCTTCATGTTCGTGGCCGATCAGCCGGAAGACCTCTCCAGCGGAACCCTCTACGCGGCCAGGTGGAACCAGGTCCAACCGATGAACGGCGGCTATGCCGATCTTTCCTGGGTCAACCTAGGCCATGCCGACGACGTATCCATCCGCGAGGCCATTGAAAGCGGAATCACGTTCTCCGACATCTTCGCCACGGCCAGGCCTGCTGACAACGGAACCTGTAGCCAGGGATTCACAGCGGTACACACCGCCACCGGCCAGGAATGCCTGCAGGTCAGGCCGGGCATGGAAAAGATGGCCTCCCGCCTCGAAACCAGGCGCTATGCGGCCATGAAAGGAGCAACCACCGAATTCCGCAAAGAGGAAGGCATTACCTATGACCCCAAGGCCCGGCGCCTCTACGTGGCCATGAGCGAGGTCGCCAAAGGCATGGAGGACGGCGGCAAGTATGACCAGGGCGGGCCGAACCACATCCGACTGCCAAAAAATAAATGCGGCGTGGTTTATGGCCTGGACATCCACCCCGATTCAACCATCGGCAGCGACTACGTAGCCACCAACATGTACGGCGTGGTCGTCGGCAGACCGCGCAGGTACGGCAAGAACGACAAGTACGCAAACAACACCTGCGATCTCGATGGCATCGCCAACCCGGACAATCTCACCTTCATGCCGGGCCGCGACACACTGATCATCGGCGAGGACACCGGTTCCGGCCACCAGAACGATGCCGTCTGGGCCTATAACACCCGCAACGGTAGTCTGACCAGGATCGAGACCACCCCCTATGGCTCGGAAACCACCTCGGTCTACTTCTACCCCGACATCAAGGGCCATGCCTACCTGATGAGCGTGGTCCAGCACCCGTACGGCGAGTCTGACCAGGACAAACTCCGCAACCCTGGC
>WFUT01000065.1 GCA_015484845.1 Desulfobulbaceae bacterium
AGGGATGACCCGCTCCGCCACCTGCGGACCGCTGGTGGCGGGCGGCCGCTGTTGTTCCCGGCGGTGGCCCGTGAACACCAGCACAACCGCCAGGAGAACCAGCAGAACCGCGGCGCCGGCGAGCAGCCAGCGCCGTCTGCCCGGAGAAAGGAAGGAAGAGAGAGCCGACAGGCCATTGCCGCGGCCTTCTGCCTGCTTTTCCGGCTCGGTGTCAACGTGATCGAGCAGGACGAGGAACGACTTGTCAGTGCAGGAGTGCTGCAGGGCCTCCTCGGCCAGGATATTGGTCATGCGCAGGTTGCCCCGTGCAGAGCGATAGATCTTGTCCACGGCCTCCGGGGTGAAGATCTCCTGCTGCTGTTCCCCGCCCGGACCGGCCGCCTTGAGCCGGAAATCCAGGTAACGGCCGGTCTCCTCCCTGCTCAGCGGCGGCAACAGGTAGCCGGCATTGATATCAACATTGGAGCAGTAGATGGTGAGCTGGTCGAGGTTGGCGTCCAGCCCGGTCCGCCCGGCCAGGAGGATGGTCAGCATGCCGGCCTCGTCCGTGTCGCAGATCACCCGGACCACCCGTTCCAGCGTGGCCAGAAACAGCTTCTCGGCCTCGTCGATGAGCAGGACCACCCGGTGCCGCTGTTCGGCACGTAACCGGAGCTGCAGGCGCAGTTCCTCCAGGATGTCGGTGGATCCGCCATCCCCGGCCGCCTCCATGCCCAGGTCGAGACAGACGACCCGCATCAACGCCTCGAAGGAGCCCATGGGATTGTCCAGGTAGATGGTCTCGTACCCCTCGGGCAGCCGTTCCATCAGCATCCGGCAGAGCAGGGTCTTCCCCGATCCCTCGCTGCCGATGAGCTTGATCAACGGCTTGCCCGACTCGATGTCCCCCAGGAGGGAATCAAGGATCTGCCGGCGTCCGCCGCCGGAAAAAAAAACCTGGGGATCGGGCTCTTCGGAGAAGGGAGACTTGTTGAGGCGGAAATGTTCTAGGTACATGCTGTTGTGGTCACTCTGGATAACAGGATCTTTTCAGGGCAGGCAACGGGGAGACAACGGGTGGACACCGGGGACGCCTGGTCGCAGGATCATCCCATGGTTAACAACCTGCCGTCCCCTGCCAGGTCCATGGAACCCAAATCCTGCACTTCGAAAATGAAGAAAAATTTTTCTTTTGCAATGCCAGTGAATTACACGAACGTGATCGTTTTGTTCGCCTCACTGACCGGGTGAAGGATCTTGTCTTCATTTTCCCGTCCGCAACCATTGGCAATCTTACCGAATCTGCTTCCTTATCAAGGGGTTGGAGTATTCATATACGTCTGCGCCCTTGATGCCTCGCATCTCCACAAAATTGCCGGTTGCAGGATTTAAGTGTAATTATCGAATACTTCAACCGGTTAGTAAACCACTTTTTCCGGGCTTTTTCATCTTTTTCCTCAATGCCGCAACCGCCAATCCCCAAGGGCGGGATCCAGGTTTTTCCCTGCCGCGCCCCTCTTTCGTCTCGACAGGGGCCAGCCGCTGCGATATGAATCAGGAACCAGTGAACAACAACCAGATTCACCAGCGCCAGGGGGCGGGGGAACAGGGAGGAAGGCGGCCTCCCTGCCCGGGGTCTCGCCGGACACCGCGCCTGCCGGAACAGCCGATTGCCATGAACGGAGCAGAACTCTTTGTCAGATCGTTGGAAAACGAGGGAGTGGAATATATCTTCGGCATCCCCGGCGAGGAGAACCTCGCCTTTCTCGAGGCCCTGCGGACCTCCTCGATCCGCCTGATCCTGACCCGGCACGAGCAGGCAGCGGGCTTCATGGCCGCCACCTACGGCCGCCTCACCGGCAGGCCCGGCGTCTGCCTGGCCACCCTGGGACCCGGGGCGACCAACTTCGTGACCAGCGTCTCCTACGCCCTGCTCGGCGGCATGCCGACCCTCTTTATCACCGGCCAGAAACCGATCAAGAAGTCCAAGCAGGGGCGGTTCCAGATCATCGACGTGGTGGGAATGATGGAACCAATCACCAAGATGACCAAGCAGATCGTGGGAGCCGACTCCATCCCTGCACTGGTCCGCGAGGCCTTCCGGGTGGCGGTGCACGAGAAATGCGGCCCCGTGCACCTGGAGCTGCCCGAGGACATCGCCGCCGAAACGACCACGGCCGAGACCTTCCCGGTCACCACCCTCCACTCTCCCCTGGCCGACACCCGCAGCGTCGAGGACGCGGCCCGCGTGATCCGGCAGGCCACCAATCCGCTGCTCCTCATCGCCGCGGCCGCCAACCGCAGGAGGACCTGTTCGGCCCTGGGAGAATTCATCGAGCGCAGCGGCATCCACTTCTTTTCCACCCAGATGGGAAAGGGCGTGGTCAACGAGTTCCACCAGCGCTGCCTGGGCACGGCCGCCCTCTCGGCCCACGACTACCTGCACTGCGCCATTGACCGGGCCGACGTCATCATCAACGTCGGCCATGACGTGGTGGAAAAACCGCCCTTTATCATGAGCCGCGGCGGCATGAAGGTGATCCATGTCAACTACTTCAGCGCCGCCCTGGACGACGTCTACTTTCCCCAGTACGAGGTCATCGGCGACATCTCCGACTCGCTTCGCCAGCTCGCCGCCCGCATCCCCCCGGATTCCCTGGCCGGCGACGGTTACTTCCACCGCCTCAGGAAGGCCATCGACGAGAACATCTACGTCAAGCGCGGCAGCGGCACCTTTCCCTACACCCCGCAGCACCTGGTGGCCGTGGTCCGGGACGTCATGCCGGAGGACTCGATCCTTTCCCTGGACAATGGCATGTACAAGATATGGTTTGCCCGCAACTACCGGGCCACCTGTTCCTATTCCGTGCTGCTCGACAATGCCCTTGCCACCATGGGTGCCGGCCTGCCGGCGGCCATTGCCGCCAAGATGCTGAACCCGGAGAAGAAGGTGGTGGCGATCTGCGGTGACGGCGGTTTCATGATGAACTCCCAGGAGATGGAGACCGCGATCCGCCTGGGTACCGACCTGACCGTGATCCTGCTCAGGGACAACGGCCTGGGGATGATCCGCTGGAAACAGGCCGGCCTGGGCCTGCCCGACTTCGGGCTCGACTTCGGCAACCCGGACTTCGTGGACTACGCCGCCAGTTACGGTGCCCGCGGGCACCGGGTCACCCGCGACGGCGAGCTGGGAACGACCCTTGCCCGCTGCCTGCACGAACCCGGCGTCCATCTCATCGAGGTGCCCATCGACTACTCGGAAAACGAATCCGTCCTGACCCGCGAGCTCAGGCGCAAGACCTGCATCCTCTGAAAACGGCAAAAGAGGGCACCGAACCGGCCATGGCCGGCACCAACCGTTGAGAAGAGTTGTCACTTGACAATCCTGCGGCCATGGCCTTTAATCAGATGAGGAGAAAATCCCCGGGGCCCGGGCCGGAACCGGCCCGCGACCCCTGCGGTCTCCCTGGCCCTTCCCTGCTCCAGCACCGGGGGAACTGCCCGCACAGGCCGGCGGACAGGTGGTCTCCAACAACCTGAACCATGCCCGCACCTTGAAAAAATACACTGTCGTCATACTGGTCGGATGGCTGCTGGCCGGCACGGGATCGCTGCTCTGGAACCTGTATGACGACTACATGCAACAGGAGCGGGTCGCCTTCTGGACCGCCCGCACCCTGGTCGCCCAGATCGAGCATACCCGTTCCTGGCTGGCTGGTCACGAAAATGGCGTCTACCTGCCCCTGGGTGACATTCCGGTCTCTTTCCGGCCCAGGGACCCGGACCAGGTGCTGCGGACCGCGTCGGGACTTCGGCTGGCACGGATCAGCCCCGGCTATGTGCTGCACGAACTCTCCGGTCCGGACAGGGGGCCCGGCGCCGCCGCCATCCGGCTGATCCGGCTGCCCCCGGAAAA
>WFUT01000066.1 GCA_015484845.1 Desulfobulbaceae bacterium
CTGCGGGGCGGGCCCAGGGCCTTGGGCTGGCCGATGGTGCCCAGCGAACCCTTGGCCTCCTGGACCTGGGGAAAGACCGTGGCCGCTGCCAGGCCGAGCCGGGCCCGGGCCTCGATGATGCGCAGGGCCGCGGTCTGGAGATTGAGGTTCTGGCGGAAACAGCGTGTGATGAGGCGGTCAAGGACTGGATCGTGAAATTGGCGCCACCAGGCCAGGGACTCTTTCGGCGAGCTGGTCCTGAACAGGGGATGGTCCCCCTCGAGCCAGGAGCGGGGCAGGTCCATGCCGGGGGGGTGAAACTCCGGTCCCAGCCTGGTGCAGCCGCCCGCTGCCGCCAGCAGGGCCGCGGTGAGCAAGAGCAGGAGGGCCCGTCCGGCCGCTTTCGCCCGGCGCGCCGGGGGTGGGTCGCTTGTGCCTGGCAGCGATGGGAGGGCGCGAACGGAAACCATGCTCCGGGCTCAGTTGGTGGGGATGGTCAGGACCGGGGCCCCGGACTGTTCGTTCAGGGCCGAGGCGCGCAGGATCATGAGCAGGTAGGCGAAGTGGAGCTTGGAGTCGAAGTCGTCCCGGTCGATCCAGAACCAGGTCCCCTCATGATTGACCTGGACATAGGTGCGTTGAGGCGGCCGGGGACCGCTGTGGATGGTGATCAGGGAACAGTCGGCGTTCGCTGGCACCGGAAAGACCGCGCCGCTCTTCCGGTCGGCCGCCGGGACCTGGATGCAGGAGGCGAACTCGGTGAGCATGTGCAGGACCGAGCGGGTCTGGAGGACCAGGGTCTTGTCGTCGCGCTGGCTGCTGCCGCTGCGCACCACCTTGTACTCGCGCACCCCGGGATGGAGATGCAATAGCTGCCGCAGTTCGTTGATGGCGGCCGCAATCTCGGGCCTGGGATTTTCCCGGGGCAGGAACATGACCTGGGTGAACTCGCCTTTTTTCTTGCCGGGCCGCAGTTCCATGTGCAGGGCATCGGCCCGCTGGATGGTCTCCACCAGTTCCAGGACCCGGTCGAAGTCGCCGGGGCGGCTGGCGTCCTGGCTTTGATCGTTGCGCACGCCGTTGATGGCGCGCACGGTCATGCGCAGGACCAGGGCCGCGTCCCAGCCCGACTCGATCAGGGTCAGGGGGATGAGCGGCGCGATCGGGGTCAGCATGGCGGAAAAGGCCGCGCTGCTCGGCGCCGCGTAACTGATGGTCGGCCGTTCCTCCAGGGCGAAGTCGCCGCCAAGGCCCAGGGTGGCCGGGATGTCGTAGGGGTTGAGGGAGGTGTGGGCCTCGTGGCGACGGGTGTACCCGTTGACCAGGGAGGTGATGTTGAGAAAGACCGGCGGATCCAGGTAGCGGAGGCGGACGATGTTGAGCAGGGCCTCCTGTTTCCAGGAGGTGGACAGGGCCCTGCTATAGGCGATCCGGTCCTGGGGCAGGGACTCACCACCCAGCCGGGCACAGCCACCGACCAGAACGAGGCATGAGAGCCCGGCCGCGATCCAGGGGCGCCAACAAGCGGGGACAGGATACATCATTCCTCTTTTCACCAGAAACTTTATCAATCCGGAGCTGCCCGCGTGTCCGGAGGAGCGGGAGCTGCGCGGTCGTCATCCCCATCCGGCCGCTGTCAGGTGGGCTCGGCAATTTATCCTGGATCTGGCGCCAACTGGCGATCTGGACAATATCGTCTTTGCCGATGGCGTAGATCCTGGATCCTTTGGCTTCCTTGTATTCTCGCGGGCCACGTTTGTCACCTCTTTTTGCCTGGGACGGGTCGGCATCTGGGCGCCATCCGCTGCCATAGCTGGAATTGGCCGTCTCTTGTCAGTACGGGCGAGAGTGTCAATCCGACGACTAATTTCCCCGGTGGAGGGAATACCGTCTTCTATTGTGAGGTGGACCCCATTGTCAAGACAGTTTTGAACCTAAATGCAGCATTTTTTCGGTACGCCAACCCCCCTCCCGCTTGCACAGGCGTTGTTTTCTGAAAATTCATCTGACCCTGTTCTCCAGTAGTTGCTTCCCTCGGAGAGGAGGGCATCCGCTGGGGAGCGACCCGAGTACGGCGGGAAGTGAAATCCAAAACATCCCGGGCAACGCTACCGGTTGACTCTCAAGGGCCGCGGCATCAGGGCCATGCTGGAAGGACGGAAATCATGATCCCGGCATGTACCCTGTTCTGCAGTGCTTCGTAATAATACAGACTTCGTTCAATATCATGACAAGCTATTTGTAACATGCAGATATATCAACATATTGCATGATAATTGAACATAAGACGGTCCGAGTTTTCAGTGATCAGTTGGCAGTTTTCAGCTCCTGACTACTGACAACAGGAGCATTACGCAACTGGCGCAGAGCGCCTGGTGAGGTGTTGCACCGCAGAGCGGTGCAACAAGAGCAACTACCCTCCAGGTTCTCCCCTGAACTCCGGGCGCCACCTCAACCTCGTGACACCGCTCATTTTCAACCTCGTGACACCGCTCTGCGGTGTCACGTTGGTTGTGCCCGCTCTGCGGGCATGGATGATTATGTGCTGAACATAACGAATAATGAGAAGCAGA
>WFUT01000067.1 GCA_015484845.1 Desulfobulbaceae bacterium
GCACCTTTGCCAGCAGTTCCACCAGGTCGGGATCTTCCCTGATGAAGACCCCGGCCTCCCTGGCGGTCTCGATGATCTTTTCCGCGACCAGGCCGGAGCCGCTGGCAACCACCTGCGGCGCCGCGCTCCGGCTTTCGTCATAGGTGAGGGCAACGGCCCTGCCTGGTTTTTTTTCTTCTGCCATGGCCTATGCCCGTGTGTCGAGGATGCCTGAACTGCTGCCGGCCGGCAGCATCTTGCGAAGCAGCCCGGCGGCCGGATCCCCGGCCCCGGCCATGAAACTGGCCGAGTCGAGGCGAAGCGCGGTGAGCCACTGTTCCAGCTCGTCACGGTGCCCGGCCATGAAGGCGGCCCGCTCCGGGTCCTGGGCCAGGAAACGCAGGGCCAGGCCCTTGCCCTGGCGGCTGATATCGACCTGGACATTGCCCAGGCCCTCGAGCTGCAGATGGAGATGGAAGGTCTTTGCCCCTTCCTCGCCGCCATCATGGCTGCCGCCGGGCTCCTCGTCCACCAGCAGGTACCCCTGGTTGAGAAAGGGCAGGGGCAGGGGCAGGAAGAAGAGACCCTCGGGCGCGAGCCGGATCTGCAGCATCTGGTAGAGCTCGATGGTGCCCAGGAGCCTGTCCGGTGTCCGGTCCGCCTTGCCGGTCCCGGCCATGGTGTGGCTGATCTCGAGCAGGGCGCTTTTCAGGGTCTGCACCGCCTCCCCGCGCCTGCCCTCGGCCAGGAGCCGCTCCATGTCGAGCCCCAGCCTGTTGGTGAGCCGTTTGAGGTCTTCTCCCTGCAACCGCACCGGGGACGAGGATTTTCCCGGGGCGGAGAGCTGCTGGTGCAGGTCAAGGATCAGCAGCAGCAACCGGGAAGGACGGGGCTGGCGGTCGGGAAACAGGGACAGCAGGAGGTCCGCCACTGCCTCGTTGCCCGGACCGCCGGCAGCGGCCTGGTCCAGTTGCTGCAGGATGATCCGCAGACCGGCGGCAGGGCCCCTGTCCCCGGCCGGTCCCGCAGGTTGCCGCTGGACGAGGAAGGCCGGGCCCGGCGGCAGGGATTCCTCCAGGATGCCCAGCTCGCGCAGGGTCTCCCCGGCCAGGGCCGCGGCCCCGGGTCTGTCCCGGCCTGTCTGCGCCAGTTGGCCGAGCAGTTCCCGCAGCGCGGCCACTGCCTGCCGGGCCCCGGTATCGCCCGGGCTTGCGGTGGCCAGCCGGCCCGTGAGCGAGGCCAGGGCCTGGTCGGGGTGTTCCGGTGCCACCGGCCGGGAGAGCCTGGTCGCTGCCGCGGCAAAGAAGCGGAGGGTCTGGCGGGCCCGGGGCGAGAGATCGGGGCTGTCCATGCCCTTCTCGGCCAGGGCGGCCGTGTCCGCGAGCAGGGAGTCCTGGCGGGTGAGGAGATGGATGGACTTGCCGATCTCCCTGGTCAGGGGATCTTCGACCACCTGCAGGGTGGTCCGGGGGTGGGTGGCCACGACCTGCAGGTCGAGCTGCTGGCCAACCTGGAGGGGGGCCCTGGACTCGGCGACAAACCGTGTTCCGTTGACGTCGAGGTAGAAGTGGTGATCGCCGTTTTTGCCCGTGATCAGCCCCTGGACCAGCTGGCCGCGGGAAAAGGGAAAGGGCGATCTCCTGGACTGGGCCTCGCCGTGGGGACTGCCGATCCTGTCGATCCGCAGGGTGGGTGTCAGGGTGATCTTCGGGTACATTGCCTGACCGGTAACAGGAGCCTGGGCTCCATGGCTGTCTTCCGGCGAACGGGGAGGTCTGTTGCCAGGGCGCTCATGCCGGGTTCAGTCCACCCTGATCTTGTTGCGCAACTGGCGGCGCTGTTCCTGCAGGCAGCAGGAGATGATCAGGTCCCGGGTCTTCTGGTCGATACGGTCAAAGTGGAAGGCGACCTGGTAGCGTTTCTTGCGCATCCGGTAGGTGCGGACGACTTCGGCCATGCAGACGGCCGGCTCGGCCTGGTCCGGCAGCCTGATGGTCAGGTGGATCCTTTTCCGGTTCAGTGGTTTTTCGGAAAACAGCGCCAGCACGCCACCGCCGGAGAGGTCGATGGTGTTGCCCTCCAGTTTCCAGGGCCTGTTCCTGATCTCCTTGGGTCCGGGCCGGTACTCGGCCGTGATGGGCGTGCTGATGGAGACACGGAAGTATTCGCGCATCGCCTCCGGCTTGACCGATTCCGTTGCCGTCAGCAGGAGGGTCCGGTCGTCCTCCAGGCCGTCTATCCTGGCCAGCAGGTTGATGGAGGAGTCGTGGTGCTTGACCGTCAGGTGACAGGTGGTCCCGGCCTCGATATCCTCGACCTGCAGGGCATGGGGCGAGAAGAACAGGGCCAGCTGCGGTGCCTGCCGTTTCCTGAGCACGCTCTGCAGGAGCTGCGATTCACTGTCCTTTATGGGGATATCGACAACGACCCTTGTTCTGTCAAGCAGTTCGTTTACTATTTCGCTTATTCCGGACACGGTTCAGTAATATCAGAAGTCAGAAACCAGGCGACAGAAGCCAGATCATTTTGCGCCTGCGGCGGGTGAAGGGGAAAGATGACCTTTTTCTTCCATTTCTCGCCCGCAGGGATTGCCAGTTGCAGGATTTGGGTTGCATGGTTTGTTATGCCCGGCGGGCTGGCGCAATGGGATACCAGAGGTTGCAAACCGGGCCAGCCGGTGTATCGGCAGGGCCGGGCAGTTATTGAAAACTGAAACAAAACCGAAAGATTATCCGCCAACCGGTTGCCAGGGCCGCTTCCCTGCCGGCTGCTCCTGCAGCCAGGGGATTTGTCCCTGTTTCAGGACAGTGTACCAGAACCGTTTTTTTTTTCAATGAACAAGGCCAGTTCTGGTATTTTTCCGGGGCCGGTGCCCGGGAGAAGACGTGGACATGGCATGGCCCTGTTTGCCGCCACCGCGGCGCGGCGGCAGCCTGGTCCCCCTGTGGCACGGTTTTTTTCTTTCCGGCCCTGCCGGGGGATAAGTGTGGTATTTCCGTGTTGTTGCGAGAGCGTCAGGTGATCGCCCGTGCCCTTGCCAGGGGCGTTGTACGGAAGAAGGGCGGAAAAGACGTTTTCTTGCCAGTCGCGCGAGAAGAAACACTTTTCCGGGATGATAGCCGGGTTTCCCGGTTGTGGCGGCAACAGGGAAGAGGTCCCGGAAATGGTGTTCATCGCCGCAGGCAGGACTCTTTGCGAGCCCATATTCCTTGACAGGGCTGTTTTTTTTCTTAGGCTTGTTGGGCACGATGAGCCAGGACCTGGTACAGTTCGGCGGCCCACCTGGCGGCCACCGGGCCGGGGGAACGGATCGTGGTTGCCGGCAACACGTCGCAGGCCACACCATGAAAATGTCGCCCCCCTTGCGCTGGGGCAGGCGCCCCATTCCCGGTCCGGCGGGCATAACAAAGGATGAAACCAGGAGAAGAGAGAGGCCGGTTCCCTGTTCCCACCGCCACGGGTGGAAACCGGTCCGGCCCCTGTTCTCTGTTGCTGTTTTCTGATCGCAGGAGATCCCATGGGAAAGAAGCCTGTTCGGCTGGTCATTATTGTTGGCCTTCTGGCGGCCATTGCCTTTGGCGGCCGGTACTATTTCCTGCACAGGAACGGCCGGGCCACGGAGGACCTCCTGCAGCTCTACGGCAACGTGGATATGCGGCAGGTGCAGCTCAACTTCCAGGCCAGCGGCCGCATCCGTGCCATTCATGTCCGGGAAGGCGACCGGGTCCGGCAGGGCCAGCTCCTGGCCGAGATCGATCCTGTCCGCTACCGGATCCGGGTCCAGCAGCTTCAGAACGAACTCGAGGCCCTGCAGCAGCAGCTGCGCCGCCTGGAGGCCGGGACCCGGCCCGAGGAGATCGCCCGCGCCCGCGCCCGGGTGGCGGCCGCCGAGGCCAGGCTGCGGGACGCCACCCTGACCTACAACCGTGTCGCCCGCCTGGTCAAGGTGAAGGTGGGCTCGCAGCAGGAGGTGGACAATGCCAGGGCCGCCATGGAGGTGGCCCTGCATTCCCTGGAGGCGGACAAGAAGAATCTGGAGCTGGCCGTGGCCGGACCGCGCAGGGAGGACATCGAGGCGGCCCGGGCCCGGGTCCGCGCCGGCCGGGCGGCCGTGGAGTACGCCCGGCAGGAGCTTGCCGATACCCGCCTCCTGGCCCCGGCCGACGGGATCCTGCGCAACCGGATCCTGGAGCCGGGCGACATGGCCTCGCCGGCCCGGCCGGTGCTGACCCTGGCCCTCACCGACCCGCTCTGGGTCCGGGCCTACTGTCCCGAGACCATGCTCGGCAGGATAGCCCCGGGCATGGCGGCGGAGATCCGCACCGATTCCCGGCCCGGCAAGGTCTACCGCGGCTGGCTGGGCTATATCTCGCCCGTGGCCGAGTTCACGCCCAAGAACGTGGAGACGCCGGAACTGCGGACCCGGCTCGTCTACCAGGTCCGGATCTTTGCCTGTGACCCCGGCGGCGAACTGCGCCTGGGCATGCCGGCCACGGTCAGCATCGACCTGGACCGGGCGGCCAATCCCCCGGGCCGCGACCACGGCTCCGTGTGCGGCGACAGTGACTGACATGGCGGCCACAGGGGTGACAGATACCGTCCTGCGTCTTGCCGACGTCAGCAAGAGCTTCAGGGTCGGCAACAGGACGGTGAAGGCCCTGGACAGGGTCTCGCTCAGGGTCCGGCCGGGCATGGTCACCGGTCTCATCGGGCCGGACGGCGCCGGCAAGACCACCCTCATGCGCCTGCTGGCAGGCCTGCTCCATCCCGATTCCGGCCGGGTCGAGGTCCTGGGGTTGGACGCGGGCCGGGAGCATCTCGCTGTCCAGGCGATCCTGGGCTACATGCCCCAGCGTTTTGGCCTCTACGAGGAGCTGAGCGTCCAGGAGAACCTGGACCTGTACGCCGACCTGCAGGGCGTGCCTGCCGCGGCCCGTCCGGCCCGGTACAGCGAACTGATGCAGATGACGGGTCTTGCCCCCTTCACCGGCCGCCTGGCCGGCCGGCTCTCCGGCGGCATGAAACAGAAACTGGGCCTGGCCTGCACCCTGATCAAGCCGCCGCGCCTGCTCGTGCTCGATGAGCCCACGGTGGGTGTCGACCCGGTCTCGCGGCGTGAACTCTGGCAGATCGTCTATGGCCAGGTGGAGTCCGAGGGCATGAGCGTGCTGCTCTCCACCGCCTACCTGGACGAGGCCGAGCGGTGCCAGGAGGTGGTGCTCATGCACGAGGGGGTCCTGCTTGGCCAGGACCGGCCGCAGAGGTTCAGCGACCGGCTTGCCGGCCACTGTTTCCTGGTCCATGGCGAGCGCGAGAACCGGAGAAGGCTCCAGGAACGGCTCAGCCGCAGCAGGGGAGTGATCGACGCCATCATCGTCGGCGACCGGGTCCGCCTGGTCACGGAGGAGGCCATGGACGAGGCTGCGGTGCAGGAACGGTTCGGCGCCGCGGGCAGTCCGCTCTCCGCCACCAGGGTCGCGCCCCGGTTCGAGGACACCTTCATCTACCTGCTCCGGCAGCGGCTGCGGCAGAGCGGCAGGGACAGCGCGGCCCGGATCATCAGGCCGGCCCGGGTGTCATCGGCGGGCGGGGAGGAGGTGATCGTGGTCCGCGACCTCGAGCGGCGCTTCGGCACCTTCCGCGCGGTGAAGAACCTGAGCTTCACGGTGCGGCGGGGGGAGATATTCGGCCTGCTCGGCGCCAACGGGGCCGGTAAATCCACCACCTTCCGCATGCTCTGCGGCCTGCTGCCCGCTTCGGGCGGCACCCTGCGGGTGGCGGGCCGGGACCTGCACACGGCCCGGTCCAGGGCCCGGGCCAGGATCGGCTACATGGCGCAGAAGTTCTCTCTCTACGGCGGCATGACCGTGCTCCAGAACCTGCGCTTCTTCGGCAGCGCCTACTCCCTGACCGGCAGGCGCCGGAAAGAGCGGATCAGGTGGGTCCTGGAGTCCTTTGAGCTGGAGCCCCTGCGCAACGTGGTCAGCGAGACCCTGCCCCTGGGCTTCAAGCAGCGGCTGGCCCTGGCCGCGGCCCTGATGCACGAGCCGGAGATCCTTTTCCTCGACGAACCGACCTCGGGCGTCGATCCCCTGGCGCGCCGCGAGTTCTGGCGTCATATCAATGCCCTGGCCGAGGCCGGCGTCACGGTCCTGGTCACCACCCACTTCATGGAGGAGGCCGAGTACTGTGACCGGCTGGTGATCATGGCCCAGGGCGAGGTCCTGGCCAGCGGCGAGCCGGAGCAGCTCAAGCGGGATGCCGCCGGCAGGGGACTGGCCGAGCCGACCATGGAGGACGCCTTTATCGCCCTGATCAGCAGCCACGAGCAGCGCGAGGCGGCCTGATGCAACGCCACCACCGCCTGTTCAGCGCCATGCGGCTGCGGGGCCTGATCCGCAAGGAGAGCCTGCAGATCATCCGCGATCCCTCCAGCATCGGCATTGCCTTCTTCCTGCCCGTGCTGCTGCTCCTGATCTTCGGCTACGGTGTCTCCCTGGACGCCCGTGATATCGCCATCGCCCTGGTGGTGGACAGCCCCGATCCCCTGACCACGAGCCTGGTCAGCGGTTTCCAGCGCTCCGAGTACTTTGCCCCGGTCTCCATCCCCTCCATCCAGGAGGCCGAGGAGGCCATGATGCGCAGGCGGGTCGATGCCATTGTCTGGCTGCGGGAGGGCTTCTCCCGCGACCTGCTGGCCCGGGGCGGCGCGCCGGTGGGGGTGATCGTCAACGGCGTGGACGCCAACAAGGCCCGCCTGATCGAGGGGTATATCGGCGGGGTCTGGCAGCAGTGGCTCGCCCGGATCAGCGACGCCAGGGGCCTTGACCTGCAGGTCCCGGTGCGGGTGAAGTACCGGATCTGGTTCAACCCGGCGGTGCGCAGCCGCGACTACCTGGTGCCGGGCCTGATCGCGGTCATCATGACCCTGATCGGCGCCATGCTCACCTCCATGGTGGTGGCCAGGGAGTGGGAGCGCGGCACCATGGAGGCCCTGATGGTGACGCCTGTCTCCATCTACGAGATCCTGCTCGGCAAGATCATCCCCTACTTCATCCTCGGCATGGGCGGCATGGCCCTGTCCGTGAGCATGGCCATCTTTCTCTTTGCCGTGCCCCTGCAGGGCTCCCTGACGGCCCTGTTCGCCGCCTCGGCCCTGTTCATGCTCACCACCATTGCCATGGGCCTGTTCATCTCCACGGTGGCGGACAGCCAGTTCGTGGCCGGCCAGATGGCCATCGTGGTGACCTTCCTGCCGGCCTTCATCCTGTCGGGCTTCATCTTTGACATCGGCTCCATGCCCGCGCTGATCCAGGGCGTCACCCGCATCGTGCCGGCCACCTACTTTGTCGCCATCCTGCAGTCGATCTTCCTGGCCGGTGACATCTGGTCCATCTTTTTCGTCAACTGCGCCTGGCTGGCGGTGATGTGCGCGGTCCTGCTGGTCATCATCAGGAAGAAGTCCCACAAGAGACTGAGGTAGGCCGCATGCTGCAGAGAATATTTGCCCTGATGCTCAAGGAGTTCGTGACCCTGCTCCGGGACAGGAAGAGCAGGATGGTGATCGTGGTGCCACCCGTGGCCCAGATCATCATCTTCGGCTACGCGGCCAGCTTTGACATCAACCACGTCCCCTACGCGGTCTACAACGAGGATCGCGGCCTGGATTCCCGGCAGCTCCTGGCCGGGTTCGAGGGATCCGGCGTCTTTGAGCGCTACGCGGTGATCCGATCCGACGGCGAGGTGGCGCCCCTGGTCAACCGGCGCAAGGTCCTGCTGGTACTGCACCTGGGACCGGATTTTTCCGCCAACCTGCGCCAGGGCCGGGGGGCGGATCTGCAGGTGATCGTGGACGGCCGCAACTCCAACACCGCCATGATCGCGCTCAACTACGTGCAGTCCATTGTCATGGCCTTCAATGAACAGTGGGCCAGGGAGCACGGCAGGGCAGGGCCGCCGGCGGTACTGCTGCAGCGGGCCTGGTTCAACCGGACCCTGGATTCGCACTGGTTCATCGTCATCGGCATCGTTGCCCTGCTCAACCTGGTGGTCACCCTGGAGGTGACGGCCCTGTCCGTGGCCAGGGAACGGGAGGCCGGCACCTTTGACCAGCTCCTGGTCACGCCGCTCACCCCCTTCGAGATCCTGGTCGGCAAGTCCCTGCCCGGCCTGATCATCGGCGTGGCCGAGGCCACGGTGGTGATCCTGATGGTGATCTTCTGGTTCCACGTCCCGCTGCGCGGCAGCCTGGCGGCCCTCTACCTGGGCCTGTTCATCTTCCTGCTCTCGGCAATCGGCATCGGCCTGATGATCTCCGCCCTCTCCGTGACCCAGCAGCAGGGCCTGATGGGCGCCTTTCTCTTCCTGGTGCCGGCGGTGATCCTGTCCGGGTTTGCCACCCCGCTCGAGAACATGCCGCACCCGGTGCAGTGGCTCACCTACCTCAACCCCATGCGTTACTTCCTGATCATCGTCCGCGCCGTCTTCCTCCAGGGCGCCTCCTTTGACCTGCTCTGGTCACAGTACTGGCCCATGGCCATCATCGGCCTGGTCACCCTGACCCTGGCCGCCCTGCTGTTCAGGCGCCGCATGTACTGAGCCGACCGGACCGGCAACAGAAAGGGGGAGCCGCCCTGCAGGACGACTCCCCCGGAAACCGCCGGCCGGCCGGAGCTCAGGCCGGCTGCCCCTCTTTCGCCTTGCGGACGATCTTCTCGACCTCCTCGCCGCTGAGCACCTCTTTCTCCTCCAGCAGGGCGGCCAGTTTTTCCAGGGTCTCCCGGTTGCCGGTCAGGATCTCCAGGGCCCGCTTGTGGCCCTCCTCCACCAGCCGCTTGCATTCCTCGTCGATGAGCCGTGCCGTCTCCTCGCTGTAGTTGCGCTCTTCCTGGCCCTGGACACCAAGGAACTCCAGTTCCTGCCGCTTGCCATAGGTCAGGGGGCCCAGTCGCTTGCTCATGCCGAGCTGGGTCACCATGGAGCGGACAATGGCCGAGGCCCGCTCCAGGTCGTTGGAGGCGCCGCTGGAGATGTTGTTGAACACGATCTCCTCGGCCACCCGGCCGCCGAGGAGGATGGCCACCTGGTCCTTGAGTTCCTGCTCGGTGGACAGGAATTTCTCGTCCACCGGCAGCTGCAGGGTGTAGCCCAGGGCGGCGACGCCCCTGGGGATGATGGAGACCTTGTGCACCGGCTCGCCCGTGGGCACGGTCTCGGCCACCAGGGCATGGCCCGATTCGTGGTAGGCCACCCGCTTCTTCTCCTCCGGGTTGAGGGCCCGGTGTTTCTTCTCCGGGCCGGCGATGATCCGGTCGATGGCCGCCTCGAAGTCCTTCATGGTCACCTTGTCGCGGTTCTTGCGCAGGGCCTGGATGGCGGCCTCGTTGCAGATGTTTTCCAGGTCAGCGCCGACAAAACCGGGCGTGCGCTGGGCCACCACCAGCAGGTCCACGTCGTCGGCCAGGACCAGTTTTTTCGCGTGCAGCCTGAGGATCGCCTCGCGGTCCTTGAGATCCGGCTTGTCCACCAGGACCTGGCGGTCGAAGCGGCCGGCCCGGAGCAGGGCCTTGTCCAGGATCTCGGGCCGGTTGGTGGCCGCCATCACCACCACGCCGGTGGAGGGGTCAAAGCCGTCCATCTCGGTGAGCAGCTGGTTGAGGGTCTGTTCCCGTTCGTCGTGGCCGCCCATGACCGAGCCCATGCCACGGGCCCGGCCAATGGCGTCGAGCTCGTCGATGAAGATGATGCAGGGTGCCTTCTGCCGGGCCTGGTCGAACATCTCGCGCACCCGGGCCGCACCGACGCCGACAAACATCTCGATGAACTCGGAACCGGAGATGTTGAAGAAGGGCACCCCGGATTCGCCGGCCACGGCCCTGGCCAGGAGCGTCTTACCGGTGCCCGGCGGGCCCACCATCAGGATGCCCTTGGGCATGCGGCCGCCCAGTTTTTTGATCCGTTCCGGGTCTTTCAGGAAATCGACGCATTCCCGCAGCTCCTGCTTGGCCTCCTCGGCGCCGGCCACGTCCTCAAAGGTGACCTTGGGCAGGGAGTCGGGGTGGATGTGGACCTTGTTGCCGATATTGAGAAACCCCTGGCCCATGCTGCCCATCCTTTTCGCCATCCAGCCCCAGAAGAGGAAGAGCAGGCCAAAGGGCAGGACCCAGCCGGTGAGGAACTTGCCCAGCCAGTCGGAGTTGAGCCGGACCGTGTAGCGCACCCCCTGTTTTTCCAGGGTCTTGGCCAGCTCGTTGTTCCAGGACAGCGGCACGGTGATGAACCGGCGCGGCTTGTTGGTCTTCTTGTCCTTGATGGTCAGGACGCCGGTGATGAGCTTGTCGGTCACCACGGCCTCGGCCACCTCTTTCTTCTGCAGGTACTGGAGGAACTCGCTGTAGGGAATCTCCTCCTGCCGCGCCTGCCGGTAGTTCTGGTAGAACTGGAACGAGATGAGGATGAAGAAGAGATAGGCCCAGAAGGTGAAGTTGGGGTTCTGCCAGAACTTGACCGGCTTGTTGGTCTTGTTCAGCTCGATCTCCGGTTTCTTGTTGCCGAGAAAGTTGGTCTTTTTCATAGAGAGTCCCTGCGATGAATCGTGTTGGCCGGAGGCGTGGTCAGCCTGACACCTGCATCCTGCAAGTGGCACTGTTGCCGGAGCTGCAAGGCATTCCGCTCCGCCGGGGCAAGCCTGCATGGAGGACGGCTCCGGCAAAGGGCCGGGGTGCCGACGCTCTGCATACAATAGTGCATGCAGAAATATTGTCAATGACATTGCCCCCTGGATGCCCCTGGAATGGATGCGACATTTTTCGTTAGGTAACAGGGTGTTGGCAGGTTCTGCCCCGGCCGTCGCTCCGGCAGCGGACCCTGGCCGTGCACTGTCCCCTGTCCCTGCATCGCTGCTTGACATCCGGCCCGGTGATCTTATCTGTTTGAGGAGACGGCAGGCCCGCGCAGGGCCTGCAACCATGGGTTGTTCCGATGACGGGCCGTTTCGGCGGCCGCCACCACAGGGGAGGGAAGGATGATGAACGGGTTTTCAGTGGATATCTTCATGGACCGGGGAGTACGCAGGAGCACCATTATCCTGGCCGTCCTCCTCATGATCACGGGCATGATTGGCATCCTGCTGCCGCAGTTGCTGACCTTGGTCCTGTCAGCCTTTATCGGTTTCCTGCTGCTGGCGGCAGGCATCCTGGCCGGCTATCTCACCTGGCTCAGCTATTCCCGCAACGGCCTGGCCTGGCTCAAGCCCTTTCTCCTGGTGGTCCTGGGGTTGCTGCTGATCTTCCGCCCCATCGCGGGCGCTGCCACCCTGGGCCTGCTCCTGATCGTCTACTTTCTCCTGGACGGATTTTTCTCCATCACCTTTTCCCTGGCCCTGCGTCCCCTCCGTGGCTGGGGCTGGACCATGTTCAACGGTATCCTCTCCATCCTGCTGGCTGTTATCTTCCTGGTCGGCTGGCCGTTTACCGCTGCCTGGCTGGTGGGACTCCTGGTCGGTATCAGCCTGATCATGGACGGCGTGGCCCTGCTGATGCTGGCCCTGTCGGCAGAGGTGCCCTGAGGCCGGAGGACCGGGCTGTGGTGGCCTCGGCGTCCGCAGCCGTTAGACGACAGCCGAAAACAGGACCGGACCAGGGGCGCCGCCCCGGTCCACCACCTACTATCACGGCCCCGGGAGACAAGCGGGGCAGGGAGCAGATTGTATGTTACAGAACAGGTACATGCCGCGGACCCTTCCCGAGCCGTTGCAGGGGCTCGTCGAACTGGCCGTGGATATGCGGTGGAGCTGGAACCATGAATCGGACGTGCTCTGGCGCCGGATCGATCCCAGGATATGGGATGCCACCGGCAACCCGTGGTTCATCCTGGAGAGCGTTGGCAGGGACCGGCTCGAGGAGCTGGCCGCTGACCACGATTTTCTCAAGGAGATCGAACGCCACCTGGACCGGCGGCAGGCCGCCCTTGCCCGGCGGACCTGGTTCGGGGAGGCGTATGGCAGCGGCGCCCTGGCCGGGGTGGCCTATTTCAGCATGGAGTTCGGCCTCAGCGAGGCCCTGCCCCTCTATTCCGGCGGCCTCGGCATCCTGGCCGGCGATTATCTCAAGACCGCCAGTGATCTCGGCCTGCCGCTCTGCGGCGTGGGGCTTCTCTACCAGCAGGGCTATTTCCGGCAGGTCATCGACGCGGCCGGCAACCAGATCGAGTTCTATCCCTACAACGATCCGGCCATCCTGCCGGTGACACCGCTGCGCGATGCCGCCGGGAACTGGATCAGGATCGAGGTGGAACTGCCCGGCCGCACCCTCTCCCTGCGGACCTGGGAGGTGGTGGTGGGCCGGGTGCGGCTCTACCTGCTCGACTCCAATGACCCGATCAACACGGCCCAGGACCGGGGCATCACGGAAAAGCTCTATGGCGGCGGCTCCGAGATTCGGCTGCAGCAGGAGATCATCCTCGGCGTCGGCGGCTGGCGGCTGCTGGAGCGGCTGGGAACCGACTGCGAGATCTGTCACCTCAACGAGGGACATGCCGCCTTTGCCGTGCTCGAGCGGGCCGCCTCCTTCATGCGCAACAACGATGTGGGCTTCGATGTCGCCCTCCACTGCACCCGGGCCGGCAATGTCTTTACCACCCACACCCCGGTCGATGCCGCCTTTGACCGCTATCCCGCCCCCATGCTGCTCCACTACGGCCGTCCGTTTGCCGAGGGGATCGGCATGAGCCACGAGAAACTGCTGGCCCTGGGCCGGCGCGATCCGGACAACCGGGACGAACCGTTCAACATGGCCTGGCTGGCCCTGCGCGGCAGCGGCATGATCAACGGCGTCTCCAGCCTGCACGGACGGGTGAGCAGGAGTATCTTCCAGCCCCTCTTTCCCCGCTGGCCCGAGCGCGAGGTGCCGGTGACCCATGTCACCAACGGCGTGCACATGCCCTCCTGGGATTCGGCGGCATCCGATGAGCTCTGGACCAGGACCTGCGGCAAGAAACGGTGGCTGGGCGGCCTGGAGACCATGGAGCGGGAGCTGGCCACCCTGAGCGACGAGGAGCTGTGGGCATTCCGGTCCCGGAACAGGAGGAACCTCATCGAGTTTGTCCGCAAGCGGCTGGGCCGGCAGCAGGCCATCATGGGCCTGGAGGAGAAGGGCATCAAGCCCCTGGATTCGGCGGTCCTGGACCCCGACGCCCTGACCATCGGCTTTGCCCGCCGGTTCACCTCCTACAAGCGGCCCAACCTGCTGTTGCACGATCCGGACCGGCTGGCGGCCATCCTCAGCGACAAGGTGCGGCCGGTCCAGCTCATCCTCGCCGGCAAGGCCCACCCCCGCGACAGCGAGGGCAGGGAGATGATCCGGCAGTGGGTCCTCTTCTCGCAGCGGCCCGATGTCCGGGGCCAGGTGGTCTTTATCCAGGACTATGACATGGAGATCGCCGCCAACCTGGTCCAGGGCATGGACCTGTGGATCAACACCCCGCGCCGACCCTGGGAGGCCAGCGGCACCAGCGGCATGAAGGTGCTGGTCAACGGCGGGCTCAACCTGTCCGAGCTGGACGGCTGGTGGGCCGAGGCCTGGTGCGCCGAGGCCGGCTGGGCCCTGGGCGACCGGCGGGAACATGACCACGACCCGGCCTGGGACGCCGAGGAGGCGCGGCAGCTCTACCAGTTGCTCGAGGAAGAGGTGATCCCGGCCTTCTACACCCGGGACGAACACGGAACCCCGCACCAGTGGGTGGCCAGGATGTGGGCCTCCATGGCCCGGTTGACACCCAGGTTCTCGTCCAACCGGATGGTGCGCGAATATACCGAAAAGATCTACCTGCCCCTGGTCGGGGCGTACCGGGAACGGACCCGGGAGAAGGGTGCCCTGGGCCGGGAGCTCGAGGCGTGGCGCCGTGAGCTGGAGCGTCACTGGCAGCACCTGCGCTTTGGCGAGATCACGGTCCGAGAGATCGAGGGCGGCATCGACTTTGGTGTGCCCGTCTATCTCGATGACCTCGACCCGGCACTGGTCCGCATCGAGCTGTATGCCGAGCCTGCCCGCCTGGGCGGCGAAGCGGAACGGATCGTCCTGCACCGGGCCGAGCGGCTGGCCGGCAGCGCCAACGCCTACATGTACAAGGCGCAGGTGGCAACCACCAGGCCCGCCTCCGACTATACGCCGCGCATCATTCCCCATCACCCCAGGGCCATGGTCCCGCTGGAGGACGGCCACATCCTCTGGGCCTCCTGAGGCGGCCTGGACGAATCAGACCTGTCCTGTTTTCCCGTTTTGACGGCCGCGGGCCAGGGCAAAGGGCTTGCGCCGCAGGCGGCCGTAGGTGAGTTCGAAGACAAGGGCGGCAACGATGAAGGAGAAGAAGACCCACAGGGCCCGTGGCGAGCTCTGCCAGGTCTGGGTCAGCAGGACTGCCAGGGCCGCCAGGCAGGCGAGGCCGGCGATAACGGGCAGGAGGCGGCCGCCGCCGGTGCGGGGCGCCAGCCGGGCCGCGGCCATGTTGGTGACCGCGAAGACGAGCAGGAAACTGGCCGAGCCGATGATGGCAATGGCGTTGAGGTCGATCAGGTTGGCCATGACCAGTGACAGGCCACCGGTCACCAGTACGCCCCAGACCGGCTCGTTCCAGGCCCGGTGGTCCAGGATATTGGGCAGTTCGCCCTCCATGGCCAGGGTGTAGCCCAGGCGGGCATTGCCGTAGATGGTGGCGTTGATGGCCGAAAAGGTGGCCAGCAGGGCCGAGATCGCCACCAGGGTGAAACCGGCGCTGCCCAGGGCCGGCCGGGCCGCCTCGGCCAGGGCATAGTCGCGGGCCACGGCAATGCGGCTCTCCGGCACCGTGCCCACGGTGATCAGGGCAATGAGCACGTAGAGGAGAATGACCAGGAGCACCGAGATGTAAAAGGCGCGCGGCAGGTTGCGGCGGGGCTCGCGGATCTCCTGGGCCGAGTTGGCGATCAGCTCGAACCCCTCGTAGGCGACAAAGATCACCATGCCGGCCGAGACAATGGAAAAGGGTGTGCCCCAGTGGTCCGGGTTGAGACGACCGGTGTCCACGTAGGAGGCGCCGGAGACGATGACCACCAGCAGCATGAGCAGCTTGATGACCACGATCAGGGTCTCGGAGCGGCTGACCACCTCGGCGTTGAAGAGATTGATGATGATGGGCAGGACAATGGCCGTGGAGATCAGGAGGTGCCTGAGCCATGGTCCGTGCTGGCCGGGGAAGAAGGTGAGGGCATAGGAGCCGAAGGCCACGGCGTACAGGGACAGGGTGACCAGGTAGCTGAGCCAGAGGATCAGGTTGAGGGTGCCGGTGATGAAGTCGCGGCCAAAGGCATGGTCGATGAAGGCCACGGTGCCGCCCTGGCTGGGAAAGGTGACCGAGAGCCTGGCATAGGAGGAGGCGGTGAGCAGGGCGATGGCGCCCGCCACCAGGAAGGCCACGGCCGTGGCCCCGTGCGCGAGCGAGACCGCCTCGCCCAGGACGGCAAAGATACCGCCGCCCACCATGCCGCCGATGCCGATGGCCACTGCCCCGGCCAGGCCGATCTCCCTGTGTCCCCCCGGGCGCGGGCCCGGACCATGGCTCACTGGACAGGCTCCGCGGCAGAGGTGTCGCCCATCCCGGCCAGGGCCCCGGCCAGGTCGTCATGGAGTTCGTCCACGGTTTCGTAGAAGACCTCGGTACCCTGGGAAAAGTGGAGAAAGATATTGTTGAGTGCCATGGGGATGAAGGGGAAGAGTTTTTTCAGGTTGACGATCCGGTTTCTGGCCAGCAGGGAGTAGTCGCCGGGTTCGATGGTCTCGAGCACCCGCTGGCCCAGGGCCGGGTCGGCGGCGATGTCCCGTGGATAGTAGTTGCCACGCACCGTGAGGTACATCAGGATACTGCCCAGCTCGTAGAGATCCAGGGCAAAGGGCCGTTCGGGCAGGTAGAAGTCATAGTCAAAGTCGATCCAGCGGTAGAGGCCGGTTCCCCGTTCCACCAGGATGTGGTCGCGGCGGATGTCACCGTGCCGGAAGCCGTGGTGGTGCAGGAAGCTGATGGCCCGCAGGCAGTCCAGGAACTGGGTCAGGATGGCGGGCAGCTCGTTGTGGAAGTATTGCTCCAGGGGGACGCCGCTGCGCTGGATGAACTTGTCCAGCCGGGAGCCGTTGATGATGTCGAGGATCCGGACCAGGTTGCCGGCGCCGTCCAGGGCCGCCTCGCCCTGCATGAAATGGGGATGGCCCCGGACCAGCTCCAGGACCCGGGCCTCCTTTTCCGGGTGGCGGTAGCAGGGTATGGTGAAGGAGCCCAGGGTGATGTCAAAGGTCTCGTGAAAGACCAGCTTGAGGATCTTTTTTTCGCCCGTGGCCAGTTCCTCGACCTTGGGGACCCAGGGCTTGATCTGTTCGTCGACCCCGAACCGCCCCTCCTTGGTATAGGCGACCACCAGGAAGTAGCGCCCGTCCACCACGATGACATCGCCATAGTCGATGGCAGTGAAGTCGGTGGTGTCGGTGAAGACCCGCGACCGCCTGCGTATGCTGCGGCTGACCCGGTGTTCCTTCAGGCGCCGGGCGATCTCCGGCGGCAGGGTGTCTGGCGTGCCGTATTCCACCATCAGCCCACGACCCAGATAGCGATATCCCTGCCATGGTGGAGCAGGGCATTGGAGATGGAGCCGAACAGGAATTCTTCCGCCTTGGACACGCCCCGCTTGCCCACCACCACGGTGCCGTAGCCTCCCTCTTCCTGCACGGCCAGGATGGTCTGGCTGATGGTCCTGCGCTCGGCCATCCTGCACTCGCTGGTGATGATCTCCCGCGCAATGCCCGACCCGGCAAGGGTCTGGATGCTGTCGGCAAAGATCGCCCCGCTCTCCTTTTCCTTTTCCCCGCGATAGTCGTCCAGCGAGCCGCCGCGCGAATAATAGTCCGGCGGCGGCTCCGGATAGATATGGAGCAGGTGGATCCGCACCTCTTCCAGCCGGCCGATGATGTTGGCGGCATACTGGACCGCCTTCCGGGAGGTGGGTGTGTCGTCAACCGCGATCAGTATTTTCTTCCAGTCGTTCATCAGCGCGTCTCCTGGGCTGGGGGTCAGGTGGTGCTGGCCTCTTTTCGTTCAATGAGCCTGACCAGTTCCACCATGGTCTGGTGCGTGGGCACGCTGATCCCGGCCCTGGCGCCGAAGTCGACCAGGGCGCCGCACTGGGCGTCGATCTCGGTCCGCTGGCCGGCGAGGATATCCTGGAGCATGGAGGAGATGTTCTCGGCCGTGGTCCGGCAGGCGGAGAAGAGCAGCTCGTAGAGGTCGGGAAAGACCAGGTCCACGGCATGGGCCTCGGCAACGGCCCGGCCCTCGTCGACCAGCCGTTTCATCAGGGTGATGGATTCCATGGAATCGAGGAGCCGGCCATTCTTGACCCGCAGGATGGATGACAGACTGTTGATGGCCGAATAGACGATCACCTTGCACCAGAGACGGCCCATGAACCGGTGCACCGGCGTGCAGGCGAGGCCGCAGTTGTTGAAGAGCTCGGAGAGGCCCAGCAGCCGGTCCGTGACCCTGCTGTCCAGCTCGCCCAGGTAGGTCTTGCCCGTGCCGCCATGGCGCACCGTGCCCGGACCCAGCGCGGTGGCGGCCATGAAGGTGAAGCCGCCGATAATGGCGCGCCGGTCCACCACCCGTTCCATCTGCTCGATGTTGCCCAGGCCGGTCTGCAGGGTGATGACCGGGCTTTTTTCCGTCACCAGGTGGCTGGCCGCGCGGATGGCGGTCAGGGTGTCAAAGGACTTCACCGCCAGCAGGACGAGGTCGCATTCCCGCACCTCGTCGGCATGGGCCACGGCCCGGGCCTGCACCCGGACCACGGCATCGGGGTCCGTGGCATCATGCTCCATGAAGCCGATGCCGTTGGCGTTGATGGCCTCCACCACCTCGGCCCGCGGCTCGACAAAGGTGATCCGGTGGTCGCACCGGCTCAGGTAGACCCCCAGTAACCTGCCGATGGCGCCGGCGCCCAGAATAACAATGTCCATGTTGCCCTCCCGTGTCAGATGGCGGAAACCAGGGGGCAGGAGCCGGCCCGGCCCGCCCTTGCGGCGGGCTGGCGGGGCGCCGATCCTCCTGCCTCCCGGTTTCAGGGTTTGCTGCGGCCGGAAACCGGAAACCCGGTCCGGCCATGCCGGTTACCATGGCGCGGAACGCCTGGTGATGCGGCGTACGGCGGAGCCGGGCCCGGGACAGCGCATCCGACAGCCGGTCGTTTTCCGGTGACGGACCGCGGCATTGCTTCCGGCACAGGGAAAAATCGGCAATCGCATGTTCCGGGCCTCCTGCCGCTCCCGCCAGGACCACGATGTATCTGGAACTAATCGTTTGACTTGAACATAAAGCTGCCCATACAATACCGGTATGGTTGGGACTTGAGAACAGTTTTTTTCAGGTTCAGGGCAAAATCACCCCTTGCACCGGGGGCAGGCCATTTTCGGAAAAGACTGCATTCCCGGCGCGCTGGATACAACAAAGGATGAAAACAGAGGCATAGAGAGGGGCCGTTTCCCATCGGGTCCGCCGCAGGCGGACACCGGGCCGGCTCCTGTCCCCTGTTTTCCGGGAAGGTGAAGTTTCATGGCAGCAGCAAGTGAACGACAGGGGCTGATCGACAGGGTATTGCACCTCGATGAACTGAGCGTCAAAAAGAAAATCCGCGTTCTGAATATCTTCTTCCTGGCCGTCATCACCGCCATGGTGGCCTACACATCACTGACCCTGTTTCGCCAGAAGAGCGACGGCCTGGTGATCAACATCGCCGGCCGGCAGCGGATGCTGACCCAGAAATTCACCAAGGAGTTTTTCCTCTCCCTTGCCCTGCCGGGAGAAAAGGCCGCTGATGCCGACCGGAGCCAGATGGACAAGACCAGGCGGCTCTTCGAGCTTTCCCTGGCCGCGCTTACCGATGGTGGCGAGACCTTCATGGACCTTGGCCTGACCAGGCCGGTGCAACTGGCAGGCACCTCCAGCAGTGAGGTCCGGGCGCAGCTGGTGAAGGTCAAGAAACTGTGGCGCCAGCTCCTGGCGGAGATCTCGCGTGTCCGTCCCGGCAGTGGCGAGGCGGCGCAGCTGGGCAAGATCAACACCCTGAGTACCCGGGTCCTGGCGAGCATGAACAAGGCCGTGGGCATGCTGGCCGACAGGTCGGACGCCAAGGTGCGCTTCCTGCTCATTTCCCTGGTGGTGCTCTGGCTTGCGGCCATTGCCATTGCCATGAAGATCTCGTCCCTCCTGGCGGAGCGGATCACCAGGCCGCTGAACCGGATGGTGGCCGCCACCAAGCGCATTACCGACGGCGACCTGCGGCACTACGAGAGTGAAGCACCGCCCAGGGACGAGATCGGTTTCGTGGCCCGGCAGATCGATGTCATGCGCCGCTCCTTGAGCGACATCATCCACATGGTCCAGCAGAACGGCCAGCAGATGACCCACTCCTCCTACCAGATCGCCAGGATCTCGGGCGAGATCTCGGATGCCAGCGCCCGGGAGCAGCAGCGCTCGGAACAGGTCCTGCAGGCGATCAGCTCCCTGCTGGAGATCTCCGAAGCCGTGAGCAGCCAGATGGAGACGGCCCGGGAGACCGTGGTCCAGACCAAGGCCCAGACAGAGGAGGGGATCGTTGCCGTTCACCAGAACATCGATGAACTTGCCGAGACCGTGGAGAGTGTCAACGAGACGGCCCGGCAGATGGGTGCCCTGGAAAAGGCCACCGGCCAGATTCACAACATCATCGAGTCGATCCAGAACATTGCCGACCAGACCAACCTGCTGGCCTTAAACGCCACCATCGAGGCGGCCCGGGCCGGCGAGGCGGGCAAGGGGTTTGCCGTTGTCGCCAACGAGATCAAGGACCTGGCCAAGCAGACCGCGGAATCGACCACCGAGATCACCAGCCTGATCAACCGGCTCACCGAGCGGGTGACCGAATCGGTGGGTTCCATGCAGCAGGTGGTGGACAAGGTGCATCATTCGCGGCAGGAGTCGGAGAAGACCGTGTCCGCCTTCGAGACCATGACCGAGGGCATCAACCAGACCATGGGGACCACCGAGGAGATCGTCCGGTTCAACACGGAGCAGACCGAGCAGTTGAACCGGCTCTACCAGCGGATCAACGACCTGTTCGAGGTCCTTGGCCAGAGCTCGAAGAAGTCCGACGCCACGGCCCTGGTCGCCGATGATCTCCACTTCATCGCCGAGGAACTGGACCGGATGCTCGGCCGCTTCGAGACCGACCCCGTTGCCACCACCATCAGGAAAGAGGAGGGCGATAAGCGGCAACATCCACGGATCCAGAACAATATCCGGCTGCAGCTTCACATGGGCGAGGATGTGGTGGAGGGCATCACCCGCGACCTCAGCCTGGGCGGATTTCGCATCAAGTGCCGCGAGAAATTGGACTGGCGGCGGGACCGGCCCGTCGAGCTCACCATCTTCCTGCCCACCAGCGGCGGCGCGGCGGACGAGGAAACCGTGACCGTGACGGCCCGCATCCTGCACGAGCAGAAGGAGGACGGCTTCTACCTCTACGGCGCCCGCTGCAACTGCCAGGACCCGTCCATCCGCGAGAAACTGGTCGGGGTCTTCAACTATTTCCAGAAGCCCTACGAGTACGCCTCCTGATGGCCGGCACCCGGCCGTGGCTGGCTAGGCGCGAACTGTCCGTCTCCCCTGCGGTAGCCGGCCGGGGATGACGTTCACGCAGGCAGGGTGATGGTGAAGGTCGAGCCCCGGCCGGGGCGGCTGTCCACCTCTACGGTGGCGTTGTGGGCCTGGGCAATGTGCTTGACGATGGCCAGCCCCAGCCCGGTGCCGCCCGCCTCGCGGCTGCGGGCCCGGTCGCAACGGTAGAACCGCTCGAAGATCCGTTGCAGGTGCTCCCTGCCAATGCCCGGCCCCTGGTCACGGACCGAGATGCGGACCACCTGGCCGCCGTCCTCGCCGTTGCCGGCCGTGGCCAGGAGGACGATCTCCGAGTTGCCGGGGCTGTAGGTGATGGCATTGGTCAGCAGGTTGATGACCGCCTGTTCCATCATCGGCCGGTTGATGGACGCCTCCAGGTCCGGGTCGCACCGGATGACCAGGGCGATATCCTTCCGCTCGGCGCTCACCGAGCAGGTCTGACAAC
>WFUT01000068.1 GCA_015484845.1 Desulfobulbaceae bacterium
AGATCGCGGCACAGCTATTTCTTTGCGACGTGGCTGCCGGATTCTCCAGCCTGAAGGAGGAGGCAGAGGTGATAATCATGTCGCACGAGCGGTTGGAGATCCAGCGCTCCGCGTTTCCCGATTCCCTGCCCGCCCTGGGCCGGGCCGTGCAGGAGTATCCAGAGGCGCTGGAGTTCCTGACCCATGACCCGCAACTGGCCCTGTTCCCGGAAATGGTGGAAAGCGCGGCCAGCTATGCCGACAAAAATCAGGGTAAAAATAAGGATAAAAATAAGGATAAAAATGAGAAGACATGGAACAACCTTGCCAGGGCGGTCCGCGGGTTCCGCGAGCAGGCCCGGGAGCTTGGTCTTGGCGATCCATCGACCCAGGTTGCCGTGGTCTGCATGGACGGCGACCGGATGGGAAAACTCCTTCTCCACGGCGCGCCCGAAGACCCGCCGGTCTGCTGGAAACACGTCCTCCACCCGGCGGTGGTCAAAAAGATCAGGAGCGAGAAAAGGTTTGTCGACAGCGGCTGGGGCGACCTGCTCCACCTGCCCCGGCTGGCCGGGCCTGCCCTGCACGCCTTTATCAGCCGTGCCCTGGCGGATTTTTCCCACACCATCGTACCCTGGGTGGTGGAGCAGGAGTTTGACGGCCGGTTGATCTATTCCGGTGGTGACGATCTCCTTGCCATGGCCCCGGCCGACCAGGCCCTGGCCATGGCGGACCGGCTGCGCACCCTCTACGCCAGCCCCTGGATCATGGACACCTGGCCGGATATCGCCCCCTGGTCCTGGCTGGAGAAAGACCAGCCGCCGCAGGGGCCTGAGCAACCCGGCACGAGGTTCCAGGTCATCGGCGGCAACGAGGACCTGGAGCAGTATCTTGCCGAGCTGGGACACGACAGGAAACCGGGCCGGCTCATGCCCATGCTCGGGCCGGGCTGCACCATGTCGGCCGGCATCATGTACGGTCATTTCAAGACCCCGCTGGGGCGGCTGCTCGGGGCGAGCCACGAGCTGCTCGATACCTGGGCCAAGGAGCGGGCCGGCCGCAACAGCGCCGGCCTGGGCCATTTTTCGAGAGGCGGCGTCAAGACCATGTTTGCCGCCCCCTGGGATACCGGTTCCCTGGGCCTGGCCCATACCGTGCGCCTGGTCCGGGACGCCTTTGCCCAACCCGGGGGCCTGCCGTCCGCCCTGCCGTACAAGCTCAGGGAACAGCGCCGGCTGCTGGATCCTTTTGACCTGGAACGGTATGCCGGTATCGGGGAAGGGGAGACGACGAGGCTCATGCAGGGGCTGCTGGCCAGGGCCGTGGGCGATGCAGGTGTCAGCGATGCCAGCCTGCGGGCAGTACTGGACCTGTGGAAGGCCGGCCACGTCCTGCTGAAAGAGTGTCCGGATGCAGACGACCTGGCCGGCCTTTTTTTCTGCCGCTATCTCGCTGCCAGAACCAAGGGAGAGGAGTGATGGAGACTGTCTTTCTCAGGCCGGTGACACCGGTCTATTTCGGCCGGCCCGGGGCCCTGCCAGCGGGCGAGGCCCGTAGTGGCGCCTCCTGGTTCCCGCCGCCGATCTCCGCCTTCCAGGGGATGATCCGCACCCGCTTGCTGGACGAGGCCGGTGTCTTTCATCCCCGCTCACGGGTGGCGGAGCTTGTGGGCGAACCGGACAGCCTGCCGCGGGACTGGCAGATGCAGGGCCCGTTTCCGATCACCGTGGAATCCGGGGGCCAGGCATCCACCTGGCTGCCCGCGCCCGCCTTTCTGCTGAAGCCGAAGGGCTGGACTCCTGCCGTGCCGCCGGTGCCTGCCCGGTCCATGGAGCTGCGGCATGGCACCGCCGCGGGCAGCGCCGAACTGCTGCTCGATGAGGCGGCAAGGGAAACAACAGGGAACATGCCGCGTCTTTTGGGCAACCCGGGGGCCGGGGCGGAAAAACCTGTTGGAGGCTGGATGTCGAGTCAACAGCTTTTTTCCGCCCTGAAAGGAGGTGAAGGTAAGCCGGATGCCTCGAGGGATCCCTCCGGCCATGGCAGCGAACTGCCACCTTTTGTCCGCCCGGAGATCAAGATCGGCCTGGCCCGGGAAAAGCCAGGGAACAATGCCGTGTTCTCCCTGTCCGGCCGCGCCCGGGAGGGCATGCTCTATTCCCTGGGCACCCTGCGCTTCAGTCCCCAGTCCGGCCTGGTCGGCTGGTTTGCGGGCCGTCTGCCCGCGCCCCTGGACCATCGCGCCCTGGCCAGGGGCAGGGTGATGGCCGGCAAAAAGGGCGGCATCATGGCCTTTGAACCCCCACCGGCTGAAGATCCTCACTGGAAGCGGATCGCTGTCGGCGAGCACCTGGCAACCGGTGGAGATGAACCGGCCAGCGAGGCCCTGGTCTGGGTGGTGCTCCTCAGCAGCGGCCGCTGGGCCGGCGCCACCGCCGGCCGGGAAAAGGGCGACGAATACGCCCCGGCCACGGCGGAAGCGATGCTGGCCAGGGCCGCCGGGCTGCGGCGGGTGGAGGTCCTGGGCATGCTCTGTCCCGGCCTGTCCTGGCTGGGCGGTTTTTCCCTGGCCCGGCGGCGGCCGCGGCCGGCAGAGCCCTGGTTTGCGCCGGGCACCAGCCTGCTCGTCCGGGTGGCAGCGGCAGAGGACCAGGATGTCATGACGGTCATCCGGGCCGGGTGGAACAACCGCTGTGTCCTGGCGCCGGAGAAAAAACGCGCCTTTGGCTACGGCCACATCCTGGTCGCGCCCTACCATGAACCACAGGTGAACAAGGAAGACTCAACGCAGGTTAGGTAACGATTCGTTCTTATTAGCTCAACAATGTAGCTGGTACAGGTGCTCCAGCTTTGTGCAGGCACGCCTGGCCGCTATAGCCCCTCTATGCGGCCAGGAGTGACCCTGCAAAGATGGGGTGCCTGTGCCGGCTACGAACAAGGAAGACAATGGCTGAACGTACGACAGCGCTGATCGGCATCTACACCCTCACGCCCCTGCACATGGGCACGGGCCAGGCCACGGCTGCCGTGGACCTGCCCGTGGCCCGCGAAAGCCATACCGGTCTGCCGGTTATCCCGGCCACTGGTATCAAGGGGCGGGCCAGGGATGGTTTTGAAGAGGCCCTGGGAAAAAAGAACACCGTGGTCCGCGATCTTTTCGGGCCGGACCTTGAAGCGGCCGGCGGCGCCGACGGCCAGGCCGGCAGGGCCGGCGGCCTGGTCTTCAGCGAGGCCCAGCTCGTGGCCCTGCCGCTGCGCTCGCTCAACCTGCCGCTGGCCTGGTGCACGTCGCGGATGGTCCTGGAGAGGCTGGCCCGGAACCTCGAGGCCTTTGGTTGCCGGAAACTGCTTGCCATCCACGACATGGTCCAGGTCCTTGACCCTGAAAAGCTCTATGTCAGCAGGAAGATAGCGGCTGAAATCTTCACTGTCGAGGACATGGCGTTCACCTCCGGCGAGGTGGACGCGGGCCGCGGGGACGTGATCCAACTGGCGAAACAACTTGCCACCCTGCTGCCCGGGGCAGCGGAACAGGATGGCACGGTCCACCGTTTTGTCGAGAGCCTGGTCATCGTGCCGGACCTGGAGTTTCAGCGCCTGGTCGAGCGG
>WFUT01000069.1 GCA_015484845.1 Desulfobulbaceae bacterium
GCTACACGCCGGACCCGGCCATTGACACCAATGCGATCCTGTCATACCTGGAAAAGGCGGCAAAGAATATCGAGGTGATCAACAAGTACATCCCTGATGCCGCCGACGCGGTTTTCCGGGTCGATTCCGGACGGCTGCACCAGGCCAGGAAGCTGAATGCCGAGGATTTCAAGATCGCCCTGCTCCTGGACGGAAAGCGGTCCCTGGCCGAGGTGCTGACCATCTCGGGCAAGTCGGAACTCGCGGTCCTGACCCATGCCTGCAAACTGATCCTGGCCGGGGTGGCGCGGCCGGCGCCGGCCAGGGAGAGCATGCCGGAAAAGGAGCGTAACGATTTTCTCCAGGCCCTGGAGGAAAAACTGACCGAACTGGTGGGGCCGGCCGGTTCCCTGCTTGTCGAGGACGCCTTCAAGGCCATGGGGATCGCGCCCGAATCCCTAGCCCGGGAGGAGATCCCGCAACTGCTGCAGGAGGTCGGGACACTGCTTGATGCTGCTGAAAAGGAGGCCCTGGTGAGCTGGTTTGGTCAATACCAGGTGCCGGAGGCCAGCGGCCAGGGCGCCTAGGTCGCTCCGCCGGTTGCCTGGCCGCGGCCCCTGTGCCGGCGCGCATCTTCGGCCAACCTGCCGGGGTCAGCCCCGGGGCAGGTTCTTGAGAAAGACCTCGATCAGCTCCGGCGAGGGAGGTTCCTTGTAGACCTTTTCATAGGTCTTGCGAAACTGGAGGATGGTGGTCACCAGGCCGCCGGCAGCGGTTTTGGCAAAGAGCACCCTGGCGTCCTCCTGTTCCTCGTTGCCGCTGTCCGGTCCGGACCGGTCCTGTCCCGGGCCAGGGGCCGCTTTCCGGGCCAGTTGCTGTTTTTTCAGAAGAAAGAACCTGGTCAGCTCTTCGGACGGCTCCCTGCCGTACTGCTGCTGGTATTCCTGGCGGAATCGCAGCACGGTGGCACCGGCCCGGGCGGCGATTGCCGCCGCAAACTCCGTGTCGCGCAAGGGCATCTTCTCCTTTGCCCTGCTGCGCGCCTTCTCCTGCATCTTCTGCAGAAAATACCTGAGCAGATCTTCCGGCGGCGCAGAGCCGAACCGGTCCTCATACTCGGTCCTGAACCTGAGAATGGTCGGTTCCTCTTCCGCGGCGATCCGTTCGGCCATCTCCCTGCCGCTTTCCCTGCCTGCCGGGACCTTTCCCCCCGGACCGGCCTGCTCGCCGGTGGGCAGGGCGATCCTGCGGAAGTAGTCCACGATTTCTTCCTCGGCGATCTCGGCAATACTGCAGAAGTAATCCACCAGTTCCAGGTCGGGCCGGTAGCCGAATTCCTCGAGCACCTCGTTGTGCAGGCGGAGAAGGGACGGCTGCGGCGAGTGGGCGATGGCGTTGGCCATGGACCGCTTGATATCCCAGTAGGGATCCCGTGATGTTCCCCTGTTTTCAGGCGCCATGAGCACTCCACGGACAGGTTCTTTCCCCGGCTGCAGGAAACCCGGCCACGCCATGCGGGCAGCGGTTTCCCTGCCGGAGCGGCTGTTGCCGTTGCAGCGGTGTTTTCAGGCCGCCCGCAACACTGGCCGCGGGCGGCCTGGAGGGATTTCCGGGTCCGTTGCAGGCCCGCAGCGGCAGACCGGCTTCCGCCGCCGCGGCGACCTCTCCGGCATCACTTGCCCCGGGAACGTTTCAGGACAATGATCAGGCTCTTCTTGAGCAGGTTGACCGCATGGTAGGCATGGTCGATCTCGTCGTTGGACTTCTCCGGCGGCGTGTATTCCAG
The DNA here is from genome assembly GCA_015484845.1 of Desulfobulbaceae bacterium. GTDB lineage: Bacteria > Desulfobacterota > Desulfobulbia > Desulfobulbales > Desulfobulbaceae > DRKI01. The sequence goes on from WFUT01000069.1 coordinate 1,766, forward strand.
GGTCGTGTCCAGTTTGCCGCGGGCGATGGCATTGGCATCATCGGTCAGGCGGGTCAGCCGTCTGATGATGAACCGCTGCGTAAAGATAAAGTTGATGGCAAAGGCGAGCACCACCAGGGCGATGACAAGGGGATTGGTCAGGATGGGCAACAGCCGCTGCCAGCCGATGGAGGGAAGCCTGACCGAGACGATCCCCCGGATATCGCCCACCTTGTAGCCAAAGGCCTTCTTGTTGCCATACTTGCTGATTACCTCCGGCGGCGCGTCCTCGGGCTTGCCGTGGCATTTCAGGCAGCCCTTTTTCACAAAGATGGGGCGGGCGTAGCGGTAGGTGCCCTTTTCATAGGTCTGGGTGAACTTCAGCTTCGGGTTGCTCTTGAAGGTCCGGATTGCCTGCAGCTCGAAGGCGTCGGGCTTGTTGGCGGGCTGGCGGTAGTCGTCACTGGTCACCAGGAAGGTGGCCCGTTTTGATGTCCTGTTGGCAATCACCGAGAGCTCGCGGGTGGCCAGGGCCGGGTTCTTGCCATAGAAGAAACCGCCGTGGCCGTCATCCTTCCTGGCCAGGTAGTCGGGAAAGCCGGGGACCAGGTTGTGGACCCATACCATGCCGCTGCCCGCCACCCAGGCACGGAAGGAGACCACCTGGTCGGCAATGGCCTCGGCCTCGTTGCGCAGGACCTCGTCGCGCAGTTTGCCCAGGCCGGCGGCAAAGGCGCTGACCACGAGGAGCAGGGTTGCAAGGAAAATGATACTGTATTTCGTCTGGATACTCGGTTTTCTGGCCACGATCTTTCCCTCTCTTTTTCCTGTTGGTTCGTATCTCCGCACGTCGTTGGACATATATTCAATCTAATCACAGCGGTTCGGGAAATTCCAAGATCTTTTCATCAAAAAGAACCGTTCCCGTCCGCACCGCCGACGGGCAGAAAAAAGAGGCCAGCCTTTGCTTGTCTGTTGGGGGGCAGTCATGGTATGGATAGGGGAAAGAACAGGAAAGGATACAGGGCATTTCATGCCGACCGGGGCCCTCCCTTCAGCCATTCGGAGTCCGCCATGCGCGATGTGTTGACCGTCTGTTGTTACTGTGGATGTGGTTGCGGGCTGTACCTGCATGTGAGGGACGACAGGGTCGTCGGCTCCTCGCCGAGCCGGAACCACCCGGTGTCGCGCAACAACCTCTGCGTCCGCGGCTGGAACGCGCACGGCTTCATCCACGACGCCGGCCGCCTGACCGAACCCCTGGTGCGCAGGAACGGCCGTCTCAGGCCGGCCACCTGGGACGAGGCCCTGCAGATCACCGCCGACGCCCTGGCAAGGGTCGTGCACGAGCACGGGCCGGACGCGGTGGGAGTGGTGGCCTCGGCCAAGTGCACCAACGAGGAGAACTACCTGCTGCAGAAGTTCGCCCGCGCCGTGCTGGGCACCAACAACATCGATCACTGCGCCCGGCTCTGACACGCCCCTTCCGTGGCAGGTCTTGCCACCACCTTTGGCTCGGGCGCCATGACCAACTCCATCAACGAGATCGAGCAGGCCCAGGTGATCCTGGTCTCCGGCTCCAACACCACCCGCACCCACCCCCAGGTCGCCCGCCGCTTCTACAGGGCCGTGGACCGGGGCGCCAAGCTGATTGTCATCGACCCGCGCCGCACCCGGCTGGCACGGCACGCCCACATCCATCTCCGCATCCGGCCGGGCACCGACATCGCCCTCCTGAACGGCATGATGCGCTCCATCATCGACGAGAACCTGATCGATGATCTCTTCATCCAGATGCGCACGGAGAACTACACCACCATGCGCGACATGCTGTTCGGCATCGACCTGGCGCAGGCCGCGGCCATCACCGGGGTGCCCGAGAAGACGATCCGCCGCGCCGCCCGCATCTATGCCCAGGCCCAGCGCTCGGTGATCTGCTACTGCCTGGGGGTTACCCAGCACATCGCCGGCACCGGCAATGTCCAGTCCTATGCCAACCTGGCCATGCTCACCGGCCACGTGGAGCAGGAGTTCACCGGCGTTGACCCCCTGCGCGGCCAGAACAACGTCCAGGGCGCCTGCGACATGGGGGCCCTGCCCGGGGTCCTGCCGGGCTACCAGTCTGTGTTCGACGATGCGGTCCGGGAGAAGTTCGCCCGGGTCTGGGGCGTGGAACTGCCCGCCACCCCGGGCCTGACCCTGCTCGACATGACCCACGAGGCCGGTGGCGGCGCAACCGGCCTGCCCCAGGCCGCCCCCGCCATCCGGGCCCTGTATGTCACCGGCGAAAATCCCCTGCTCAGCGAGCCCTCGCTCAACGGCGTGAAAAAGGCCTTTCACCAGTATGACTTTCTCGTGGTCTCAGATATCTTTCTCAGCGAGACGGCCCGGGTCGCCGACGTGGTCTTTCCGGCCGCCTCCTTTGCCGAGAAGACCGGCACCATCACCAGTTCCGAGCGGAGGGTGCAGTTGATGCGCAAGGCCATCGAGCCGGTGGGCGACTCCCGGCCGGACGACTGGATCGTCATGGAACTGGCCCGGCGCATGGGCCATGCCATGGACTATACTTCACCTGCCGAGGTCATGGAGGAGATCTGCATGGTGACCCCCATCTACGGCGGCATGTACCATGACCGCCTGGACAGGGAATGGGGCGTGCAGTGGCCCTGTGGAGGTCGGAACATGGAGGGGACCCAGTACCTGCACAAGTACAGTTTTGCCCGCGGCCGCGGCCGGTTCGAGCCCGCCGCCCACGTGGAGCCGGCAGAGGTGCCGGACAGCGACTATCCCTTTGCCCTCATCACCGGCCGCTTCTATTTCCAGTACCATACCGGCACCATGACCCGGCGGACCCCGATCCTGGAACGGGAGAGCGGCCAGCCGTTGCTGGAGATGCACCCCGATGACGGCCGCAGGCTCGGCCTGCGCCCGGGGAGCGTGGTCACGGTGGCCTCGCGGCGCGGCCGCAGCCGCTTCGTGGTCGAGCTGACCGACAGGGTGGCACCGGGCAACCTGTTCACCAGTTTTCACTTTGCCGAGGCGCCGGTCAATGAACTGACCATTGACGCCAGCGACCCGGTGGCCCGCTGCCCCGAGTACAAGGTATGCGCCGTCAGGCTGGAGGAAGTGGAGCCATGCTAGAGAATTTTGTCCTGGAAAAGGATCATCTCCTGCCGCTTTTGCGCAAGCTGGGCAGGCAGTACCGCCTGGTCGCCCCGGTCCGCAACCGGCACGGTGACACCCTGTTCACCGAGATCCACGACCTGGACCGGGTGGAGATCGACCTGGAACACCAGCCCCAGTCCTCCCTGAAGCCCTTTTTCTTTCCCCAGGTCGAGGTGCTCAGCATGTATGGCCTGGACCATGACACGAGCTCCGGCGCCACCTGGTATTCCTTTTATCCCCAGTTACCGGAAAACCGGCCCACGGTCTATTTTGGAGTCCGTTCCTGCGACATGATGGCGGTGATGTACACGGACATGATCTTTCTCCAGTCCAGCGAGTACGATGTCTACTATGCCCGGCACCGGGAAAACGCCATCTTTATCACCATCGGCTGTAACCAACCGTTTTCCAACTGCTTCTGCAATGCCACCCGGTCCGGCCCTTTTCTCGAGCACGGTTTTGACATCCAGCTCACCGACATCGGCGACCGCTTCTTTGTCGAGACCGGCCGCGCCCGGGGCGTGCAGCTGCGCCGGCAGTGGGCCTATTTTTTCCGCGATGCCACCGAAGACGACAGGAGGGCCCAGTTCCAGGCGGCCCTGGAGGCCCGCGGCCTGTTCAACCGCCTGGTGCACGTGGACCTGGTCACCCGGATCCTGGCCCGGCAGGAGGAGCCGGAGGCGATCTTTGCCGAGCTCTCCGCCCGCTGCCAGGACTGCGGCGGCTGCGCCTATATCTGCCCCACCTGCACCTGTTTCACCATCCACGACCAGGCCCTGGACGAGGACCGTGGCGAGCGGCTGCGCACCTGGGACGCCTGCACCTTCAGCGGCTTTACCAGGATGGCGGGAGGGCACAACCCGGTCGACCCGGACCGGCAGCGGGTCCGCAAGCGGTTCCTGCACAAGCTGCTCCACGACGTGGAGCACCATGGCCGGACGAGCTGCATGGGCTGCGGCCGCTGCGTGGACATGTGCTTTGGCGGCGTGGATATCCTGCGCTTCATCGAGATGGTGAGCGAGAACGAAACCGAGCATGAGGAGACACCATGATCCTTGACCCGTCCCGGTACGTGGCACCCGGCATGGCCGGGCCCCAGGGCTCCAAGCCGGTCCGCGGCAACATCTACCTGCCGGTGCCGGCGCAGGTCAGAGAGGTCCACCGGGAAAACGACCTGGTCACGACCTTTGTCCTCGAGTTCGACGATCCCCTGGTCAACCAGGAATTCTCCTTTGAACCCGGCCAGTTCATGATGGTCTCCATGCCCCACTGCGGCGAGGCGCCCATCTCCTTTTCCTCGCCGCCCGGCCGGGGCGGCGGCTTTGCCCTGACCGTGCGCCGGGCGGGCCGCCTGACCAGCGCCATGCACCGGCTGCGGCCCGGCGACACCATCGGTGTCCGCGGCCCGTACGGCCGGCCGTTTCCCATGACCGAACTGGCCGGCAGCAGCCTGCTCTTCGTGGCCGGCGGCATCGGGCTTGCCCCCCTGCGCTCGGTGATCGACTTCTGCCTCGATCACCGCTCCGACTATGGCGAGATTACCCTGCTCTACGGCTGCCGGACGCCGGCGGACATCTGTTTTGCCGATGACCTGGAGCGCTGGTCCCGGGCCGGGGTGCGGTGCCTGTGCACCGTGGACGAGGCCGACGACTCCTGGTCGGGCAGGGTGGGCCTGGTGACGGAACTCCTGCAGGATGTGCAGGTGGAGGCCGATTCCTGGCGGGCCCTGGTCTGCGGCCCCGGCATCATGATCCACTTTGTCCTCTCCAGGCTGCTGGAGATGGGCCTGCCCCGCGACCACCTCTTTACCACCCTGGAGCGGCACATGAAATGCGGCGTCGGGATCTGCGGCCACTGTTTTCTCGAGGAAAAACTGATCTGCCGGGAGGGGCCGGTCTTCTCCCTGGCCGAGCTCGACGACACGCGCAACCTGTAGGGATCCGGGCGGAGGACGGCCAGCGGCAGCCGGGAAAAAAGAAACTCCTTCCGGCCTGGGGTGTGAAAAACAGCAAAGGCGGCGGAGCATACTCTCCGCCGCCTTTTGTCGATCCGCCGCAACAGCAATTGCCCTGTCCGCCGGAGGCCGTCACCTGTTCCTGCCCGGTTCCCGTCAGGAGCCCGCCTTTCTGGCCAGGGGTTTTTCCACCTCTTTTCGGGTCGGCGCATTGCCGATCGTGTTGATGATGATCACGAACAGGTTGTCGTCCTTGAAAAAGACCTGCTGCAGGTCATAGTTGTTGTTCGGCTCCAGGTCCAGCACCACCCTGATCTTGTCCGGGTTCCGGTGCCTGCCGACCCGGATGGTCCTGACATAGCGGCCATTGGCATTGATCCTGTTCCTGACCCCGGCCTCGGCCGTGGTCCCCTTGAAGTCACAGACCACGCGCGGCACTCCCTCCTCGATACCAAAGACAACGGGCGGGTGGAACTCGCTGAGCTTGAACAGCACCATCTCGCCACGGTTGGAACTCTTGTCAAAGGTGATGGAACGCAGTACAGGTCCTGTTGCCGCAGCCGGCGACGCGGGCGCGCTTTTCTTCCCTGTGCCGCCGGCCGGCGTCTTGCCACCGCCGGCCAGGCCGGGGGCCGGCCGTGCCGGAGCCGTCTTTGCCGGGGTGGCCGGGGCGGCCGGCCGCGGGGCCGCCGCCTTCTCCCGGCCTGCCTCGGCCTGAACGCGTGCCGTTGCCGGGGCAGGGGCTGCCGCCTTTGCTGAGAGTAGCGGCTGCGGTTGCGACGCGGGCCGGGCAGGCCCGGGCAGGGATTTTTTCGCCTCTGCCTGTCCGGCAACCTTTTCCGCGGCGGCCGGCAGGGGCTTTTTCGCCTTTACCTGTCCAGCAGCCTTTTCCGTGCTGGCGGCTGGCAGGGATTTTTTTTCCGCAGCCACCACTGGTTTTTTCTCTGCAGGTGGTGTAGATGGTGGTGTCTCGCCGGCCGTCTTTTCCGGGGCCGCGCCGGCACGGAACAGGGTGACGATCAGTGACTTGTGCGCCTGATCGAACTTTTGCCTGAAATCCACCGCCGCGCCCGGCACCAGGTCCAGGACCACCCGGGTCTTCGGGTTGGGCGGTCCGTGCAGGCCCATGCGGATGCGGCGGATATACCTGCCATTGGTGTTGATGGTGCTGGCAAGGCTGCCGGCCACCGTTGTATCGGGAAAGTCGAAGACCACCCGCGGATTTTTCCCCTTGATGGCAAAGACCCTGGGGATACGGATGCTGTTGAGCCGGAAGATGACCTGCTCCGCAGCCGGCGTCCTGGTCTCGAACCGGATCTCCTCGAGCCGCGGTCCGGCCTTGTCGGCGGTGAAACCGGTCTGGACAAGAACGAGAGCGAGCAGGACAGGGAGGAAAAGGATTACTCGTTTCATTCGGCCTCACATGTTTCCGAAAATCAGGGGGACAGGGGCCAGGCAGCGGCCCCGTTGCTTCAGAATTACATCGTCAGTAGTTGGAATGTCAACTTATTTCAGTAAAATCCACCTGTCCCGCGCCGGCAGCGATACCAGGGCCGAAGCTGACCGCTCCGGTTGGGGCTGCCGCCCGCCCCTGTTGCTGCGTTGCGGGACACCCGGGAGTTGTCATCAATGAGCGCAACCACAACCGACCGTGTGGATATTGAACATATCCTGCCCCTGGTGCGCAAGCCGGGGCGTTATCTTGGCGGCGAGCGCAACGCGGCCGTCCCGGACTGGGACCGGGCCATGGTCCGTTTCTGCCTGGTTTTTCCGGACCTGTACGAGATCGGCATGTCCCACCAGGGGCTGCAGATCCTCTACCACATCCTCAACCGCCGCGACCGGGTCCTGGCCCATCGCTGCTATGCCCCGGACGTGGACATGGAGGCCGAGCTGCGCCGGCGCGGGGCGCCGCTCTTTTCCCTGGAGGCACGCCGGCCGCTGGCCGCCTACGATGTGCTGGGCATCACCCTGCCCTATGAGCTCTGCTACACCAATATCCTCACCATCCTGGACCTGGCCGGTATCCCGTTGCGGGCAGCGGCGCGGACCGATGATCATCCCCTGGTGCTCGGCGGCGGCTCCTGTGCCATGAACCCGGAGCCGGTGGCGGACTTCTTTGACGCCATTGTCCTGGGCGACGGCGAGGAGGTGATCGTGGAGATCAGCGATCTCCTCATGGAGGGCCGGGCCGCCGGATGGTCGCGGCAGGAGATCCTGGAGCGGCTCGCCGCTGTCGCCGGTGTCTACGTGCCGTCGTTTTTTTCGCCCGAGTACGAAGGCGACACCCTGGTGGCGATCAGGCCGCTGCGCAGCGACTACCGCAAGGTGCGGCGGCGGGTGCTGCCCGAGCTGCCGCCGGTGGACCTGCTCACCCGTCCCCTGGTGCCGCTGGTCAAGCCGGTCCACGACCGGCTCGGCCTGGAGATCGCCCGCGGCTGCACCCGCGGCTGCCGGTTCTGCCAGGCCGGCATCATCTACCGGCCGGTACGGGAACGTTCCCCGGACGATATCATGGCCCTGGCCGAACAGGGCATAGGTTGTTCCGGTTTTGACGAGCTGGCCCTGCTTTCGCTTTCCACCGGTGATTACTCCTGCCTGGGACCGCTCATGACCCGGCTCATGGACCGGTTTGCCAGGGAATACGTCTCGATCTCCATGCCCTCCATGCGGGTGGGAACCCTGACCCCGGAGATCATGGACCAGATCAGGCGGGTCCGCAAGACCGGTTTTACCGTGGCCCCGGAGGCCGGCACCGACCGGCTGCGCGAGGTCATCAACAAGGGGATCACCGAGGAGGACCTCCTGGCCACCTGCCGCGACGCCGTGGCCATGGGCTGGAACCTGATCAAGTTCTACTTCATGATCGGCCTGCCCACCGAGACCGACGAGGACGTGGCCGCCATCGCCGCCCTGGCGCAGAAGGCCAGGGCCCTGGCCGGGCAGGGCAGGGGCGGCCGCATCCAGATCAATGTCTCGGTGGCCACCTTTGTCCCCAAGCCGCACACCCCTTTCCAGTGGCACCGCCAGTTGAGCCTGGAGGAGTCGAGGGAACGGATAAACCGGCTCAAGAAACTGCTGCCCAGGCGCGGTTTCCGTCTCAAGTGGCATGATCCGCACCAGTCGGTCATGGAAGGGGTCTTTTCCAGGGGCGACCGCAGGCTGTCGGCGCTCATCGAGTCGGCCTGGCAGGCAGGGGTCCGTTTCGATGGCTGGTCGGAGCACTATCGTCTCGAGAACTGGCGGCAGGCCGCTGCCCGCTGCGGCCTGGACCTGGACCGTTACCTGCGGGGCCGCGATCCCGGCGGGATCCTGCCGTGGGACCACCTGGAGAGCGGGGTGGACCGGGAGTTCCTCGAACTGGAATACCAGCGGGCCATGGAGCGCAGCTATACCCCGGACTGCCGGGTACACGGCTGCCAGAAGTGCGGTCTCTGCGACTTCAGGACCATCCGGCCGGTCCTGCACAGGGCAGGGGAGAGTACGCCGGGAAGTCCCCCGGCAGCCGGAGCACACCCCCCGGCGCCGGAGCGGGGCTTCATCTACCGGGTCCATTACAGCCGCCTGGATGACGCCAGGTTCCTGGGCCATCTCGAGATGCTCCAGCTCGTGTTCCGGGTGCTGCGCCGGGCCGGCCTGCCGGTCCTCTTCTCCCGTGGCTTCAACCCGTCGCCCCGGGTCTCCTTCAGCCAGGCCCTGCCCGTTGGCGTCGAGAGCCTGGTCGAATTTTTTGACGTGGAGCTGGCCCGGCCGCTCTCCGATGTGACGTCGGCAGTAGAGCGTCTCAACGACCAGTTGCCGGCCGCCATCCGGGTCACTGCCATTGAACCGGCCCCGGCCGGGGCACCGGAGCTGACAAGGACCAGCTACCGCATCACCGGGCTGCAGGCGGCCGGTCCCGGCCTGAAGGAGCGGGCCGCGGCCTTTCTCGCCTCTGCCTCCCACCCGGTACAGCGGGTCCGCAAGGGCAGGACCAGGGAACTGGACCTGCGCCCCCTGGTGGCGCGGCTCGATGTGGAGGACGGGACCGTGTTTCTTGACCTGCTGACCAGGCCGGGGCAGGCCGGCACCGGTCCCCGGGAGATCCTGGAAAAGGTGCTGCAGGTCGGCCACGGGGTCGCCCTGCAGGCCCGGGTACTGAAGACGGCGGTCAGCAGGGAGACGGCGTGAGCCGGGGAAAAGGAGACATTCCGGCGTTGCGCGGTTGAGAAAATATCCGCTTTACAGTAAAGACACGGATAACCTGGAGAAGTGTAATCGCAACCGGCCACGGGGCACGTAACCCTGCGCTCTTACGTGTAATCACGGAGTGGCGCCCGCAATATTTCGCGGTGCTTCGTGGATCTGAACAACAACAGTGCCAAGGAGAGGAGATGAAAAAGATAATCCTGCGTGAAGACGAGATGCCCACCAGCTGGTACAACGTGGCGCCAGATATTCCCGGCGGGCTGCTGCCGCCCCTTGACCCGGAGACCAGGGAGCCCATGGGGCCGGAGAAACTGGCCGCCGTCTTTCCCATGGGGCTGCTGGAACAGGAGATGAGCCAGGAACGCCACATCGAGATCCCGCAGGAGGTCATGGAGATCTACCGCATCTGGCGGCCCTCGCCCCTGGTCCGGGCCCACAAGCTCGAGCAGGCCCTGGGCACCAGGGCCAAGATCTTTTTCAAGAACGAGGGTGTCTCGCCGGTGGGCAGCCACAAGCCCAATTCCGCCGTGGCCCAGGCCTATTACAACAAGCGGGAAGGGGTCAGGCGGCTGGCCACCGAGACCGGGGCCGGCCAGTGGGGTTCCGCCCTTTCCATGGCCACCTCCAAGTTCGACATGGAGTGCAAGGTCTACATGGTGCGGTGTTCCTTTGACCAGAAGCCGTACCGCAAGTCGATCATGCACACCTTTGGCGCCGAGATCGTGCCCAGCCCCAGCCCGGACACCGCCACCGGCCGCGCCATCCTGGAAAAGGATCCCGATACGCCGGGTTCGCTGGGAATCGCCATCTCCGAGGCCCTGGAGGACGCGGCCACCCGCGAGGACACCAACTATGCCCTTGGCTCGGTGCTCAACCACGTGATCCTGCACCAGTCCATCATCGGCCTGGAGGCGAAGAAGCAGATGGAGATCGCCGGCGAGTACCCGGACGTGATCGTCGGCTGCTGCGGCGGCGGTTCCAACTTCGCCGGCCTGCTCGCCCCCTTTGTTCCCGATTACCTGGAGGGGAAAAAGATCGAGTTCGTGGGCTACGAGCCGGCATCCTGTCCCACCATGACCGCCGGCAGGCTGGCCTACGACTCCGGTGACGTGGCCATGATGACGCCCCTGCTCTACATGTACACCCTGGGCCACGACTTCATGCCCCCCGGCATCCATGCCGGCGGCCTGCGTTACCACGGCATGGCGCCCATCATCTCGGCCCTGGTCCGCGACAAGGTGATCACGCCCAGGAGCGTGCACCAGCTCGAGTGTTTCGAGGCCGGTGTCCTCTTTGCCCGGACCGAGGGGATCATCCCGGCCCCCGAGACCACGCACGCCATCCGCGGCGCCATCATCGAGGCCATGAAGGAGCCTGACAACCCCAAGACGATCCTGTTCAACTTCTCCGGCCATGGCCTGATCGACATGGCCGCCTATGACAACTACTTTGCCGGCGTCCTGCATGACTATTCCTATCCCAGGGACCAGATCGAGGCCTCGCTGGCCCATCTGCCCAAGGTGGACTGATATCCCCTTTTTTCGTTTCTGCGGGCTGCTGCTCCTGCTGCTCGCCCTCTGCCCGGGACAGGCCGCCGCCTCGGCCTGTCCCGCCTTTACCGGCCTGGTCCGTAACGGCGGCGTGGGCGTGGTGGACGGCAACGGTACGGTCCGGGGCTGTGCACTCGACAGCCCCTTCATCCCGGCAAGCATCCTCAAGATCTCCACGGCCCTGGTCGCCCTGCAGGTCCTGGGCCCCGATTACCGGTTCCGGACCGAGTTCTACCTCGATGGTGCCGGTAACCTCACCATCAGGGGCTTTGGCGATCCCATGCTCGTCTCCGAGGAGGTCGATCTCATTGTCCGTGAGCTGCGGGCCAGGGGATTGCGCAGGGTCAGGAGCATCGCCATCGACCCGTCGCTCTTTGCCCTGGACTCGGACGTGCCGGGCCGCGGTAACAGCGACAACCCCTACGATGCCGCCGTGGGACCGGTGGCGGTCAACTTCAACACCGTGCCCCTGCTGGTCAGCAGGGACGGCATCGGCTCGGCAGAGCCGCAGACCCCGACCCTGCCGCTCATGCGGGAGATGGGGCGCGGCCTGCAGCCGGGCAGGTACCGCCTCAATGTCTGCCGAAAGGGGACATCGCCGCAGCAGGTCATGGCCCGCTACACGGCCGAGCTCTTCCGGGCCCTCCTGCTGCGCAACGACATCGCCTGTGGCAGCGGATGGACAACCAGGAAGGTGCCGGCCGGCAGCGTGCCGTTCCACGTCCATCTCGATTCAAAGAACCTGGAGCGGGTCTGTGCGGCCATGCTCAGGTACTCGAACAACTATATCGCCAACCTGGTCTTTCTCACCGTCGGCGCGCGTCGTTTCGGCTATCCCGCTACCTGGGAAAAGGCCCGCAAGGCCGTTGCCCGGCAACTGGCCATCCTGCTGGGGCCTGCGGCCGCGACAGGGATCCGCCAGGTTGACGGTGCCGGCCTTTCCCGGAAGAACCGGGTCACGGTCCGGAGCATGCTGCAACTGCTGCAGGCCTTCTGTCCCCACCGCCTCCTGCTGCCGGAGCGCCATGGTGTCCGCCTGAAGACCGGCACCCTCCAGGGGGTCTACAACCTGGCCGGTTACCTGGATGACGGTATCCCGTTCGTTGTCCTGCTCAACCAGCCGCAAAACCGCCGGTTCCCTGTCCTCGACCGCCTGCGCGGGCTCTACGGCCGCAAGGCGGACAGCGGCTCATGACCGCGGATGGCAACAGGGGCGGAAAGGGACCGGCCTCGTTAACCCGCCGCAGGCACCAACTTCCGGGTCACAGCCCCGGCAAGCCATGAAGATTCCACCGTCCAATGCGGTGCGGGCAGACATTTTCTGATAAACTTATTGATTTGTAACGGGAAAAGGTGCTTACTGTAGAGAAGACGCAGCCTTGCC
>WFUT01000070.1 GCA_015484845.1 Desulfobulbaceae bacterium
ACCAGGGCCGCCATGACGGCGAGAGTCACCGTGGTCTTGCCGCAGCCCGAGTGGGTGCCGGCGACCAGGATTGCGGGGAGGATGGCTTTTTTTTCTGTCATCGTAGCTGGATGGGACGCAGAGCGTCCCGAGAAGCGTTGCACCGCGGGAGCGGTGCAACGAGAATAATAAAAAAGGGAGCGGTGCAACGAGCCCGCCCCAACCTAGGCCCCCTTCTGTGGATAGAGGATGTCGAACACCGTCCGGATCCCCTTGATCAGTCCCAGGGTGGGCCGGGAGACCAGTTTCTCGTCAACCAGGAAGACCTGGCCGTCCCGGACCGCCTTGATAACCTGGAAGCCGGGCTCGTTGCGAATCATCTCCACGGTGACCGGGTTCATACGCCCCTTCTGGGCCAGGAAGACATCGATCTCGTTGGCCTTGGCCAGGATCCGTTCCTTGCCGTAATTGGCGATATTGGTATTACGCACCTGGCGGGCATCGGTGGCCACGTTGATGCCGCCCGCCGAGGTCAGCACGAAGATGGCCATGGACGAGGGGGCAAAGGTCTTCATCCGCCGGTGCATGGACTCGAAGTAGACATGCTTGCGGTCCGCCTGCGGGATACGGTCCACCAACTGTTTCACCCGGGCCAGCTCGCGGCCGAAGCGGCCGATCATGGCCCGGGCCTCTTTCTCATGGCCGGTGAGCCGGCCCAGGTCCTCCCAGTAGGGAAAGAGCTGGTCCATGGACGAGGGTTGCAGGGAGACCACCTGCACGCCGCTGGCCTCCAGCCGCCGCACCAGTTGCGGGTAGGCGCGGCTGATCATGGGCCGGATCAGGACCAGGTCCGGCTCCAGGGCCAGGAGCCGCTCCGGGTCGTCGCGAAAGCTGACCCGGGGCCGGCCCCCAAGCTGGTGGTCACTGCGGCCGACGGCAATGATCTCGCGGTCCAGCCCCATGTCCAGCAGGTTGCGGGTATGGGCCGGGTAGAGGGAGATAATACGGGTAAAGGGGTGATCAAAGACAATCACCCGGCCGTCACTGTCGGTGATGGAGGCGGCAGCGACCGGCACGACATAGAGCAGGCAGCAGAAGAGCGACAGCAGCAGTTTCATAATCAGTGTTCCTCGTTGTTCAGGGTGTTGTTTTCCTGCATCTCCAGGCGAAAGCTCACCTGCCGGCAGCCGGAGAAATCATCCTGCCGCACACGCGAACTTACGCCGTAGACATCGTCGATGAGCGCGGCCTCCAGGACCCGGTCCGTGGGCCCCTGGCAGACGATCCGCCCCTGCTTGAGGAAGATCAGCTCGTCACAGAATGAGGCGGCCAGGTTCAGGTCGTGGATGGCCGCCACCACGGTTAACCCCTGCCGGCGCACCCGGTTGCGGATCACGGCCAGGATGGCCAGGGAGTGGTAGATATCCAGGTTGGAGGTGGCCTCGTCCAGGAGCAGGGCCCGGGGCTGCTGCACCAGGGCGCGGGCCACGGCCACCCGTTGTTTTTCACCGCCCGACAGCCGGGTCACCGGCCGGTTGCCGAGCCCGGCAATGCCCAGTTCCGCCATGACTCCGTCCACCAACCGGTGGTCTGCCTCGCCCAGGGAGGCGAACCGGTGCAGGTGGGGATGCCGGCCCATGGCCACCACCTCGCGCACGGTGAAGCCGAACCGGATGACAAAATCCTGCGGCACCATGGCCAGCAGCCGGGCGCGGTCCCGGCCGGAATAGCGGCCCAGGTCCCGGCCCCGGAAACGGATCGCCCCCTGGGCCGGTGGCAGCAGGCCGCAGAGCAGGTCGAGCAGCGTGGTCTTGCCCGAGCCGTTGGGACCGAGGACACCGTAGCAGCGGCCAGGGGCAAGTTGCAGGTCAATACCCCGCAGTACCGGCTGCCGGCCATAGGAAAAGGCCACATCCTCGACCCGCCAGGCTGCCTCAGATGGCGCCGTCATCACGCTGTCGCCTCTTGAAGATCACGCAGAAAAAGGGCCCGCCGATGAGCGCGGTCAGGACCCCGATGGGCACCTCGGCGGGCAGCACGGCCCGGGTCAGGGTGTCGGCAGAGAGCAGGAGCAGGCCGCCGCCCAGGAAGGAGAGCGGCACCAGCCAGCGGTTGTCCGGACCGACCAGGGCGCGCAGCAGGTGCGGCACGATGAGGCCGACAAAACCGATGATCCCGGCCACGGAGACACAGACCGCGGTCACCAGCGAGGCGGTGACAAGCAGGATCCTGCGTAACCGCACCGTGTCTACGCCCAGGGTGACGGCGGTCCGCTCGCCGGTGGCCATGATGTTCAGGTCACGGCTGTAGTGAAAGGCAATGGCGGTCCCCAGCATGGTCACCGGTCCGAGAACCCAGAAATTCGGCCACGAGGCCCCGGAAAGGCTGCCCATGAGCCAGAAGATGATGATCCCCACCTGCTCGTCGGCCAGGAACTTGAGAAAACCGATGGCGGCCGACAGGATGGCGGCAACAATGACACCGGAGAGGATCAGGCTGGTGGAGGAGAGGCGCCGGTCGCCCGAGGCCAGGGCCAGGACCACGAACAGGGTGGCCACGGCGCCGAAAAACGCGAACAGGGGCACGGCAAAAAGCGAGGGCAGCACCAGGCCGAAGACCTGGAGCACGATGACCAGCGAGGCGCCAAAGGCGGCACCGGACGAGATGCCCAGGGTATAGGGATCGGCCAGCGGGTTGAGCAGGATGGCCTGGAACACGGCGCCGCACACGGCCAGCCCGCCCCCGACCAGGACCGCGGCCAGGATACGCGGCAGGCGCACATCCATGACCACGGCCACGACCACCGGGTCCGGGCCGCTGCCGCGGCCACGAAGCGCATCAAAAATAATCTGCAGAACCTGGCCGGCCGGGACCTTCATGAACCCCATGGTCGCCGCAACGACCACGCCCGCACCGAGCAGCGCCAGCAGCAGCAACCCGATGACAGCAGAAGATCCCGGCCGGCCGGCCATCTACTTGAGGGTGATGCCGGCGTCGGCGGCCGCGTCACCCGCATGGCGGACAAAGATCTCGGCAAAGGCATCGGTTTCACCCAGTCCTTCCAGGATCGGCTCCACCTTGATGCCCTCCTTTTCCAACACCGACTTCCAGGATTCGGGACCCGGGCCGGCCATGTCGTTGTGGGCATGGTCGCCGGCCACGACCATGAAGGCGCGGATCAGGACCTTTTTCACGCCGGCGCGCTTGAGCTGGTCCACCACGTGGCTCAGGCCGGGAAAGCCCTCCACCGTGCCGACCACCGTGAGCACGTCCGGGTACATCTTGCGCATGTCATCCTGGAACTGCAGGTAGGAACCGCCCGAGGGGAAATAGTTGTTGCCATGTCCCATGTAGACCAGGGCAGCGCCTTCCTTGCGGGCACGCTCCACGTCCTCCTTCAGGGCCCTGGCAGCCACCTTGACATCCTCGGCATAGGGATGGCGGGGACCGAAGGTACCCAGGGCGGGCCGACCGATGACCAGCTTGTTGAAGGGCTTGAACTTTTCCTTGATCGTGTCAATGGAGGCCAGGGCCTTGACATAGGAGGTCAGGTCCAGGTACTCCTCGGCAGGCGCGATGTGGGTGGGCTGGACCACGATGGTGTCATAGCCCGCGTCCTGCAGGTTGGCGATGGTGGCCAGTGGCCCCTGCACGTGCAGGATATCGGCCGGCACCTCGGGATGGGCCTTGGCATATGACGGGTTCCTGGCCCGTTTCTGCCAGATCTTGCGGATGATGTTGGAGGTGAAGGCAATGCGCACCGGTGTGTGGGGATACTTCTCTTCCAGCTTGGTCCGGATATTGAGCAGGGACTTCAGCGCCGGTTCCACAGTGGTGCCGAACATGGCCAGAACGACCGCGTTTTTATGCTCCACCTTGTACTCCTTTGCCTGGACGGTCTGGACGGTGAACAGCCCGGCCAGGGCAACCACGAAAAAAATCGACCTTATCTTCACAAGATCCTCCTTCTTCCATGGCCCGGAATAAAAAAATCCCGGACCAATTAATAAATTGATCCAGGACATCCCGTCTTTATCCCAGAAACTCACTGGCTCGCCCTCTCCCTTGCCATGGGAGATGAGGCTCTTTTTCAGGCAGGTCTTCTGACTTCCGGATCATTCTCCCTCCACGCCTTCCCATCCATGCGGACAGTGACATCCTGCGGAGTTCGTCCCCGGTTACAGCGGCGGGCCCGTCCCGGACTTGCACCGGGTTCCCTTTTCATCCGCACGCGCGGACACCTGAAAAAACAGACAACAGGGTGATCTTTACCCGAATACAGCGACGAAGTCAAGAGAGGGAAATCCCCGCCGGGGAGAAAGACAAGTGGCGGGGAGCTGCCATGGGTGCGGCCCTGGTTGGTGCCTGGTGCTCAGGCGAAAAGAATCCCCAGGACCGCGATGACCACGCCGCCGATGACCAGGAGCCAGTCCAGGGGTCGGTAGCGGAAGATGAAGAGACCGGTGATGGTGACCAGGAGGATGGAGAGGCAGGTGAGATCGGCGATAGCCAGCCAGATCCTGCTGGTCTTGAAGACCTTGTGCAGGTTGTTGAGGTGGCTCCAGGGCTGGCGGGGGACTTTTTCGATCCTTTTCATCTCGCCCTTGCCCGGGTCGATGATGTAGGTGGTCTTGCCGTGGGAGCCGTACAGGAACTCGATGGTCTGCGAGCCGCGGATGCGGATGACGGTGGGATCGTCTTTGCGGCCGATCTGCTGCTTGTAGAGATCGATGAAGGCGCGCATGACCGCGGTATCAGAGACCGGGACCCTGGAGACCGTGGTCTGCCGGTCGATGAAGTAGGAAAATGTCGTGCGGTGGTTGAGCAGCAGGCCGGTGATGCAGTAGAAGATGACCAGGGCGGCGACCGCGAGGCCGAACCAGCGGTGCAGCCTGCGCAGCAGCCGCAGGGTTGAAGGTTGAAAGGCGGACATTGTACGTTCTCTCTTTGTCAGGAAACAGGAGCCGGAGGACAGAAACCGGAAGAGTCTGCGCCTGCGGCGGGTTCATGTGGGACCTAAATCCTGCAATTGGCAATTTTGCCGGAGATGCGAGGCATCAAGGGCGCAGACGTATACGAATACTTCAAGCCCTTGATAACGAAGCAGATTCGGTAAAATTGCCAATCCCTGCGGGCGAGAAAATGAAGAAAAAAAATCCTTCACCCGATCGGTGAGTCGAAAAAAACGATCACGTTCGTTTAATCCGCTGATACGGCAAGAGAAAATTTTTTTCTTCATTTTCGAAGTGCAGGATTTAGGTGGGATGGTCTCACTTGAGCTCAAAATGGATCGGCACCACGACCTCGGTGGCCACCGGCCGGCCGCCCC
>WFUT01000071.1 GCA_015484845.1 Desulfobulbaceae bacterium
ATATTATGCTTCTTTACAAAAAAATATTGTCTCAATCCCTTCTTCATCAGGTCAAGTCTTCCAAGGAAGATTGTTATGGACAACAGGATAGGGACATGGCCTAGTCTCAATCCCTTCTTCATCAGGTCAAGTCTTCCAAGGGTACCCTGATTTTCTCCTTGTGTATCAAGTGGTTACGTATGTGTTTTCTATAACCTCCTCTTTTCATCTTGCTTCTCACCTCCTTTTCGCTGTTGTTGTTGAGTTTGATTGAGTGATTTACTTGTAAAATCAATATGTTTTGCAAGATCGCTAACCAGTCATCCCGGAAGGCCGCAAGGGGAAATCCAATAACATCTTGATCTTCGGATAAATTTTCATGCCCGCAGAGCGGGCACAACCAATAATGAAAATGGGCAGCAGGCCTTGCGTGACACCGCGGAGCGGTGTCACGAGGTTGAGGTGAGGCCAGGCGTTCGGGGTAGGACCCAAAGGGTGGTTGCTCTTGTTGCACCGCTCTGCGGTGCAACACCTCACCAGGCGCTCTGCGCCATTTTCGGATAAACCATCATTCCCGGCGCACAGGGCACAACAAAGGATGCAACAGGGGCATGCAGAACCCATCCCCCATGAATCCCTTGCCGGCGCAAACGGGCCTGGTTTCTGTCCCCCGGTTTCCGGCAGATCTTCTACAGGATATACACATCCTCTTCCCGCAACCTTCGTTCCTGGCCCAGGATCCGGATCCCGGATTCGCAGGTTGCACACAGTGGATAAATCTTAACACTATCTTCGTCTTTGTCGAGGATTTCGCCGATCCTGCCCACCAGTTCCTCCAGGAGTTTTCCGTCAAGGCGGGCCTCGAAGACCGAGTACTGCACCCGGCCGCCGAAATCGAGCAGTGTTTTCGCCACCTTCAGGCGCCGCCGGTTATCGGGAATATCATAGGCAATGAGATAAAACATACCGCTTTTACAGGAGAAAGGGGGTGTAGGGCTCGCTGTCCCTGATGGTCCGGGCCAGTTTTTCAGCCTGGCTGCGGATGCAGCGGCGGAAACTTCCAGCCGTTTTCCCGGCCGGCTTGCCGACCGGACGGCTCATGAATGATTCGTACTCGCGGAAATAGCGCTGCATGCCCTCCCGGGTCAGGTACGCGCCCCTGCCGGTGGCGTGACCGTGGAAGTGCTCCCGGGTGAGAATCCGGTTGTTGAGCAGTCGCAGGGTCAGTCGGTCGGCCACAGGGGCCCGGAACTCCTCGATCAGGTCGCACGCCAGGGAAGGACGGCCATAATCGGGATGGTGGAGGTAGCCCAGGTACGGATCAAAGCCGAGACCATCCAGCAGGGAGGAGATCTCGTTGAAGAGCAGGGTATAGGAAAACGAGAGCAGGGCATTGACCGGGTCCGGGGGCGGACGCTTCTTGCGGCCGGGAAAGTTGAAGTCAGCCCGCACCATGGAGGCAAAGGCACCAAAGTAGTCCCTGGCAGCGATGCCCTCGATGCCAAGCAACTCCTCCGGGGAGCCGGCTCCTGGACAGGCGGCCATCCTTCTCTTCAGGGCCAGGATCGGTTCCTCCAGGTCAACCTCCCGGTGGTTGCGGGCAAACCTCTGCACCAGGGTCAGGCAGTTGCGGATCTTGGCCCTGGTGATGGTCCGCGCCAGCTCAAGGCGGAAGTCCGGCTGGTCGTACCGCCTGAACTGGGCCAGCCGCAGGTCGATGTTCCTGGTGGTCGGCGAGGTAAGCTGTCCCACCAGTCTGCCGTGCCTGGTCAGGATCGCCAGCTCGATGCCGTGCTCGAACAGCTCGTGCACCGCCTGGGTGGTGAACTGGACATTGCCGAAGATCAGGACGGCGTCAATGGTGTGGCAGGGCACGTCCAGGAGCACGGCATCCTCCTTCTGCACCAGCAGGCGGTCACCGGTCTTGCGCAGGACAGAGCGCTGTTTGGTGATGTAGATATTGGCCATGGCAAATCCCCTGTCTCCCTTTCTGTCGCTGTGCAGGCCCCAGCGGCTGTGGCTGGGCTCTTATTCGCCTTGTTCACTGATCGTGATCTCGACCCAGCCCAGCGGCGCCGCGTCAGCGGTCAGGCGCCTGGATCGCTTGTATTCCCTGCTGCTCCGGGCGTAGTTGACGGTCACACCGTCGAAACCGCTGCCCCAGCCGAACCGGAGCAGGAAGGCGTTGTCCGCCAGGCCCTGCCTGGTCTTTTCCAGTTCCACGTACCAGGCGTGCGCCTCCGGGAAGGTGCGCAGGAATTTTTTTTCTTCCTCCAGGTGGGTGTCATAGAAGAGCCGGCAAGCGTGGATCACCTGGTCGGCGGTAATGGCTGTCTTGCCGGTCACCGGGTTGGGCACGGTCTGCAGGGTATGGGCAAAGGTGGGGCCGTCGCCATCGGTCAGGCGGCCATGAACAACCTCGCGCAACATGGGTATGTCGTCCCACCACCTGCCTTTTCTCCAGGTGTGCACGGTGATGACCTGGAGCGAGCTGCATTCCCCGGTCGCCTGGGAGTCCCCGGTTTTCAGCAACCTGAACGGATCAAGGCCCGCGTCCAGGCCCAGGAAACGGCCCTGGCGATTGTAGCGGCCGCAGCCAAGGGTTTCGGCCTCCAGCTTGCGACCGTTGTACTCCCGCACCGGTTTTCCGGCCCGGTCGAAGAGGAGCGCGGTTCGCAGCGCCCCTTTCAGGGAGCTGCCCGGGATGAAGGGGAGCCCGCTGGTCCGGATGCAGGGATGGACGGAGAGGTCGCTGTGGATGTTTTTCAGCCGCTCTTCGTACACGGCGCGCGCCCGGGGGTGCACGGCGAAGGAGTAGTCCGTGCTTTGCCGGATCGCCTCTTCCCTGCCACGCACGAACTCGCGCATGACCAGGATGTCGTTTGCCGCCAGGCGGAGAAAACGCTCCTGCTGCCGCTGGTCGAGCCTGCGCAGAAACTGCTCGGGCCGGAAGTGGATCAGCCGCTCCAGGATCACGTATTCAAACGGATCAATGACCTCGCCGGAGCCGATGTGGACCGGGGTGAGGGGCGTGAGGGTGAGTCGGTAGCGCATGCCGGTCTCTGCTGGGTTGTCAGGGCAGGTGCACCTGGAAGGGAAAACAGTGGGCAAACTGTACGATACGGTCGTCCGGGGGATAGATATTTTCCACGATCCGGCCATACAGGGGCCTGGCCCGGCCGTTGTGTCTGAACACCGACCCCGGGGTCAGCATGATCAGCGGGTGTTTCCAGACATGGGCCCCGCTGGTGGCGGCGCCGGGCGGCGGGCTGCAGGCCATGGTGCCGCCGAGCTTGCCGCGCTTGACCATGTGGTGGTACCAGCCGGAGACCGGGTCACCTGCGGCCGGGACAAAGTGGGACAGGGCCATGAAAGCGTTGCCTTCCCCTGCTTCGGGCAGCAGGGATTCGGCCCGTTGGAAGGAGAGGATCTCGAACCGGCCCGCCCCGGAGCTGGCATTGGCGCCAAACCCCTGCACGGCAAGGTCTTCCAGCCATGACAGGACCTTGTCCTTGTAGCCCGGGTCAAAGAACCTGAACCAGACATCGATCCTGGCCTCCCGGCTGTAGCCGGTTTCGTTATGGTCGTAGAGCCGGCCTTCCAGGCCGCTGCCCGTGAGGCGGTCCACGGCGGTGCGCATCACGGTCTGCTCTTGCATCATGGCGTCGAGCCGGGCCTTGACCACGTCGACCCTGCGGGAAGAGGACGTGCCGGCCTGCCCGGCCTCTCCTGCCGGCGGCTCGTCGAGGAGGTGGCGGGCCAGGGCGAAGGCGTCGAGGCCCCTGGCCAGTTGCCGCCAGTCGGCCATGGGCAGGAAGTCCAGGGCCGCTATCTTCCTGAGCGCGACCTGGAGCCGGGCCCGGGCCGAGGCCGGGTCCGGGAAACATACCAGGGCAAGTCGCTCTTTCTCCTCCTCGTCCAGGGGCGGCAGCACCGGCGCGGGCAGCCAGTCGTGGGGGAGGCCGGAGGAGAGGACAAAGGGGGGATTCGCCCGGAACC
>WFUT01000072.1 GCA_015484845.1 Desulfobulbaceae bacterium
CCGTTGCCACCTACCGGGCCAGGGTGGCGGTCTCGTTCAAGTACCGCGAGAAAAACAAGAAGAAATAGGGACCGGCGACAAGTGATGAACCGGGGCCAATTCGTCCCCTGTTCGGTTTGTTCACTCCTGCAGAAGAGGACACTCCAGGAAAAAGCCATACGACACCTGATCGTCCTGGGGCTCCTGCTGCTCGCCTCCACCACGGTCCGGGCGGAGCTGCCCTATGACTCCCTGCCCAGGAAGTACAACAAGGCCGCTGTCCGCTATCTTGTCAACCAGTGCATCTCCACGCGGCTGCACGAGGCCAGGAGCGATTATGCGGCCAAGCTGCTTGAACAGAGCTGTTTCGAGGAGGTCCTCAACGGCACGTGGGACAAGAACAGCAGGAGGCGTTATGAACTGCAGCGGCAGCGCGAACTCTGGCGCCTGCGTAATCTGTACGGGCAATGAACCGTGTGGCGGGCGGGGTAAGTAAAAAAGGCGTTTCAGGCACATGCCTGAAACGCCTTTTGTCGTCTCATGGGGTGAGCGATGGGACTTGAACCCACGACCTCCGAGGCCACAACCCGGTGCTACCACCAGCTGAGCTACGCTCACCACGAGTGTGGGCCTATATAACCATAAAAGCCGGAGTTGGCAAGGGGAAAGTCCGGTTTACGGCAGGTCCTTGCGGCAGTGTTTGCAGACAGTGGCCCGGACCTTGATCAGCTCGAAACAGAAGGGGCATTCCTTGAGATAATTGGTGGCAAGGATGCGGCTGATCGCCAGGTTGACGGTCTGCTCCAGGTTGGAATCCCGGAAATCGTGGTTGCGCAGCGGCTCGATGCAGCCCAGGTCGCCCAGCGGCTCGAGCAGCTCGGCGGCCCGCTTGCGGTGCTTGATGTGGGCATGGTCGTCGAGCAGCAGAAAGAGGACCGGTTCCAGGTTCTTTTCCTCCAGGCAGGTGTCGAGCTGGGCAACGGCCTTCTTTTCCTGCTGGTAACGCTTGTTCTGCCGCTTCATTGCCTCGATATCGACAACGCTGCCCGTGAAGGCGCCCTTGCCGGCCACCATCATGTTGTAGCTCTCGTTGCTGTTGGGGATCTCCATGTAGCGGTAGGAGCCGACATGGCAGTAGTTGGCCTCCACGTGTTTCCAGCCGTTGACAAAGAGCGGACAGTCATCGTTGAGGCAGATGAAAAGATATTCCGAACCCCAGCCGAGCCCGTCCCCCACGTGGATGGGCGGCGCATGGCAGAGGGTGAGTTCCTTGTCGCAATGGGGACAGACATGTTTTTCTTCAAGGTATTTCAGGACAGTGGCCAACATGACAGTACGTGACTCCTCGGTTTGTATTTTACAATCATCTCGGACCGGATCTCCTGTCCTTGACGGCATGCAATATTCAGCGCCATACCCTGTTCCGCGGGCCGGCGCGGGTGTAAGCGGATAACCCGGCATTGGCTGCGCCGGATTCCCGGACCACAGCCTCAACAGATCATGAACAGCAAAGAGGCAGTGAGCTCATCCCTCCATCATCCCCGCCGCAACCACAAACTGCTCCGACCCCGGTCCCGGGGTTCCTGTTTCCTGCTGTCCGGCAGCCTGCCCGACGGGAAAAGGCTGTCAGGTGGAACCGGTGGTATTGAAGGACCGAAAAAAAACAAACAGGAGCCAGGCAGCGGCAAGAACCAGGAGCAGGATCTTGGGTTGCAGCAGTTTTTTCATCATCCACTCTCAGTTCAGCACTCTCTCCGCCCGCGGATCGCGGAGGGTCAGGGTAGCAGGCGCCGGAAACCGGGGCCAATGCGCGGCAACGGTCTCCGGTGGCAGGCAGACGGGGTGCATGTTCCCCCTGTCCTCGGTTCCGGTGACCTGCCGGTTACATGGATAATCACTCCCCGGCCCCGGGTCAACCATGGCGCCGCGATCCCTGCCCCGGAACATCTCAGATCATCCGGCCGAGTACCTCGTCCACCGCCTTGGCCTGGGCCATGCGGGCCTCCAGGAAGTCGCGGGTCAGGTGGGTGGAGTTGGTGTTGATCAGCTTGCTCAGTTCGGTGATGCGGGCGGCATCGGCCATCTCGATGACCCGTTGCATGTTCCTGGCAAAATCACGCACGATCTTGCGCGAATCCCCGGAGGTGGCCATGATCTCGGCATAGGTCTGCGGGTTCTGCGAGTGCACCCGGGCCATGGCCAGGATGGGATAGAGCGAGGTCAGGGTGCAGTGGCTGGCGATATCGTCGGCCGTGATCCGGTTCTCCTCCAGGGTCATGGCCAGGGCCACGGAGATGACCGTTGGCAGCTTCTGGCCCACCCCCATGAGCAGGTCGTGCTTGGACGGGGAATCATGGTAGATGTCGGCGCCGTGCTTGTAGAGAAACGCCTCGAACTCGCTGCAGAACCTGCCGCTGCGCGGTGTTCGCACCACGATGGCGTTCTTGTCCTTCATGGTGGCGGCCTGCGGGCCCCACAGGTTGTGGACCAGCATGACCTCCACCTCCTCGCCGGTGGACTCCAGGGCGGCCTGCAGGGTGGTCTCGGACTCCCCGGCCAGCAGGATCAGGGCCTTGCCGTCCCCGATCAGCGGCCCGTAGCGGCGGACCGTGTCAGCCGTGGCCGAGATGGGCACGCAGACCACCACCACGTCCACCTCCTCGATCATCTCCTCGGGCCTGAGCCGGGTGGAGCGGCCGGTGAGCAGGACGCGGTAGCCCTCGTTCTCGAGCCGGTCGGCAAACCACCTGGACATGTCACCCGTACCGATGAACCCCAGCGACCTGATGTGCTTGGTCCGCATGTCCACCCGGGGAAAGCTGCCCAGCACCCGGATGACACCGGGCTGCTGGATCACACGGTGCTCGATGTAATGGACCGCCTCGGACAGGACCTGGTCGTGGATGTGGCCCTCGGCCTCGATGTAGATCTGCAGCTTCTGGGTCTTGATGTCACTCTCCGAGCGCATGTCCAGGATATTGATGCCGCGGCGGGAGAACTCGCCCAGGATGTCCACCAGCATGCCCACCCGGTCATCCAGGGGCTCGGTGACCAGGGCGGTGGCATCGTAACCGGTGGCAACGGCCAGTTCCGGCCCCAGCACCGCGTACCGGGTCCGGTTATGCGGCGCCACTTCCCGCTCGATGATGTGCAGGCCGTTCGCCCGCAGCATCTCCTCGCTGTCAATGACCCCGCGACCGGCCAGGCCCTGCTGCCTGACCTCGCCGATGGCGCGCTCCATGTCCTGGACGCTCATCAGGGCGATATCGTCGAACAGGTTGCCGATATACTCCTCGCACTGGCGGAACACCGAGGGCCTGCCGATCAGCAGCTCCAGGTCGGCGATACGCTCGTCGGCGGCAAAGACCCCCAGGGAGAGATGCGAGTCCAGGACGATATTGTCGATCCAGTATCCGGACCTGATCTTGTCAAAGAGACGGAAGTACTGTTTATTTTCTCCCTCGCGCGTATTATAGATGGGCACGATGGCAAGCTGCACCTCGCCGCTGATAAAGGCCTGGACCAGGGCCTTGGTGTGGGGATAGAGCTTGAGATCGGCCCCGGTTGCATAGCGGGACGCGGCCTGCCAGGCATGGGAGTTCACGGGTCCGAGGGTGGCGATGGTGAGCATTGTTCCTGTTTCCTGTTCCACCTTGAATCCTGCCCATTGAAACTAAAGAAAAAATTTCTCCCGCCCGCCAGCGGGCCAGCGGCCGCCGCGTCCGGTTGTAAAGTAACTCGTCACAGGCACCTCGCCTTTGCACGGTCGCGCCAGTCCGCATAGGCGGTCTATCGGAGTCTCCGCTACGCTCCGCTTACCTGCGAACTGGCGCGCCTGCACAAATTCGAGGCACCTGTGACGAGTTACAATGGGGTGGTTGTAAAAACAACACCTTGCTTGCCCCGTGATCAGTTACGGTTGTAAACTGTGCATCATAGAATAGAATGGAAAAATGATAAACCCAAAAGTACACCCCCTGCCGACATGAGCGGCCGGCGCAACACGGTGCGCGAATACGTGGCCGCCCTCAAGGGCTCGTCCCGGTTCGGGCCCCAGGTCGTGGCCCACCGTGTCCTGGCCGCCCGGCAGCCGGAGCTGGCCGCCACCGACATCCTGCCCGCCGAGCTGACGCGGATCCTGGCCGAACTCGGCATCAACGCCCTCTACAACCACCAGGCCGAGGCCATCGAGCTGATCAGCAGGCGGCAGAATGTCCTGGTGGCCACGCCCACGGCCTCGGGCAAGAGCCTGATCTACAACCTGCCGGTCTTTGCCAGCCTGCTGGCCAACCCAGGCGCCCGCGCCCTCTACATCTTCCCCCTCAAGGCCCTGGCCCAGGACCAGCTCCGGGCCATTGAGCAGATCGGCGCCCTGCTGCCGCCACGCTTCCGGGACCAGTGCCGGAATCTCGCCGCCATCTATGACGGCGACACCTCCGGCTACCGGCGTCGGAAGATCCGCGGGGATCTGCCCGCCATCCTGATCACCAACCCGGACATGCTCCACCTCGCCCTGCTGCCCTACCACGACCTCTGGTCCGGCCTGTTTGCCGAGCTCACCCATGTCATCATCGACGAGGTCCACACCTACCGGGGCGTGTTCGGCTCCCACATGGCCTGGGTGCTGCGGCGGCTGCAGCGCATCTGCCGCCTCTATGGCAGCGATCCCACCTTTGTCCTCTCCTCGGCCACGGTGGGCAACCCGCAGGAGCTGGCCCGGGACCTGATCAACGCCGATGTCCGGGTCATCGACAGCTCCGGCGCCCCGACACCGCCGCGCAACGTGATCCTCATCAACCCGCTCGACTCGGCGGCGCACGCGGCCACCATGCTCCTGGCCGCGGCCCTGCACCGGGGGCTGCGTACCATCGTCTACACCCAGTCCCGCAAGATGACCGAGCTGGTCACCATGTGGGCCCGGCGCAGGCTCAGCCGTTTCAGCGACAGGATCGCCTCCTACCGGGCCGGGTTCCTGCCCGAGGACCGGCGCCGCATCGAGCGTGCGCTTGCCGACGGCGATCTCCTTGCCGTGATCTCCACATCGGCCCTGGAGCTGGGCATTGACATCGGCAGCCTGGACATCTGCATCCTGGTGGGCTACCCCGGCTCCATGATGGCCACCTGGCAACGGGCCGGACGGGTCGGCCGGGGCAGGCGGGAGTCGCTCGTGGTGCTCGTCGGCCACGAGGACGCCCTGGACCAGTACTTCATGCGCAACCCGGACGACTTCTTCCGGCGGCCGGTGGAGGCCGTGGTCCTCAATCCCCGCAACCCGGCCATTGCCGGCCCGCACCTGGTCTGCGCCGCGGCCGAACTGCCCATCGAGGCCGACGACCCGCTCTGCACGGCCGAAACCAGGCCCATCCTGCAGAAGATGGCCGCCGGCTCCCGGCTCCTGCAGTCAGCGGACGGCGGCACCTGGTTTTCCAGCCGCCGCTACCCGCAGCGGCAGGTGGACCTGCGCGGCAGCGGCGACCGCTACCGGATCCTGGCCCTGCCGGACCGGCGGCCGTTGGGCGAGATCGACGGCTACCGGGCCCTGCGCGAATGCCATGCCGGGGCAATCTACCTGCACATGGCCAGGACATGGCAGGTGGATTCCCTGGACCTGGAGGGCCACGAGATCCTGGTCTCGGCCGCCGACCCGCCCTACTATACCCGGGCCATGACCGAAAAGGAGACCGAGATCCTTGCCACCCGGGCCAGCGCCGCCTGCGGCTGCACCCGCATCCACTTCGGCGAGCTGCGGGTCACGGAGACCATCACCGGCTACCAGAAGATCCTGGTCGGCCGGCAGCAGGTCATCGGCAGCCTCCCCCTGGACCTGCCGCCGCAGATCTTCGAGACCGAGGGCATCTGGATCGAGATCCCGGACCATCTCCGCCGCGGTTGCGAGGAGCAGCGGTTCCACTTCATGGGCGGTATCCACGCCATGGAACATGCCATCATCGGCATGCTGCCCCTGGAGGTCCTCTGTGACCGCAACGACATCGGCGGCATCTCCCATCCCTGGCATGTCCAGCTCCAGGGCGCGGCCATCTTCATCTACGACGGCTGCGCCGGCGGTGTCGGCCTGACCCGCAGGGCCTTTTCCCGGATCTCCGCCCTGCTCGACGCCACCGAGGCCGCGGTCCGGACCTGTCCCTGCGAGATCGGCTGCCCCTCCTGTGTCCACTCGCCCAAGTGCGGCTCCGGCAACAGGCCCATTGACAAGGAGGCCTGCCTGTTCCTGCTCCAGGGGGTGCTGGCGGCAGGTCATCCTGTCCGGCCGGTGCGGACACCACCACCCGCGGTCGCACCGCGGCGGACGCAGCCATCCTTTTCCCTGTCCCGGCGCTACGGCGTCTTTGACGTGGAGACCCGGCTTTCGGCGGCAGAGGTGGGCGGCTGGCACCGGGCCGACCGGATGCGGGTGTCGGTGGCCGTGCTCTACGACTCGGGCGAGGACAGGTATTTTTCGTACCAGGAAGAAGAGATGGACCAGCTCATCGAACGGCTATTCAGCCTGGAGCTGGTGGTTGGCTTCAACAACAAGCGGTTTGACAACCGGGTCCTGTCACCCTACAGCGGGCAGGACCTGGCCCGGCTGCCGGCCCTGGACATCCTGGAGGAGATCACCGGCCGCCTCGGCTACCGGCTCAGCCTGGACCGGCTGGCCGAGCATACCCTGGGGATCACCAAGTCGGGCAACGGCCTGCAGGCCCTGGAGTGGTTCCGCCAGGGCCGGATGGAGGAGCTGACCCGCTACTGCCGCAGGGACGTGGAGATCACGCGGGACCTGTTCCTGCACGGCCTGAGGCAAGGGTACCTCCTCTTTCGCAACAAGGCCGGCGCCGTGGTGCGGCTGCCGGTGGACTTTGCCGCCGCGATCCGCAGGATCACGGCGGCCCGGGGAGGCAAAGCAGCAGGGAGCCCGGCCGCGGTCAGCCGGCCACGGTCTGGCCTTTAAGTTCCTCCACGTCGACCTCGTCCCGCTCCAGCTCCATGAGCCCATCCACGGGCGAACCCTGCTGGAAGATGACAAAGGCCCGCTCCTGGAGCTCGGCCGCCTCCTGGTCGCGGCCGGTGGCACTGCACAGTTCGGCCAGGTTGTTGAGGGTGACCGCCACGTTGAGATGGTCCGGCCCCAGGTTCTTCTCGGCAATGGCGAGCGACTCACGGTACAGGGGCTCGGCCTCGTCATAACGGCCCTGCAGCCGGTAGACCTCGGCCAGGTTGTTCATGATGGTGCCGATCTCGGGGTGGTCGTTGCCAAAGATACCGCGGCTGATGGCCAGGGACTGGCGGTAGAGGGGCTCGGCCTTGGTGTCCTCCTCCAGTTCCTCGTAGAGACCGGCCAGCTTGTAGAGGGTGGTGCCCACGGCCGGGTGGTGTTTCCCCAGCCTGGCGGCGTTGAACTGCACGGCCTGGATGTAGAGCTTGCCCGCCTCCTCGTACTGGCCCATCTTCTCGCGGGTCTCGGCCAGGGAATGCAGGAGCAGGCCCCGCTGCGGATGCTCCTCGTCCAGGGCAGCCAGGGCCTGCCGGTACAGCTCCACTGCCTCGCCGTACTGGCCATCGCGGGCATAGACCACGCCCAGGTCGTGCCGGGCCAGGGCGCGGAGCTCCGAAGTCCCGACGTCCTCGGGCAGCTCGAAGAACCGCTCAAGCCAGTCGCGGGCCTCGTCGAACCGGCCCAGCTCCCGGGCCAGGCCGGCCGCGGCCCGCAGGAAGCGGGGATCGTCGCCCTCAAGCCCGATGGCCTCCTGGTAGCGCTGCAGGGCCGGTTCAAAATCGGCCCGTTCCTCGGCCAGGCGGCCGGCGTAGTGGCTGGCCAGCGCGGCCAGGGACGAGTCCCGGCCGAGTTCGACCAGGGCCTCTTCGCCCGCCTCCAGGTCTGCTGCGCGCAGCAGGGCCACGGCCCGGGCCAGGCCGGGAATATCCGTGGATGCGGCCGCCTCTTCCAGGCCGTCAGCCGCGGCCGAACACCAGGCCCGGAATTCGGCAAAGCTCTGCTCGCCGCGGACCAGGCGGCCGGTGACGGCCCGCAGCTCGATATCGAGCAGGGAACGGCCCTCGCTGTCGCGGCGGGCCAGGACCTCTGCCAGCTCGGCCTGCAGGTGCTCCTTGCGCCGCTGCAGGGCCGCCTGGTAGTCGCCGCTCTCCCAGGCCGGCACCGCTGTCCCGGCTCCTGCTTCCCCTGGTGCGGCGGCCTCCTGCTCTGCTTCGGGTTCCGGTTCCCCGGATGCCTTCGGCACGGCCCCGGCCCCGGGTTCGGGCCCCGGTTCCGGGACCTCCTCCGGTTCCGCGCCAGGTTCCGCGGCCGCAGCCGCCTCCCCGTCGGCGGCCGCTGCCGGTGACAGGGATTCCCCGGCCTCGCCGGTCTCAGCCCCGGCCTCCCGGACCTCTTCCTCCACGCCGGCCGCGGCCCCGGCTTCCGGGCCGGCGGCCCCGCCGGTCACCGCCGCCCCTGCCTCTTCTTCCCGGCCCCTGCCGGCGCGCAGCAGCCTGAACAATACAACAAGGACCACCACCGCGACGGCGGCGGCCACGATAAGGATCACCATGGAACTGGAACCTGACATGGGCATGTATTTTCCTCCGCAACACGATCAAGTCGGTGCCGGATACGTTCCCCGGCCCGGCGGCTGCACCGGCAGCCGCACCCCGGCCGCAAGGGCTCCGGCAAACATCTCTTAATCTCATTAAATCGTGTTTTTCCCCGCGATTGAAGGAGAAAAAACAATTTCTCCAATCAGGCCGCAGCCGCGGCGGCCCAGGGCCATGACCGCGGCCAGGAAGCAGGAAGGGGAACTGGACAGGGATATGCGGATCAGGTACAGGCCGGGCCGGTGTCACCGCCCACGGGGAGGATCACGGTAAAGGTCGCACCCTGCCCGGGCGAGGAGGAGACCCGCAGGTCACCGCCGTGGCCGCGGACGATCCCGTAGGAGACCGACAGTCCCAGGCCGGTGCCCTCGACATCCGGCTTGGTGGAGAAGAAGGGTTTGAAGATCTTCTTCTGGTCATCGCGGCTGATGCCGACCCCGGTATCGTGAAAGGCAATGGAGACCGTGTCGCCGTGGCAGGCCGTGGTGATGGTCACGGTGCCGCCCTCGTCGGGCACCGCCTCCACGGCGTTGACCAGCAGGTTGATAAAGACCTGGGTGATCTGGTCCTGCACCACCATGACCCGGGGCAGGGAATCGGCATAGTGTTTCTCCACCGTCACATGGTGGGTCTTGAAATAATTTTGATGGAAGAGCAGGATGTTGTCGATGCGGTGGTGGATATCGGTGGGAATCTTCTCTCCGGACGAGGGCTGGTAGAAGGACTTCAGGTCCCGGATCAGGGACTGCATCCGCTCCACCTCGTCCATGCCCACGGCCAGCAGGTTGCGGTCCTCCTCGCCCAGGGTGGCGTTTTCCTGCAGGTGTCGGAGCAGGAACCGGATCCCGAGCAGGGGATTGCCGAATTCATGGGCAATGGAGGCCGAGAGCTCGCCCATGGCCTCCATCTTCTGGGCATGGCGGAGCTGGGCCTCCAGCTCGGCCCTTTCCTGGTCCGCCTTGACCATCTCGGTGATATCGCGGGCAATGACGACAAAACCGCCGCTCCTGCCCAGGGAATCGGGAAGGGGCACAGCGGCGATATCCAGGTACAGCTCCGAGGCCGTGGCGCCGCAGGAGACCTGGCAGGTGGTCACGACCCTCCTGCTGCTGCCCAGGGCATCCTGGCAGCAGCAGGGGTCGCACTCCGCGTCCCGGCCCCAGAGGACCTTGTAACAGGGTTCGCCCATGGAGACGCCGTGCCGGTCCCGCACGGTCCTGTTGGCCCACAGGACCCGCTTGTCGTTGTCGGCATGGAAGACCGCGTCCGGGATGGAGTCCAGGATGTTGCGCAGCCGTGTCTCACGTTCCCGGATGGCCTCGGTCATCAGGTTGAAGGTCTCGGCCAGCATGCGGATCTCCCGCACCCCCTTGACCTCCACCCGGCGGTCGAAATCACCCTCGCTCACCCTGGCCGCCACCTTGATCATCTCCTCGATGGGGCGGGTAATAACCAGGGAAAAGGCCATGACCAGGCCCCAGAGCAACAGCAGGACCAGGACGCCGAAGGCAAGGGAGCGCTGCTGGATGGTGTCGATGCCGTCATGAATGTAGGAGATATCGAGAACGACCCGGCAGTAGCCGATGACCGCGTCGCCGATCCGGATGGGCTGGACATTTTCCACCTGCCACTTCTTGAAGTCGATCATCAGGATCTGCCGGTCCCTGGCCTTCCGGAGCCGGTCCACCTCGGCCAGGTGGCTGCCCAGCCGCTCCGGCCTGGTGTCGGCGATCACGATGCCGTCGGGACCGGTGACGGTGATGGCCAGGATATGGGCCCGCCGCCGAAAGGAAAAGATCGTGTCCTGGAGCGAGGCGTAGTTCTCGGTGATGATGTAGTCGGAGACCGCCGAGGCGATGTCCCGGGTCACGGTGGCGGCGTAGTGGTGCAGGTGGGTCATGGCCTCCCGCCTGAACTGCCGCGTATTGAAATAGATGAAGGTGACGATGATGATCAGGGTGATCAGGGAGACCGCCAGGACAAGCACCGTGCGCAGCGCGGGTATGGCAAACCGTACCCTGCTCACATCCCGGCCTCCTCTGCCTGCCGGCTCCGGCGCAGCTCCTCCATCTCCTTGTCAGAGATCCTCTCGATACCCTGCAGGTGCAGCCGCCTGAGGATGGCCGCCGTGTCCGGGCCGGCCATGGTGATGGCCGCCAGGGCGGCGCCTATCTTCTCCTTCAGTTCCGGCGCCATGTCCGGACGCACGGCAAAGGGAAACTGCGGATTTTCCGGCGAGATGTAGATGATGCGCAGCTTGTCGAGCACGTGGTCGAACTCTTTTCTGTGCAGGGCGTCGAGCCGGATGGCGCCGGCATCGTCCTGGCCGCTGAGCACGGAATAGATCACCGAATCGTGCCGTCCCCGGAAGTGGAAGATGATATCGCTGTCCGGGTCAATGCCACAGGCCTTCAGGGCGCGGACCTGCAGCTTGTAGCCGCCCCGGTCCATGCTGTCGACGGCCGCCATCCTCCGTCCCCGCAACTGCTCGACCCTGGTGATACCGCTGTCCTGCCTGACGATGATGCCGCAGCGAAACGAGGGATAGCCACGGGCCACGGCCTGGTACCCGGCCCGGTCGTGGGCCTTGAAATAGAAGGTCGAACCGAGCACGATGATATCGTACTGCCGGCGGTAGATCCGCTGCAGGTACTCATTGAAACTGGTGGTGGTCACCACCCGCACGTTTCTGCCCACGGCCCGCGAGAGGTACGCGGCAAGGGGAGAGTAGAGGCGGACGATGGAACGTGGACTCTTGTACGGCACCACGCCGAGCTTCAGATCGCCATGCGCAGCGGCTGCCGCCAGGGCCCACGTCGAAAGCACGACCAGGAGGACGGCACTCCCCAGGCAGATGCCCAGTGGACCGGTCAGCCGCCACAGGCGGCGGCCTGCTGGTTCTGTCATGGTTGTTTTCAACCTAAATCCTGCACCTCGAAAATGAAGAAAAAATTTTCCTTTGCAATACCACCAAATTCCACGAATATCGCGTTTTTCTACTCACTGACCGTGTGAAGGATTTTTTCTTCATTTTCTCGTCCTTCGGGACCGGCAATATCACGGAATCTGCTTCGTTATCAAGGGGTTGAAGTATTCTTATACGTCTGCGCCCTTGATGTATCGCATCTCCGGCAGAATTGCCAATTGCAGGATTTAGGTTCAATGGCTGTGGCAGGGGCCGGGGCATCCCGGCCCCTTGCCGCTTTTCTTGTCCCCGTCCCGGCCTGTTGGCAGGGGGCACGGGCAGGGCCGGCCGGGATCTCAGTCGTCAAAGTCCCCGTGCGGGCCCTTGTCGGTGTCCATGGCCGCGGCCCGTTCCCGGATCTTCTCCTCGGTCCACTCCTCGGGCGGATCGATGCGGCCGGTCTTGGGGCCGAGATCAAAGGAACCGGCCTCCAGGATGGCCTCGACGCCGTGGCGGGCGGAGTCGCCGGCATTGAAGACCTCGACCAGCATGGTGTAGACAAAGTCCTCCACCCTCCTGGTCATCCGTTCCCGGACATGGGCCGGCTGTCCCATGATCTTGTTTTCAAAGACAATATTGAGTTTCTTATAGTTACCGCCCTGCCAGCCATGATTGGCGGCGTACTCGCGCATCTCCTGCCAGAGCTCCTCGGTAACGCCCTCGCCCTGGATCTTGATGAACTCGCCGTTCGCATCCTGGATGGCGTTGCCGTAGTCATTGACCTCCAGGCCCCAGGAGATCATCTGCAGGGCCGTGGCGACGTTGGCCTTGGTGGTGCGGGTCCTGGCGGCAATGTCCCGCAACCGGTCGGAGTTGTTGCCCGAGGTGCCGTGCTGGGCGCCGGAGAGACCGTAACCGGCCAGGGCGTCGTGGATCTCGGCGGTGAGCTCGACATTGATCCCCTGGGCCGAGGCCTCGATGCCGTGGGTGGTGCCGTTGTTGAGGGCGATCCAGTCAGGAAAGATGTTGTGGGCATTGAGCCCCTGGATGATGAAAAGGGCCTCCTCCGGGGTGGAGAGGCCGAGCTTGCCCTTGATCTCGCCGACCTCGGTCTCGTAGCCGGCCCAGGTGGGGACGAACCGCGCCAGGTCGATGTTGGCCAGCAGGTTCTCGTCATCGGGCATGTGCGAGGCGTCGATGGCGATGGAGGTGATGCCGGCATCGAAGATGGACGGGATCTCGGTGCGGGCAAAGGGAAGATCGTCTTTTTTCTTGATCCCGTAGTGGTCGGCGTGGATGGCCACCGGCACGGTGATGGCCAGCTCGTTGCAGATGGCGTCCACCTGGCGGGCGATGTTCCAGTAGTTGGTGGCGCAGTAGGCCGAGGCGCCGCCCTCGGAGCGGGCGATCTCGATGATGATCGCGGCCCGGGCCTTCTGCGCGGCCCGGAGGGCGCCCCGGATCACGATGTGGCTGCGGCCGTTGGCCGCCATGGTCATGGCTTTGCCCTTGGCGAGCATGGCCCGGTCAATGACCTTGCCACTGACGATGAGGGCCCTGGAGTTGGGGAACAGGGCACTGATATTGGGTGGACGACCGATTTCCAGCGCCTTTTCAAAATCCTGGGCATAGGACATGATACACCTCCTGCAATTGTATGGTTGTCGTACTGGTGACACTCCTGCTACCGGTCGTCCCGGCGCGGCGCATCGGGACGGGTGGCCACGCGGCGGGCGCCAACATTCAGGCGGGCGGCTGCGGCCCGCCGGAATCGCTGTCTCCCTCCCTGGCAAAACCGGAAAAGGGCCTGGGCGCAAACAGGGCCACCGCCGCGATACTGACCTCGTAGAGCATCAGGAGCGGAATGGCCATGAAGAGCTGGTTCACCACGTCCGGCGTCGGGGTGAGCACAGCGGCGGCGATAAAGGCGACCAGCAGGGCATACTTGCGGTTTTTCCTGAGAAACTTCGTATCAACAAGGCCGATCTTGGCCAGGAAAACCATGAAGACGGGCAGCTCGAAGATAACCCCGAAGGACAGGAGAAGCCGGAGCGCGAGCGAAAAGTATTCACTGACCGTCGGCATGGGTTCCAGGATCTTGCTGGAGTAACCGATGAGAAAACGAAAGGCCGGCGGAAAGATAACAAAATAGCCAAAGGCGGCACCACCGAGAAAACAGGCCGAAGAGACAGCGGCAAAGGGAAGAAGAACCCGTTTTTCATGCTGGTAGAGTCCAGGGGCGATAAAGCGCCAGATCTGGAGAAAGATGACCGGGCTGGCCAGCAGTATTCCACCGACCAGGGCGAGCTTCAGGTAAAAAAAAACCCTTCCTGGTACGAAATGAAGATAAGTGTCCTGCCCGGTGGCAGCACCTGCACCAGGGGCCGAAAGAACCAGTCGGCAATGGGGCGGATGAAGCTGTAGGCCACCGCGAAACCGACGGCCACCGCGGCCAGGGAGATGATGAGGCAGGAACGGAGTTCCGCCAGGTGTTCGGTCAGTGTCTGCTTGTCAAGCTGGTCCTGGCTGGTCACGTCCACTCCGCAACAGTCGGTTCAGGGGTCAGGGTTGGGTCCGCCGCGGGCCGTCCGCAGGGTATTCGGCCGCCATGATACCCAATTTCGGCCGGGATGTAAACCATGACGGACAGGGAAGTGCGCCGGCACCGGCAAGCCGGGCCGGGTGCAACACGCTGTAACGAATACTGATTGACTTCACTTGCCCGTTGGCGATAAACTGATGGCAGAAACCATCCACATCCCCAGTCCAGCACCCATTCTTCCATGACCGCAATCCTTGTTGTCGACGATGAACTGAGCATGCGCCAGTTTCTCAAGATCCTGCTTGAGAAGGAGGGCTACGAGATCGCCCTGGCAGCGGACGGGCCGAGCGCACTCGAGCAGGCCCGGCAACGGCAGTTCGACCTGGCCATCTCCGATATCCGCATGCCCGGGATGAACGGCCTGGAGCTGCTGGCCGAGCTGAAGAACGACTGTCCCGATCTGCCGGTCATCATGATCACCGCCTTTGCCTCGCCGGAGGACGCGGTGACCGCCATGAAGAACGGGGCCTTTGACTATATCACCAAGCCGTTCAACGTCGAGGAGATCAAGGGGGTCATCAGGTCGGCCACGGCACGGAAAAACGCAGGTGTTACCACGCCGGTGGAGGACGAGTTTCCCGAGATCATCGGCCAGAGCCCGGAGATGCTCAAGATCTTCGATCTCATCAAGCGCATCGCCCCCACCCCGGCCAACGTCCTCATCTACGGCGAGTCCGGCACCGGCAAGGAACTGGTGGCCAAGGCGATCCACAACCACTCCCGGGTCGCGGACAGGCCCTTTGTGCCCATCACCTGCAGCGCCATCCCGGAGAGCCTCCTGGAATCAGAGCTCTTCGGCCATGTCAAGGGCTCCTTTACCGGCGCCATTGCCGACAAGGCCGGCCTCTTCCAGCAGGCGGACGGCGGCACCGCCTTTCTCGACGAGATCGGCGAGCTGACCCCCATCATCCAGACCAAGCTGCTGCGGGTCCTGCAGGAACGGGAGTTCATGCCCGTGGGCTCGACCCGGACCCGCCAGGTCAACGTGCGCATCATCGCCGCGACCAACCGCATCCTGGAAGAGGAGATCATGTCCGGCCGCTTCCGCGAGGACCTCTACTACCGGCTGGCCGTGGTGCCCATCCGCGTGCCGCCGCTCAGGGAGCGCAAGGGCGATGTGCCCAGGCTGGTGGAGCACTTCCTGAAAAAGTACTCGCGGCTGCTGGGCAAGGAGGTGCAGACCATCTCCTCCTACGGCATGGAGGTCCTGATGCAGTACGACTTTCCCGGCAATGTCCGGGAACTGGAAAATATCATCGAACGTGGCGTGGCCCTGGAGTCCTCCAACATCATCCTGCCCGAGAGCCTGATCCTCTCCCTCCATCGCCAGGGCAAGGGGCCCGAAGGCCCTGCCCCGGAGGACCAGGCCATGTTTGTCGCGGCCCGGGACGAGGAGGAACTTTTCGAGCGCGGCATGGAGGAGGTCCTGGTCGAGCTGGAAAAGAAGATGATCCGGCACGCCCTGCAACGGGCCGACAACTCCAAGATGCGGGCCGCCGACCTGCTCGGGATCAGCTTCCGCTCCCTGCGCTACAAGACCAAGAAATACGGCATCGACTGAGCCCGGCCGGCCCGGAGGACCAACCGTTCCGGCCGCCGCCTCCCCCTTCCATCCTCTGACTTCCGGTTTCTGCTATGACAGTGTGCAGGTTTCTCCATTCCCTCTCGCCGGTGGCCGACTCGGACGACCAGCTCCGCCGCCACATCCTCTGGCTGCTCCTGATCCGGGTCATCCTCTTCACCCTGCTCATCGGCATCACCGCCCTTCTCCAGTCCATGGGCCTGGCGGTGATCCTGCCACCGCCGGTCATCATCCTTGCCCTGCTCTCGGTCATCTATATCTATTCCATCGGCTCGGCCGCGATCCTGCAGAAAAAACAAGGCCACCTGCGCCGCTTCGGCCTGCTCCAGCTCCTCTCCGACACGGTCTTCACGGCAATGCTGGTCTATGGCACCGGCTGCAGCCAGTCCATCTTCACGCCTGTCTTCATCTTTCCCATCGTGGCCGGCGGCCTGATCCT
Organism: Desulfobulbaceae bacterium; assembly: GCA_015484845.1. Classification (GTDB taxonomy): domain Bacteria; phylum Desulfobacterota; class Desulfobulbia; order Desulfobulbales; family Desulfobulbaceae; genus DRKI01. The sequence goes on from WFUT01000072.1 coordinate 16,097, forward strand.
GTACCGCATTGGCGGCCTGATCCCGGCCGCGGCAGCCACCATCCTCTACGGCCTGGTGCTGCTGGCCGAGTTTTTCGGCCTCGTGCCTGCCTTCTTCCACCACTCCCCCTACGTGCCGGTGGTCAACCACCTGCGGACGACCAACCTGTTCGCGGTCTACGGCCTGACCTTTTTTGTCATCGCCCTGATCAGCGGCATGCTGGCCCAGCGGCTGCGCACCACCGAAGAGGCCCTGCAGCGGACCGCGCTGGAGTTCGACCGGTTGTCCCTGCTCTACAAGCAGATCTTCGACGATATCACCACCGGTATCATCACCATCGACGACCACAACCGGATCACTTCCTTCAACAGGGCAGCGGCACGGATCACCGGCTATCCGCCGGGGGAGGTGGTCGGCCGGCGGCTGCAGTCCTGCCTGCCGGAGATCGTCCTCGAGGAAAAACAGCATCGGCAGGTGATCGACCTGGAGAAAAAGGGGGGAAAGATGATCCGGGTGGGCTATTCCTTCTCACGGCTCAACATGCCGGCCGAGGATCCCGCTGACCAGGAACCCTGCTCCAACTGCAAGGTGATCACCCTGCAGGATATCAGCAAGATAGAGAAGATGGAGCAGAAGCTGCGGGAACGTGAAAAGATGGCCGCCATCGGCGAGCTCTCCGCCTCTATTGCCCATGATTTCCGCAATCCCCTGGCCGCCATCTCGGGCTCGGCCCAGGTCCTGGCCCTGGACGGAAGCGGTCCCGCCGACTCGGCCGGAACCCGGCAGACCCTCACCGAGATCATCCTGCGCGAGTCGGACCGCATGGCCAAGATCATCAACAACTTCCTCCAGTTTGCCAGGCCGGCGCCGGTCCAGAACGAGTGGTTCAACCTGCGGCGGCTGGTCATGGAGGCCATAACCTCCCTGCAGCAGGGGGGTACAGAGTGTGCCATCGAGGTGGAGATCAGCGAGACCATGGACTGCTGGGGCGACCGCCAGCAGGTCCAGACCGTGGTCATGCACCTGCTGACCAACGCCTGCCAGGCGGTGGAGGGCGGCCAGGGCGGGGTAACGGTGCGGGGGGCCGAAGACCGGTGGCAGGAGCGCAATGTCAGCCGCATCGATGTCGTCGACCAGGGGCCGGGCCTGGGGCCGGAGGTAAAAAAGCGGATGTTCGAGCCCTTTTTCACCACCAGGGAATCCGGGACCGGCCTGGGGCTGGCCATTGTCCGCCAGATCGTCGAACACCACGGCGGCACGATCCGGGTGGACAGCGAACCTGGCCACGGGTGCGTCATCTCCATCCTCCTGCCCCTGCCCCAGCCCACGGACTGATCCCCGTGGCCTGGTATCACCGCCTCACCCCGCTGCCGATGCCCTATTCCCGGACCCGGCGGATATCGGCACCCAGGCGGCGCAGTTTCTCTTCCATCTTCTCGTAGCCCCGTTCCAGGTGATAGATCCTGGATACCTCGGTCTCCCCGGCCGCGGCCAGGCCGGCGATGACCAGGGAGGCCGAGGCCCGCAGGTCGGTGGCCATGACCGGCGCCCCGCAGAGCCGCTCCGGCCTCACACCCCTGACAATGGCGCTGGCGCCGTCAATGGTGATATCGGCGCCCATGCGCTGCAGTTCGGCCACGTGCATGAACCGGTTCTCGAAGATCGTCTCGTGGATGATGGAGACACCGTTGCCCAGGACCATCAGGGCCATGAACTGGGCCTGGAGGTCGGTGGGAAAGCCGGGATACGGCAGGGTGGTGATATCGACACTCTGCAGGGGACAGCTGCTCCTGCCGCCATGCTCGGGACAGGAGACGGTAAAGGACGTTTCGTCCTGCTCGATGGTGACGCCGGCCGCGCGGAGCTTGTCGGTGAGCGCCGGCAGGTGGTCCGGCCTGCAGCCGGTGATCCTTACCCGGCCGCCGGTGGCGGCCACGGCGATCAGGTAGGTGCCGGTCTCGATGCGGTCCGGGATAATGGTCGCCTCGGCAGGGGCCAGGCCGCCCACGCCGTGCACCAGGAGCCGGTCGCTGTCCCGGCCCTCGATCCGGGCCCCCATGGCGACAAGCATGTCCACCAGGTTACCGACCTCGGGCTCGCGGGCCGCGTTCTTGATCACCGTGGTGCCACGGGCCGTGACCGCGGCCATGAGGACGTTCTCGGTGCCGGTGACCGAGGGCTTGTCAAAGTAGATGGTGCCCCCCTGCAGCCTGGTGTCCGCCCTGGCCTCCACGTAGCCCCGGGCCAGGGTGGTGCTCACCCCCAGGTTGGCGAAACCGCGCAGGTGATAGTTGATGGGCCGGGCGCCAATGGCGCAGCCGCCGGGCAGCGAGACGCGGGCGTAACCGCACCGGCCGAGCAGCGGCCCCAGGACCAGCACCGAGGCCCGCATGGTCTTGACCAGCTCGTAGGGTGCCTCGGCCCCGGTCAGGCCGGTGGTGTCGATGCGGACCGTGCTCCCGTGGCGCTGCCAGACCGCGCCCAGGGTCTCGAGAACCCGGAGCATGGTCCGGGTATCACGCAGATCGGGCACGTTGTGCAGGGTATGCCAGCCCGGCGTGAGCAGGGTGGCGGCCATGAGCGGCAGGGCGGCGTTCTTGGCGCCGCTGACCTCCACCGTGCCGGCCAGGGGCCGGCCGCCGTGTATGATGATCTTGTCCATGAATCAACCTGGGGTTAATGCGCCGCTGTCACCGCACTCTTCCGCGCCTGCAGTACCCGCGGCCGGCCGGCGAGGTCGGGAAGCACTGCCACGTCGGCAAATCCCAACCGGGGAGAGGAAAACAGGGAGAGCACGGCCTGCTCCTGGTCACAGCCGATCTCCATGAACAGCCAGCCGCCGGGCCGGAGGCAGACCGCGCAGCCGGCGGCAATGCGCCGGATGACATCGAGCCCGTCCTCGCCACCGGCCAGGGCGAGCCGGGGCTCCCAGTCCCGTACCTCGGGGTCCAGGCGCTCCAGTTCGTGCCCGGCCACGTAGGGCGGATTGCTGACCACGAGATCATAACAGGGACGGTCCGGCAGGGCGGAGAAGAGGTCCGCGCACAGTACCATTACCCTGTCGTCGACCCGGTGGCGCCGCACGTTGCGCCGGGCCACGGCCAGGGCGGCCCGGGAGCAGTCCACGGCCAGAACCGGCCGGTCCAGCTCCAGGGCAAGGACCACGGCAATGACCCCGCTCCCCGTGCACAGGTCAAGGACCAGGCGTGGGGGCGCGCCCCCTGCCCGGACCCTGGCCAGCGCCTGCTCGATGAGGAACTCGGTCTCCGGCCTGGGCACGAGCACGTCGGGCGAGACCACAAACTCCCTGGACCAGAACTCGAGACTGCCAAAGATGTACTGCAACGGCTCACGCCGGCACCGCCTGGCGAGCACCCGGCCAAACCGGGCCACCACCTCTGCCGGCACCGGGTCGCCGGCGTGCAGGAAGAGCCGGCTCCGGTCCATGGCCAGCAACTCGCGCAGCAGGTACTCGGCCTCGAGCCTGCTGTCGTCGATACCGGCTGCCCGCAGGCGATCCCCGGCCTCGGCAAGGAGATCCTGTATCCGCACGGGGGATGCCGGGTTTCGTGTCTCCTCGTGGCACCGCTGCGCGGTGTCGGAAAATGGCTTGCTGCCCATCTGCATGTTGCTTGTGGTCGTTTCCGAAGGCGAGGGGAGGCTCAGGACATGGCGCGGAACGCCGCGCAAGATGTGACACCGTGGCCAATGGTGTCAGCAGGACCTGATGCCACCGGCGCCGTGGCCCGGGAAGGAGGAACTCCGGGTTCAGTTGGCGTTCTTCAGGGCCTCTGTCTGGTAGTGGGTGATGAGCGGCAGGATGACCTCGTCCAGGGCGCCGGTGAGGACCTGGTCCAGCTTGTAGAGGGTCAGGTTGATCCGGTGATCGGTTACCCTGCCCTGGGGAAAGTTGTAGGTCCGGATCCGTTCGCTGCGGTCTCCTGATCCTACCTGGCTCTTCCGGTCCTCGGAGATGCGGTCGTGCCGTTCCTGCTCCATGCGGTCGAGCAGGCGGGCCCGGAGGACCTGCAGCGCCTTGGCCTTGTTCTTGTGCTGGGATTTTTCGTCCTGGCAGGTGACCACCAGGCCCGTGGGCAGGTGGGTGATACGGACCGCCGAGTCGGTGGTGTTCACCGACTGGCCACCGGGTCCCGAGGAGCGGAAGACATCGATCTTGAGCTCGTTGGGCTCGATCTTCAGGTCCACCTCCTCGGCCTCGGGGATGATGGCCACGGTCACGGCGGAGGTATGGATCCGGCCCTGGGTCTCGGTCTCGGGAACCCGCTGCACGCGATGCACGCCCGATTCATACTTGAGCCGGGAATAGACCTGGTCACCGCTGATCAGGGCGATCAGCTCCTTGAAACCGCCGATACCGATGGGGCTGGAACTCATGACCTCCACCTTCCAGCCCTGGCTCTCGGCGTAGCGGCTGTACATCCTGAACAGGTCGGCGACAAAGAGGGCCGCCTCGTCGCCGCCGGTACCGGCGCGGATCTCGAGGAAGATGTTCTTGTCGTCGTTGGGATCCCTGGGCAGGAGCAGCAGCCGGATCTCTTCCTCCAGCTTCTGCCGCTCCGCCGTCAGCTCTTCCTGCTCGGCCCGGGCCAGCTCGGCCAGCTCCGGGTCCTCGGCCTCGTCGCGGATCAGTTCCCTGTTCTCTTCCAGCTCACGGCCGACCTTGACGTAGCGGCTGTAGAGTTCTGTCAGCCGGGTGACGTGGGCATGCTCGCGCACCACCTCCCGGTACCGTTTCTGGTCATTGACCAGGGCGGGATCGGAAAGCTGGTGCTCCAGGGCCAGGAGCCTCTCGTCGATATCGGCAAGGTTTTCGAACATGGTTCAACCGGCGGCGCGGCAGGAGGGCGGCACGGGACGACTTCCCGGACCGGTCCGGGAAGGCTTACTTGGCCTTTTTCCCGGCCAGGTGCTTGGCATACTTTTTCTTGAACTTCTCGATCCGGCCGGCCGTATCGATCAGCTTCTGCTTGCCGGTGAAGAATGGGTGGCAGGCGGAACAGATCTCCACGTGCATCTCGCTGAGAACAGAACCCAGCTCAACCTCGTTGCCGCAGGCGCAGGTGGCCTTGATCTTGTGATATTCTGGATGGATATCCGGTTTCATTGTTGTCTGATGCCTCCAAAGATTGGTCATTCGTTCAGCAGTATGCCGGCTGTCGATGCTGGCGGACAACCGGCCCCACTCCCTCTCCACCTTGCTGCGGCCCTCTTTCCGGCCCGCGCGCGGCGCCATGCCGCGACAGGAGGGTACAGGACGACCGGCAGAGGAAAGAACCGGGATGGGTGCAAAGTACTGAATCGCTAATATTACCCGATCCAGCAATATTTTAAAGGAAAAACAGACCCTGCCCCCGGGCGGGGGAAAAATTCCTGTTCCGACGGGGCATCACCGGTTCATGGAGGCGAAAAACTCCTCGTTGGACTTGGTTTGGCGCATCTTGTCGAGGAGAAATTCCATGGCATCGGCAGGATTCATGGAGGAGAGAATCTTGCGCAGGATCCAGACCCGGTTCAGCTCCTCGGGGTCGAGCAGCAGGTCCTCCTTGCGGGTCCCCGACTTCTGGATGTCAAAGGCCGGGTAGATGCGCCTGTTGGCCATCTTGCGGTCAAGGACGATCTCCATGTTGCCGGTCCCCTTGAACTCCTCGAAGATGACCTCGTCCATGCGGCTGCCGGTGTCGACCAGGGCGGTGGCCAGGATGGTCAGGCTGCCCCCCTCCTCGACATTGCGGGCCGCGCCGAAGAACCGCTTGGGCCGGTGCAGGGCATTGGCCTCCACGCCGCCGGACAGGATCTTGCCCGAGGCCGGGGTCACGGTGTTGTAGGCCCTGGCCAACCGGGTGATGGAGTCGAGCAGTATCACGACGTCGTTCTTGTGCTCCACCAGCCGCTTGGCCTTCTCGATGACCATCTCCGCCACCTGGATGTGGCGCTGGGGCGGCTCGTCAAAGGTGGAACAGACCACCTCGGCATCCACGTTGCGCCGCATGTCGGTGACCTCTTCGGGGCGCTCATCGATGAGGAGCACGATGAGGATGATTTCCTTGTGGTTGCGGACAATGGAGTTGGCGATCTTCTGCATGAGCACGGTCTTGCCGGTCCGGGGCGGAGCAACGATCAGGCCCCGCTGGCCCTTGCCCAGGGGCGCGACAATGTTCATCACCCGCATGGAGAAGTTGTCCGGCTCGTTCTCCAGGTTGATCTTGTCCTGGGGATAGAGCGGGGTCAGGTTGACAAAGGCGGTCTTGTCCCGGGCCGCCTCGGGCGGCTGGAAGTTGATGCTGTTGACCTTGAGGAGGGCAAAGTAGCGCTCGTTGTCCTTGGGCGCCCGCACCTCGCCTTCCACCGTGTCACCGGTACGCAGGTTGAGCCGCCTGATCTGGGAGGGGGAGACATAGATGTCATCCGGGCCGGGCAGGTAGTTGTAGTCCGGGGCCCGCAAGAATCCGAATCCGTCCTGGAGCACTTCAAGCACACCACTGCCGCGCAGCTTGCCATCATCGTCCGCCTTGGCCTTCAGGATAGCGAAAATCAGCTCCTGCTTGCGCATGGTGCTGTATCCCTCGATGTTCAGCGCAGAGGCGATGGTGATCAGTTCCTTGATCTTTTTGTTTTTCAGTTCAGTCGGATTCATCGAGCAATCGTTCCTCCTCAGGAATCATAATGTAGTGAACATGCAGGGGACCTGTTCAGGCGGCAGCCACCATTGCCGCCGGTCCCCTGGTCTTGAAACAGTCATCGGCAGCCCTCCATGCCGCCGTGCCGGTGAGAGCCGGCCATCCCGTGCCCGGCCCGGTGTCCGCACCGGCAGGGCGGACGGCCGCGGGACGGCTCGGGAAGACGAATCGGGCACGCCACCGCGTGCCGTGGATCGATAAAGAAAAAGAAAAATATGAAAATTCCGTAGTAGATAAATGTGGCACCTGGATCCTGCGATTGGCACCTTTGCCGAGGTTGCGGAGCACCAGGGGCGCAGAGGACCCCGAGCCCTTGACAACGATTCGGTGAATTTGCCAATCCTGCAGGGCGGAAGAATGAAGAAAGATCCTTGCACGCGGCCGGCACGTCAGAAAAAAACGGGCAGGGCCGTACAGCTTGATCAGGCGAAAGAAGATCTTTCCTTCATTTTCGAAGTGCAGGATACAGGTGGCAGGATACGTCCCGGAAAGCGATATGTGGTATCAGGCTCACTGCTGCACAGCTCTGCGCTGTGCAGCGTATTCAACTCTATATGCTGTGAAATATAAGAACGAGAAGTCGTCAGGCGGAATCGAGGTGTTCAAAAATCGTATAAATTCTAAATATTGGTTTCCATCCCTTCTGTCAAGAAATTTCTCACAAAAAGCCGACATCAGCTCCGCGGCGGGGAAAAGCGTCTCCGGTGCTGTCCGCCAGGAGCCGGCCCAGGTGGATGACCTGGAGACAGGTATCGGCCCAGGCACCGGAGTTGTCGAGCACATGGTCGGCCATGAGCGCCTTGTCGGCCAGGCGCATCTGGGAGGCGATGGCCTGCAGCGCCTGCCGGCGGTCAACGCGGTCCCGGGCCATGATCCGCCGGCACCGCACGCCGGGGCCGGCATAGACGACGACCACCCTGTCCACGTCGTTGCGCCAGCCGGCCTCGAGGAGCAGGGGGATCTCGACCAGGACCGTTGCGGTCGCGGCCTGCGCGGCCAGCGCCCGGCGCATGGCCCGGCGGGCAAGGGGATGGAGCAGGTCATCGAGTTGCCGGCGCAGGCCGTGATCGGCAAAGATGGCCCTGCGCAGGGCGGCCCGGTCCAGGGAACCGTTGGCGGCAAAATAGCGGTTGCCAAAGGCCGCCTGCAGGGCGCGCCACCCCTCCTGGCCGGGCTGCAGCAGGTCGCGGCAGATGGCATCCAGGTCAATGAGCGGCAGCGAGAAGTGCCCGGCCCAGAAACGGCTGACCCGGCTCTTGCCCGAGCCGATGCCGCCGGAGATGCCCACCACCATGCCGGCCATCAGGACGCCTGGCGCAGGGCGGCAAGTACCTGCCGCATGTCCGGCGGCAGGGGAGCGGTAAAACGCATCACCGCACCGCTTTCCGGGTGCGTGAAGGCGAGGCTGGCGGCATGCAGCATCTGCCGGTGGACGCCCATGCCGGCAAATCGCTCCGGGTGGCCGCCGTAGAGGGGATCACCCATGACCGGCGCGCCCAGGGAGGCCATGTGAACGCGGATCTGGTGGGTCCTGCCGGTCTCAATGCCCACCTCGACCAGGCAGGGGCCGCCGGCGAACCGCTCCACTACCTGCCAGCTGGTGGCGGCGTGACGGCCACCCCTGGCGGCCACCATCATCTTCTTCCTGTGCACCGGGTGCCGGCAGATGGGGGCGGCCAGGCGGCCGGATTCCCGGGGCGGACAGCGCAGGAGGATGGCCTGGTAGCGCTTGCGCACCCCCCTGTTCCTGAACTCCCCGGCCAGGGTGCGGAGGGCGGCCTCGGTCTTGGCAATGACCATGACGCCGGAGGTGTCCTTGTCCAGGCGATGGACGATCCCCGGCCGCACCGGGTCTGCGCCGGGCAGGTGGTCACAGTGGTGGAGCAGGCCGTGGACCAGGGTGCCGCCGTGGTGGCCGGCGCCGGGATGGACAACCACGCCGGCCGGCTTGACCACCACCAGCAGGGCAGGGTCCTCGTGCAGGATCTCGAAGGGCACTGCCTCCGGGACGAGCTCGTCGGGTTCAGGGGCGGGGAAGCGAACCGTTACCGTGTCGCCGGTCCGCAGACGGTAGCCGGCCTTGACCCTTTCCCCCCTGACCAGAACATGCCCGGAGAGGATCAGGCGGCCCAGAGCGGAGCGGGAGAGCTCCCCGACCCGGCGGACCAGGTAGTGATCCAGGCGCAGGCCAGCCTCCGCGGCAGCGACAGTGAAATCCTGCGCTGGCCGCGGGTTTGCGCGGCAACCGCTGCTGTCTGCTGCGCAGTCGATCATCGAAAAAGGTTTCTGAAAAAGGAGACAGGGGGTGCGGAGGCGAGAAAGTGGACCCGGCAACCGTCTCAAAGGGAACCGGGCCTCCCGGCCAGGGACCCACGGCCGGGGCGCCCCCTCTCCCTGCCCCGGCAACCGGTTACAGGGGTGGCGGCTGGCGCGACGTCCCTGCCCGGGGTCGCTCCCCTGCCCGCGGCAGCACCGGCCGGTGGTCTTCAGCTGAAACCTAAATCCTGCACTTCGAAAATGAAGAAAAAAATTTTCTTTTGCCGTATCAGCGGATTATACGAACGTGATCGTTTTTTTCGACTCACTGATCGGGTGAAGGATTTTTTTCTTCATTTTCTCGCCCTTCGGGATTGGCAATTTTACCGAATCTGCTTCGTTATCAAGGGCTTGAAGTATTCGTATACGTCTGCA